>JAFMKX010000079.1 GCA_017852615.1 Pontimonas sp. | reverse complement strand
ACCCAGGGTCCTAAGCCCAGCGCCACCGCCAGAATTTGCACGCCTACCCCGGCGGCATTTCCCAACACGCTCAGTACCGCGCCTTTGGTTCCCAGAATCATGGCCCGGCCAATAACAAACACCACGCTAGGCCCGGGTACGACAATGACCACTAGGGCAACCACTAGGAAGGAGAGAAGAGAACTTAGCTCAGGCACTGCGCAATTCTAGGCTCCCTGAGGCCCTCTCCAGCGGTTACCGGGGCTTCGCCACGCCCACCACAGCAACGGAAGCTGTCCGGGCACTCTCAGCCAGGCAAGAGCGACCAACCACCACGACTCGGTGCCGGTGACGTCCAGCGCGTACCACCAATTCGCTACCCACACGGCAAGCAGCGTCGCCACCGTCAACGCAGGAGCAATACCCCACCTCATCAGTAACCCCACGGCACACAGAAGCTCCGCAATTCCACTGAGGTACACAAGCACGAGGGGAAAGGGCACGAAGGTGGGCATCAACCACAGGAAAGATTCCGCAGAGACCAGGTGCCACACCCCGGAGAGGGAAAAGACCCCAATGACCACTCCACTGCCATAACTCCGGCGTGTGGTGGAGGGTTCGGTCATGAAACTAAGACTACGTCCACACACACGTGTGGGGCCCGCCAAGCGAGCCCCACACGAGTTAGGAAGGCTTAGACGCGAGCGTCTTCTTCCAGTTGGTATCCCTCTTCACCGTGAACAATGTTGTCGATACCGGCAACTTCGTCTTCACTAGTGATGCGGAAGCCCATGGTCTTCTCGATCGCGAAGCCCAAGACCAGAGCCACGACGAAGGAGTAGATCAAGACTGCGAAGGCCGCAATCGCCTGGACCGTGAGCTGACCGAAGTCTCCGCCGGTGAACAATCCGGTGTCGATGGCGAAGAATCCGAGGAACAGGGTTCCGATCAGACCCGAGACCAAGTGCAAGCCCACGACATCCAGAGAGTCGTCATAGCCCAACTTGAACTTCCAGTCCACGGCCAAGGCCGAGACCACTCCGGCAACCACACCGAGCACCAGGGCAAAACCAGGTGTCAGGTTGGCACATGCCGGGGTAATGGCAACCAAACCAGCGACTGCTCCGGAGGCGGCACCGACTGCCGTGGCCTTACCGTCCTTGAGCTTCTCGACGATCATCCACCCCAGGATGGCGGCAGCGGTGGCACCGAGTGTGTTGACCACAATCAGGCCCACGCCGGGCATTCCTTCTGCCAAGAACTCGGCTCCCGCGTTGAATCCAAACCAGCCAAACCAGAGAAGTGCGGCACCAAGGAGCACCAGCGGAACGTTGTGAGGCTTGTGAGCACCCTTGCGGAACACCACACGGCGACCCAACACAATCGAGAGAGCCAATGCTGCAGCACCGGCGTTAATGTGAACTGCGGTACCACCGGCGTAGTCAATGACGCCAGGAAGACCACCGAGCAGGTCGCCCAGGTTCATAATCCAGCCGCCACCCCATACCCAGGCTGCCACCGGGAAGTAGACCACCGTGGCCCACACACCTGCAAACACCATCCAGGCGCCAAACTTTGCCCTATCGGCAATCGCGCCGGAAATCAGCGCCACGGTGATAATCGCAAACGTGGCGCCAAAAGCGGCACCGAGCAGGTCTTCGTTACCCAGACCAGCAAGCCCCATGTTCACCAATGGGTTGCCAGCAAACTGGAATGAATCTCCCACTGCGGACATGTTGTATCCATACAGCACCCACAGCACTCCGACGAGTGCGAGTGCGCCAAAGCTCATCATCATCATGCTGACAACGCTCTTAGCCTTGACTAAACCTCCATAGAAGAAGGCGACCCCGGGGGTCATCAGCAACACCAGCGCTGTCGCGGTGATGCCCCAAGCTAATTGGCCGGTATCCATTGTGTTCTCCCTTATGCCTTAGTTCTCCCACCCAGCGCGAATGCGCCGGGCACGATACTTAGTGTTCAGGGTGAAGGTTTCCCCAGAGGCTCTGTGGTGTTACAGGTTTATTTCGAGCCTCGGGAAAATATTAAGAACGTGTTTCCGGTTCGTCCTGGAATACGTCAGGAATGCCATCACGGTCACGGTCTATCGCCTCGGCAGCTTTGACCCGTCGGTAATGGCGATTACGGCTCAGAAGCACCACCGCCGCCAGCGCCGCCGCGACAACGCTTCCCACCAAAATTCCAATCTTCGCTTCATCAGCGAAGATGCTGCCCAAACCGAAACTCAACTCACCAATGAGCAGCGAGACCGTAAAGCCAATCCCTGCCAACAGCGACACTCCTAGAAGGTCGATCCAAGCCATGCCGCGAGGAAGGGAGATACCCGGTATCCGGGTCACGAGCCAGGTTGCCGCGAAGACACCCAAAGCTTTCCCCACAATCAAGGCCGCCAAGATACCCAAGGACACGGGCGAGGTGAGGAGATACCAGAAATCTTTCTCTCCCGACAAACTCACCCCAGCGGCAAAGAACGCGAAGAGTGGTACGGCAATCCCCGCGGAGAGGGGACGCAGTCGGTGCTCGAATACTTCCGCCAACGCCTCCCCGGAATGATCAGGGTGAGCAAGCCGCTCTTTCTTAGGTCGCAAGACAGGAACAGTGAGCGCTAGGAGCACCCCGGCGATCGTGGCGTGTACACCCGAGTGATACATGAAAAACCACGCTACGAGGCCCAGCGGGAGCAAGATTGCCCATGCCGCACCTGGACGCAAGTGGAAGAGCTCGCGGTAGCGCTGAGCTAAGAAGCCATAGGCCACCACAAACACCAAAGAGAAAAAGAGGTTGAGCAAAATCACTTCATCCGTGTAGACCACGGCAATGATGGTGATGCCGATCAGGTCATCGACCACCGCAAGGGTGAGCAAAAAGGTGCGCAGTGCCAGCGGAAGCCACGTTCCCACGAGGGCCAATACCGCGAGAGCAAACGCAATATCGGTGGCAATGGGGATAGCCCAGCCGCGCGCGGCGTCAGGCTCACCCAGTGCGTTGGTGATGTAGAGAAACAACAGGGCCGGCACGATGACCCCACCGACGGCGGCGATCACAGGAACCAGAGCTTTTTTGGGGTCGCGTAATTCACCGACCACAAATTCACGCTTGAGTTCAAGGCCCACCAGGAAGAAGAAGATGGCCAGCAAGCCATCAGCCGTCAAATGACCGATACTGATTTTCCAATACGCATCACCGAACCCGAGCGAAAAATAGGTATCTCGAATTCCGAAATAGGTCTCACCCAGGGGCGAGTTCGCCAACACCACCGCCAGCACGGCAGCGGCCACGATGATCAGACCACCGATGGTTTCCTGACGCAAAATGCGTTCAATCCACAGAGCTTCCAGATAGTTACTGCGTGCGGATTCGGGTTTGGACGAGGCCATATCTCACTTCTTTTCTCGGAAATGTTGCTAGTTGTACCTTAACGCCTCGTATTACACAGAGCCCTGAGGGTCCTGGGCTAGCTGCGTGAGCGCAATCATGCGCGACACCGCTCGCAGATATTTTTTACGGTAGCCACCGTGGAGCATGGTGTCGTCAAAAACGTGATCGAGACCTACCCCGCTATTAACGATCGCCACTCTGGCGTCATAGAGCCGGTCCACTAACGCCACTAAACGCAAGGCTTCGCCCTGGTTGTGTAATACGGTGACCTCTCGCCACACCACGGCGTCTAAGTCTTCGACTAAGCCCACGAATCGACTGGGGTGAATAGTCGCCAGATGGGAAATGACGGCGGAAAAATCATCGAGTGCCACGATTCCGGATCGTTGAGAGACGGCCTCATCCAGGTCAGCGTTGGCTACGACTACCGCCTCCTCGTCCACATCGCGTTTTCGATAGTCCTCCCCATCAATGCGAATCGTCTCGAATTTGTCGGACAGGGCGGTAATTTCGCGCAAGAAATCCTCTGCGGCAAAGCGGCCTTCGCCCAGTGCGGCCGGTGGAGTGTTGGAGGTCGCAGCAAGGCGAGTTCCCGACGCCACCAGTTCCTGCAACAGGCGGGACATCACCATCGTGTCACCGGGATCATCGAGTTCGAACTCATCGATCGCGAGGAGTTGAGCGCCGCGGAGATGGTCGACAGCACCGCGATAACCCAAGACCCCCACCAACGCAGTGAACTCGATAAACGTGCCGTAGTAGGTGCGCCCGGGTATTTGATGCCACATGGCGGC
>JAFMKX010000014.1 GCA_017852615.1 Pontimonas sp. | reverse complement strand
GCCTGCGCTTGAGAAGGAAAATCTGGGTTGGGGACATAGTTATCCAAACTGGCGTTACGAAACTGCGCGGGCGGCACAAAATGGGCCAGCATGGCTTCGGTCGACATCACGGGGTGACGATCGAGCAGGCTCTGCACGCTCGGGGGCATGGGACTCATTTCGTAGCATTCCCCGATACCATTCAGGGTGCGATGGGACAATAGCAATCGCGCTCTAGCGTAGTCGTCCCTATTGTGAAGTCTGAGAGAACCGAAGGAGCCTTTGTGCCCATTGCCCCCGATCCCTCACCTGAGTTGAGCAACTACGCCCAACCCGATCGATTGGTGACCACTAGCTGGCTCGAAGACAACCTCGATACGCCAGGCCTAGCGATTGTGGAGAGCAACGAAGACGTGTTGCTGTATGAAACCGGGCACATCCCCGGTGCCCTCAAGATTGACTGGCACACCGAGCTCAACGATCCCGTGATTCGGGACTACCTCGATGGCGAATCCTTCGCTGCGTTAATGTCGGCAAAGGGAATTTCTCGCGAGGACACCGTCGTGATTTATGGCGATAAAAGCAACTGGTGGGCAGCCTACGCACTGTGGGTGTTCACGCTTTTTGGGCACGAAGACGTGCGTTTGCTCAACGGCGGTCGTGAAGCGTGGATATCTCAGGGCCGCGCCATCACGAGAGACCTGCCTCACCGCGACTCCACGGACTATCCCGTCGTCACCCGCCACGATGACGACATTCGAGCCTTCAAAGAGGATGTCCTGGAGCACTTTGGGCGCCCCCTGATTGACGTGAGAAGCCCCGAGGAGTACACCGGCGAGCGAACCCACATGCCTGCTTACCCAGAAGAAGGAGCGCTTCGCGGAGGACACATTCCTACGGCATTGAGCATTCCGTGGGCTAAAGCAGCGAATGAGGATGGTACTTTTCGCTCCCACCAGGAGCTCGTCAAGCTCTATTTGGAAGACTCGGGCATAGTTCCCGGTGACGATGTCATCACCTACTGCCGCATTGGTGAGCGCTCCAGCCACACCTGGTTTGTGATGAAGTATCTCCTTGGTTTTGATTCGGTGCGCAACTATGACGGTTCCTGGACAGAGTGGGGCTCGGCAGTCCGCGTTCCCATTGTGACCGGCGAAGAACCCGGCAACGCTCCCTAGCCAGCATGTCCCCCAGCGACGAGGCCCTGCCCACTAATTTGGCCACCATCCGGGATGACTTCCTGGCTCTGGGGGTTCCTGATCGTTTGCAGCTTCTCCTGGAGTTTTCTGATTCACTGCCCGAGGTGCCCGAAGACCGGGTGGACCCAGAGGCCTGGGAGCGCGTAGAGGAATGCCAATCACCGGTGTTCATCACGGTGGATGCGCAACCACACGAAGTAGTCGTCTATGCCACTGCTCCCCCGGAATCTCCCACCACCAGGGGTTTTGCCTCGATCCTGGTGCAGGGGCTTCGCGGTATGACACCAGAGCAGGTTCTCGCGGTACCGGCTGATTTCCCCCTGCAACTAGGCCTTCAAAATGCCGTGAGCATGTTGCGTCTGCGGGGAATGTCGGGCATGCTCTGGCGAATTAAGCGTCAAGTAGAAGAAGCCACCGGCCAGTGAACCTTTATCGAGTAATGCCCCCTCCGGCGAGAACGCTGAGTCTCTCCACCGAGGAGGGACGAGATGAGATTTGGGAGATATTCACACCTCCCCATCGCCAGTGGGTGCGAGCGATGATGGTGACGAATTCAGCGGACGACGTTGTGGGTCTTGATGGCACGACAAATTCGCTCACCCAAGGAGCAGATCGCGCTCTGCTGCATCTTCTGCGTGAAAACTGCGACGCGGTGGTCGTAGGCGCCCAGACCATTCGGCGCGAGACTATCCCCCTGCCGCACACGACACCGTTGGTCGTGCTCACCACCACCGGGGATCTCGCAGATCACCGCCTCCTGATCAGAGGAAATGACACGGAGAGACTGATAATCGCCGGCACTGCCGAAGCTCTTGAAATGGCAGCACGAACACTGGGGGATATCCCCTTCGAGCCTCTCGCATTGCCCACCGGTGCCACGGGCTCGGATATCGAGGCGGCCATCGGGTCCCACGTCCAGGGACACGACCTCCTCATCGAGGGTGGCCCCACCATTTGGTCGCTGTTTTCTTCCGTGATTGATGAAGTAGTGGTGTCGGTGATCCCTCCGCCCACAGATTCTCATCAAGGTTCCCCGCGATGGTGGCCTGGCGGCGTGGACCGCTGGCATCTCGACGCACTGTTTAGTGATGATGCGCAGATGTTGTATTACCTCCAGCGCACGGGAGTGCGCGGCGTGCCCTCGAGCTAGGCCCGCTCACCTTGCCTATTCTGGAGGCATGATCAAGGCGGCTCCCCCTGCGGAGATTCCTGAGGCATTTGTCCAGGCAATGGCTTCGGCAGACAAGGCACAGTTGCGCAGCGAACTGCGGGTCATCGATACCGCCGCCCCCCAGGGACTAGCGCCCTTCTCCCGCGCGTGGGCGGCTGATGTGGAACCCTCGCGGGCGAGTTCTGATGATGAATATGGAACCGGACGTCTCGTGCTCCTGTTTGACCCCGCCGGACCGGAAGCCTGGGGCTCTAATTTTCGCATGGTGGTCTTCGCTCAGGCCCCAATTGAACCTTCGATGGGCGCGGACCAATTCCTGGCTGATGTCGCCTGGTCCTGGCTCACCGATGCTCTCGATCACCGCGAGGCGCAGTATTCGCGTGCGGCGGGAACCACCACGACGGTGATTTCCACCGGTTTCGGGGATCTTTCGCCCGAGGGCACAGGGTCCCAGATTGAGGTCCGCGCTTCGTGGAGTCCCCTTGATGGTGAATTACAGCCACACCTTGAGGCGTGGAGTGAATTTGTGTGCATGCTGGCAGGATTCCCCCCTAGTAGTGATGGGGTTAGTGCCATGCCTCGGGTTCGACCTGGCGCATGAGTGAGACCATCGACGAAGAACCCGTTATCGAGTTACCCCCGGCGGTTCTCAAGGCACCCATCGTTTTGGTCGACAACGCTAGTGATTTCCGACGCGCCCTAGATGATCTCAATCAAGCCAGTGGACCCCTGGCGCTCGATGCGGAACGCGCTAGTGGGTTTCGCTATTCCCAGCGTGCCTATCTCGTCCAGGCTTATCGCGAGGGAAGTGCGAACTATCTCTTTGATCCGGTGGGGCTTTCCGACCTCAGCGACCTCACTGCGGAGTTGGGGGACGTGGAATGGATTTTGCACGCCGCTCATCAGGATCTTGCGTGCCTGCGCGAAGTCGGGGTGGAACCGAGGAATCTCTTTGATACAGAGCTGGGAGCCCGTCTAGCGGGTTTACCCCGGGTGGGATTACAAGGCGTTGTGGAAGATGTGTTGGGCCTGGGACTTGCCAAAGAACACTCTGCGGCTGACTGGTCCACACGACCGCTTCCCGAACAGTGGCTTTCCTATGCCGCCCTCGATGTGGAATTGCTTCCTCAGGTGCGAGACCAGATTCATCGCATTCTCCTCGAGAGCAACAAGCTAGACATTGCGCGAGAAGAATTTGCGGCCCAACTCAACCTTCCAGGCCCCACTCCCCGCGCAGAGCCCTGGCGCAGGCTTTCGGGCCTTCACCAGGTTCGAGGTGCTCGCGCGCTCGCTATTGCTCGCGAACTCTGGCTTGCCCGAGAAGACTATGCCAAGGAGGTCGACACCTCGCCTGGGCGACTCGTCCCGGATCGCTCGCTAGTGGCAGCGGTGTTGGCCAACCCCACCAGCAAAGGTGCCTTAGCCGGAATCAAGGCGTTCCACGGTCGCGCCTCTCGCTCTCAACTCGATCGCTGGTGGAATGCTCTCGAGCGAGGTCGCACTGCGGAGGACCTCCCCGCCGCCCGGGTACCAGCTGAGGGTCCTCCTCCGCCTCGAATCTGGTCGGACAAGAACCCTGAGGCCCACGCCCGTTTCCAAGCCGCCAAAGAAGCTTTGGCGAAAGTGGCAGAAGAGCACAACATTCCGGCGGAGAACCTTCTCACCCCGGATTATCTCCGCAGAGTGTGTTGGGAACCACCCGCGGACACGAGCCCAGAAACGCTGGCTTCTTTTCTTCACGACAAAGGTGCCAGGCAGTGGCAGATTAACCTTGTCGCCGAGGCCCTGTCGCAAGCATTTGTGGACGCCCGCCAAAAGACACCCGATACCAGCGCCCCTCTTTCGTAGAAATCGTGACGTAGTTCCCCACCGGGAGCGTTTGTGCCTACCATGGTGACTAGCCAACGGAAGGTCTAGCTATGCCAGAAAACGATGTCGTTTTTGTTGACGGGGTGCGCACACCTTTTGGTCGCGCCGGCGAAAAGGGAATGTATTGGCGCACACGCGCGGATGACCTGATGGTCTCGGCCATGATGGGACTGCTGGAGCGAAACCCCGGTATCCCCCACGATCGCATCGACGATGTCGCGGTAGCCGCCACCACCCAATCCGGTGACCAGGGGCTCACCCTCGGTCGCACCACGGCCATTCTGGCGGGACTTCCCCTCAGTGTTCCCGGCTATGCCATCGACCGGATGTGCGCCGGTGCCATGACGGCAGTGACCACCGTGGCAGGGGCCATCGCTTTTGGCGCGTACGACCTCGCCCTAGCCGGTGGCGTGGAGCACATGGGTCGCCACCCTCTGGGAGGAGATGTCGACCCCAACCCACGATTCCTTTCCGAAAAGTTGGTCAGTCCTGACGCGCTCAACATGGGAATCACGGCTGAGCGGCTGCATGATCGATTCCCAAGCTTGACGAAGGAACGCGCAGATCGTTTTGGCATGGCCTCACAACTCAAACTCGAAGCCGCCTACCAAGCGGGACACATTCAACCCGACCTCATCCCGGTCGCCACACGCAGTGACGAAGGCTACGGCCTCGCCAGCGAAGACGAGGGGCGTCGACCGGAGACCACAATGGAGGGTCTTGCCGCGCTCAAGACCCCGTTTAGGCCCCACGGCAAGGTCACCGCGGGTAACGCCTCACCTCTCACGGATGGCGCCACCATCGCCGCAATCGCCTCTGGCTCTTTCGCCCGGGAGCTCGGTCTTCCCATAAAAATGAAGATGGTGTCTTTCGCCTTCGCCGGAGTAGAACCTGAAGTCATGGGCCTCGGTCCTATTCCCTCCACCGAAAAGGCGCTCGCTAAAGCAGGTTTGACCATCGACGACATAGGGCTATTTGAACTCAATGAAGCCTTTGCCGTTCAGGTCCTTAGTCTGCTCGATCACTTCGGCATCGACGATGAAGACCCCCGAGTGAACCCCTACGGTGGCGCCATTGCTGTGGGACACCCTCTTGCGGCATCAGGGGTGCGGTTGATGATTCAACTGGCGCACCAGTTCGAAGCCCACCCCGAGGTGCGTTATGGCCTCACCGCGATGTGTGTGGGGCTTGGCCAGGGCGGCAGTGTGATCTGGGAAAACCCGCACTTCACGGGAGGTCGCTAAATGTCCCATAGCGCGGTGAGCCAATATGACTCTCTTGATCCCTCACCGCTTCTGGCCCACGCCACGGATGAGGTCGTCACCCACAGCTACCTCCGCCACGTGCCCATGCCCCACACTCGGGGCACGATGGCGCTCATCACCTTAGATAACGGCAAAGACCACACCAGGCCAAATACCCTCGGCCCTCAGGGTTTGGTGGAACTTCGAGACACCTTGCTCACAGTCCAGGCCCAAGCAGCTGCGGGCGAGATCCAGGCTGCCGCCATCACGGGAAATCCTTTTATTCTGGCCGCAGGTGCTGACCTGTCCAAGGTCGGCGACATCCCAGACAAAGCAACCGGTGTGGTGATGGTCAAACTTGGACACCAGACCCTGGGTCTCCTAGGCGAACTCGGTGTTCCCTCCTTTTGTTTCATTAATGGACTCGCGTTGGGTGGTGGCCTGGAAATCGCGCTCAACTCTGATTACCGAACGGTGTCTAGTTCTGCTGCTGCCCTGGCCTTACCTGAAGTGTTCCTAGGTCTTATTCCCGGATGGGGTGGCGCCTGGTTGTTACCCAACCTGATTGGGGTGCGCAATGCGCTGACGGTCATGATCGAAAACCCGCTCAAAACCAACCGAACCCTCTCTCCCGCCCAGGCACTCGAGCTGGGAATTGCCGATGCGATGTTCCCCCCTGCGCGATTCCTCGAAGAATCACTGCGCTTTGCCGATGAGGTAGTAGCGGGCACACGCAAAGTGAAACGTCCGCACGCGCCTTCGGCGCTGGAGCGTGCCACGGTGTGGCCTATTGCGATCAACGCCGCACGAAAAGCGCTGCGAGAAAAGATTGGCACCGTCGCGCTATCTCCCTATGCCGCGCTGGATTTGATGGCTGCCGCCAAATCCTCCACCAAGGCCCAGGGGTTCGCTGCCGAAGACAAGGTTCTTGCCGAGCTCATCGCAGGCGACCAGTTCCGAGCCAGTGTGTATGCCTTCATGCTGGTGCAAAAACGTCAGAAAAACACGCCTGGTGCACCGGATAAAAAGCTGGCTCAACCCGTCACCAAAGCGGGGGTTGTCGGCGGCGGACTCATGGCCCGTCAGTTTGCTTTGCAATTACTGCGCCGCTTAGAGGTTCCCCTGGTGATCAGCGATGTTTCCCAGGAACGAGTAGATGACGCGACGTCATGGATCAAAGCCGAGTTACAGACACTGCACACCAAGGGACGCCTTCACTCCGACGCGCTGAATAAACTAAGCGCCTTAGTCCACGGCACGACGGACATGGCTGATTTTGCCCAGTGCGACCTCGTCATCGAGGCTGTCTTTGAAGAACTGGAAGTTAAGCGATCTGTCTTTAGTGAATTAGAACAACACGTCTCCCCCGAGGCAATACTTGCTTCTAACACCTCGTCGCTAGCCATCGGAGACATCGCCAGCGTCTTGAAACACCCCCAGCGCATGGTGGGAATTCATTTCTTCAACCCAGTGGCGGTAATGCCGCTAGTCGAGGTAGTCAAAGCACACACAACCTCCGACGTGGCTCTCGCAACAGCAGTATCGGTGGTCAACAAGTTGCGTAAGACCGCCATCGTGACCGCTGACACCACAGGATTTGTGGTGAATCGCTTGCTGGCAAAGCTCCTGGGCGAGGCCATGCATGCCGTGGAAATGGGAACCCCGTATGACGTAGTCGACGAGTCGGTTCAACCACTGGGGTTGCCGATGGGCCCGTTTGAACTCCTGGAGCTCGTGGGGCTGCAAGTGGGTGCTCACGTATTGGCTACTCACCACAAGGCGTTCCCTGATCGATTCTTCGACAGCGAGGCCTTAGTCACGCTGGTAGGCCTGGGGAAAATTTATGACCGCGACTCCCAGAAGAAAATCAAAGGAGTTAGTTCCAGCGCCCAGGCGTTGGTGGGTTCGGGTAAGGGGTATTCAGCACAAGAACTTCGCAATCGCGTCCATGAGGGACTAGCGGATGAAGTGTGGCGCATGCTGGAAGAAGGGGTGGTCGAAAGCCCCGAAGATATCGATGTCGCCATGATTTTAGGCGCCGGCTGGCCGTTCTTAATGGGGGGCCTCACACCGTATCTTGACCGGGTTGGAGCAAGCGAGAGCGCGCGAGGCAGGACTTTCCACACACCCCCCATTCGCGGAGTGAGTTAGTCGCGCTGGGTTGAGTCCTGAGCTTCGTTGAGGGCGCTATCCTCGCTGGCTTCCTCGGGCAGAGGCCTGGCAACGGGAACCTTCATACCGAGTACCTGGGCAACCAGGTTCCGTGCGATGTGTTGGGAAGTGAGTCCCGTGGATTCGAGGATTTCACCCCGGGAGGCGTGGTCTAAGAATTCATCCGGCAGACCGATTTCATCCACGGCAGTATCCACGCCAGCAGCCCGGAGCTCTTGACGAATCCGCGTGCCAACTCCACCAACCCGAATTCCATCTTCGATACTGACCACGATGCGGTGGTTTCTGGCCATTTCGACAATGCTGGGGGCCACGGGCACTACCCACCGAGGATCCACAACGGTAGCCCCAATTCCTTGATCGGCTAGGCGTGCTCTGACATCCATGGCCATGTGAGCCATCGGACCCACCGCAACAATCAGGACATCCTGATGAGGAGCTTCCGCTAACACATCGACACCATCGGCAGTGCGACGGGTGGCCTCAAGCTCCGGTGCGACAGACCCTTTCGGGAATCGAATTACCGTGGGAGCATCGTCAATAGCGACTGCTTCCTGGAGTTCTTCCCGAAGTCTCTTGGCATCGCGAGGTGCTGCTAGGCGGATGTGGGGCACCACTTGCAAAATCGAAAGATCCCACATTCCGTGGTGACTGGGACCATCAGGGCCAGTCACCCCAGCGCGATCAAGCACAAACGTCACACCCGCACGATGGAGGGCAACATCCATCAGCACCTGGTCAAAAGCCCGGTTAATAAACGTTGCATAGACCGCGACGACCGGGTGCATTCCGCCATAGGCCAAACCGGCAGCACTGGTCACGGCGTGCTGTTCTGCAATGCCCACGTCGACCACTCGCTCGGGATACTTTTGCGCCATGCGGTAGAGCCCCGTGGGGCGAAGCATGGCAGCGGTGATACCCATCACCCGAGGGTGAGCATCAGCCAGGGTCACCATTTCCTCAGCAAACACGCTGGTCCACGAGGGGGCGTCCGAGGACTCCATGTTTTCCCCGGTGGCGGGATCAATCTGGCCCACCGCGTGAAATTGGTCAGCCTCATCATTGCGCGCAGGAGCGTAGCCTCGACCTTTTTCGGTAATCACGTGGACAATGACCGGCGCACTTTTTTGCTTGGCTTGGTTGAGAGCTACTTCAATGTCTTCGATGTTGTGCCCATCGATGGGCCCCAGATACTTGATATCGAGGTTGGAATAGAGGTCTTCGTTATTGGCGAAGCGGGAGAGGAACCCTCTCGTTCCCCCGCGAAGGCCTCGGTAGAGGGACCGCCCTGGTGCGCCAAAGAGACCGAAAAAGCGCTCGGCAGAGGACTTGAAAGCTCGATAGGAACCCTGGGCGCGCACCTTAGAGAGGAACCGGGCAACGCCTCCAATGGTGGGCGCATAAGAGCGCCCGTTGTCATTGACCACCAGAATCAGGTTGCGCTCGTTATCGTGCGAAATATTGTTCAGAGCTTCCCAGGTCATACCGCCGGTGAGAGCGCCATCTCCGACAACAGCCACGACGTAGCGGTCATCCTGACCGGTCATCTGAAAAGCCCGAGAAATTCCTTCGGCCCAGCTCAGGCTGCTCGAAGCGTGAGAGCTTTCCACGATGTCATGCTCTGACTCGCTGCGTTGGGGGTATCCCGCCATTCCACCTTTTGCCCGCAGCTGCGAAAAGTCCTTGCGCCCGGTGAGGATCTTGTGAACATACGACTGGTGCCCGGTATCCCAGATGATCGGGTCCTGCGGTGAATCAAAAACCCGATGAAGGGCGATGGTGAGCTCGACGACACCCAAATTTGGACCCAGGTGTCCGCCAGTGCGGGAAACTTCTGAAATCAGAAAATCCCTAATCTCGCTAGCCAAGGCTTCTAATTGCTCCAGGGACAGACCCTCAAGGTCCCTGGGGGAATTAATCGACTCGAGAAGTGCCATATCCCTAGCTTACGTCTGGGTGGAAGCGAAAACGCTCGTTAACCTGGGAGCTGGCTTAGAGTAGCGAGCGCAGCACGTAGTGCAGGATTCCACCGTTTCGGTAGTAGTCAGCTTCTGCGGGGGTATCAATCCGCACCACTGCCTCGAAGGTGATGGTTTCCTTACCCACGGAATGCTCACTGGGAACAGCCGTGACGGTGAGCGTGGCGGGGACAGCTCCGTTATTGATCGCATCAATTCCTACGATGCTCACTGTTTCGGTGCCCTCGAGTCCCAGTGACGCAGCACTCTGACCTTGGGGGAACTGCAGCGGAATCACTCCCATACCAATGAGGTTGGAGCGGTGAATACGCTCGAAGCTCTCGGCAATGACGGCTCGAACACCCAGCAGGCTTGTTCCCTTGGCTGCCCAGTCTCGGGAGGACCCTGAACCGTATTCTTTGCCAGCAAAAATAACCAGATCGGTACCGGCTGCTTTGTAGTGTTCTGATGCTTCATAAATGCTGGTTTGGTCGCCACCAGCAGTCGTGAAGTCGCGGGTGAATCCACCCTCGACACCATCAAGAAGCTTGTTTTTCAGACGAATGTTGGCAAAAGTGCCGCGAATCATGACCTCGTGGTTACCGCGACGAGAGCCATAGGAGTTGTAATCCAAGCGGTCAATGCCATTCTCACTGAGGTATTTACCCGCCGGTGAGTCAGCCTTAATCGACCCAGCAGGGCTGATGTGGTCGGTCGTCACCGAATCCCCCAGAAGGGCCAGCACTCGAGCGTTAGTGATATCCACCACGGGCTTGGGCTCGAGAGTCATACCCTCGAAGTACGGTGGCTTGCGCACGTAGGTGGAGGAAGAGTTCCACTCGAAGGTGTCTCCGGTCGGAGTCGGCAAAGACTTCCAGCGCTCGTCGCCATCAAAGACGCTGGCGTACTGGGTCACAAACATCTCAGTGTCGATCGACGAATCGATCGTGGACTGAACCTCAACAGCATCGGGCCAAATATCGGCCAGGAATACCTCAGCGCCTGAGTCATCAACGCCGAGCGCCTGCTTATCGAAGTCGAAGTCCATCGTTCCGGCCAACGCATAGGCGATGACCAGGGGTGGGCTGGCGAGGTAGTTCATTTTCACATCAGGATTGATGCGGCCCTCAAAGTTTCGATTCCCCGAGAGAACTGCCGTGACGGCTAAGTCGTTGTCGTTAACAGCCTGAGAAATCTCCGGTTCCAGGGGTCCTGAGTTACCAATGCAGGTGGTGCATCCATATCCCACCAGATAAAAGCCCAAAGCCTCGAGGTCATCCATCAAACCGGCTTTTTCGTAGTAATCGGTGACCACTTTGCTGCCCGGCGCCAAGGTTGTCTTCACCCACGGCTTGGACTTCAAACCCTTGCGCGCAGCGTTTCTGGCCAAAAGACCGGCAGCGAGCATGACCGAGGGGTTGGAGGTGTTGGTACACGAGGTGATGGCCGCAATCGTGACGGCGCCGTTTTCCAACTCGAAGCTTTCAGATCCCACGGTGACGGGAACCCCGGAGGTGGCGGTCTTGTCAGAGAGGAATTCAGCCACATCGGCGTGGAATTTATCCTGAGCGACATCGAGTTCAATGCGATCCTGCGGACGTCGAGGCCCGGCAATGCTCGGCACCACGGTGGAAAGATCAAGCTCCATGTATTCGCTATAGCGAGGCTCGCGGGCGGGATCGTGCCACAGACCCTGGGCTTTGGCATACGCCTCGACCAAATCAATCTGCTGTGCACTGCGCCCGGTGAGACGCAGGTAACCCAAGGTCACCTCATCAATGGGGAACATGGCCGCAGTCGAGCCAAACTCGGGGCTCATGTTGCCAATGGTTGCCCGGTTGGCCAGTGGGACACTTCCTACACCGGCTCCATAGAACTCCACAAACTTGCCCACCACGCCGTGCTCACGAAGCATTTGGGTAATGGTCAGCACCACGTCGGTTGCGGTAACTCCAGCGGGGATTTCCCCGGTGAGTTTGAAACCGACAACGCGGGGAATGAGCATCGACACGGGCTGACCCAGCATGGCCGCTTCCGCTTCAATACCGCCGACTCCCCAGCCCAGAACGCCCAGGCCATTGACCATGGTGGTGTGGGAGTCAGTTCCCACACAGGTGTCGGGGAAGGCCTGAACCACACCATCGATGTTTTTGGTGTAGGTCACCTTGGCAAGGTTTTCAATATTGACCTGGTGCACAATTCCGGTGCCCGGAGGTACCACCTTGAAGTTATCGAATGCGGTTTGACCCCAGCGAAGGAATTGGTAGCGCTCGCCATTGCGTTCATACTCAATGTCGACATTTCGGGTGAAGGAGTCAGGCTGTCCGAACAAATCGGCAATCACAGAGTGATCAATCACGAGTTCTGCTGGCGAGAGGGGGTTGACCTTCTGAGGGTCCCCGCCCAGGTCGACAATGGCCTCGCGCATCGTGGCGAGATCGACGATGCAGGGAACACCGGTGAAGTCCTGCAAAATCACGCGAGCGGGAGTGAACTGAATTTCAGTGGAGGGCTCAGCAGTGTGATCCCAATTCCCCATCGCCGTGATCTGCTCTTGGGTGATGTTGGCGCCATCTTCGGTGCGCAACAGGTTTTCCAACAGGACCTTGAGGCTAAAGGGCAGCGTCTCGTGACCAGCAACAGCATCGACACGGAAGATTTCGTAGTCACTCTCCCCCACGCTCAAGGTGTCACGTGCAGAAAAACTATTGAGAGAGGTCACTTTGGCTCCTAACCTGCCCACCACGGGGAATTATCTTTATATCGAGATAAATACTATCACTGTGCCGCTGGGGCACCGGAGTGATACACCGCCCTAAAGAGCAACCAGGTGAGCCACAAGACAGTGGCATACAGCGGGATTCCCATCAACAGTTTGGCCAAAGCCAAAGCGCTAACTTCGCCTGCGTAATACAAGGGCAACTGAACACCTAAACGGGCGATAAACATGGCCAACCACATCCAGGTAGCCACGGTGCCAACGCTCTTGGTTGCCGGAAGCTCGCGCCAGCGCTGATCTCCCACCAGGGTGGCCGCCAACCAGCCCATCAGGGGTCGACGCAGCACCAGGGACACGATCAGAGCTGCGATCCATACGCCGTTGACATAAAAACCAAGGACAAAATTGTCTTCCGCTCGGCCTGAACTCAGCGCCACTGCTGCAGAAGCGACAATCCCGACCAACCCGGCTAACGCCGGCAACACCGGGCTTCGTTGAATCATTCGGACCAGGATGAACGCAATCGCTGCAATAACGGGTGCGCTGACCGAGAGCACCACATCGGCGCTCAGAGCGTAGACAGTGAGAAATCCCACACCGGGAAGCAAAGCCTCCACGAGCCCGCGTGTCTTGCCCACCGCAGCCCACAGTGCCGAGAGAGAGGGCTCCTCACCCGGGTGCACACTGGCAAGAGCACTACCCGAGAGCGCCTGGAAAAACTGTGCTGGTCTTTCTTGGGGCTCGTCAGAGTGCGACATCGGTCACCGGCGCGGCCTGCTCGGAGTCGGAGGTTGCGGGAACCCGCAAAGGCAACAATTCCCGCGGAGGCATCGGGATGGAGCCGCGCACCACCACCACGTTTCTGATCATCTGGTGAATAGTCTCCGCCTCAGTCGCATACTTCGCCGCGTGACCACCAATCACGGCTCGCAAAAACCACCGGGGACCATCAATTCCCACAAAACGCACCGCCCGGGTGCTAAAAGATCCCCCCGCTTGCACGGGAACGATGGCCTTCACTTCCGGGCCAAACAGGCCCTCAACCTCGGTGGCTTTGCCACCTTGTTTGATGATTTGGTCCATAATTTGGGACCGAATTCCATGCCACAGACCCGAGGAGCGTGGAGCGGCGAAGGGTTGCAACTGCAACGTGGAGCCTTCATATTCCAGGGTGACTGCCACGGCACGGTTATTGGACTTATCTACCTCCAAGCGAAGTTGCATCCCCCGTTTGGGGTCAATGCGCAGGCTGCCGAGATCCACAGCAGGCTTAATCGCTCCGGCTTCGACTTCATCCAGCGGACCTTCGGTCGCGCGGTCGGCAGGAGCAGATTTCTCATACTCCCCCGCAAAGTCGTCGACGGTGGTGGGAATAGTGGTCACGAAGACTCCTTGGGTGCGGCTATTCCAGTAGATCCAAAACCCCCTGCAGAGCGATCACTCTGCGGAAGTTTTTCCACTGGATGGAAAATTGGTTGAGCAACGCGAGAAATAACGAGTTGGGCGATGCGATCACCGGGTTCAATACTAAAACCTTCGCTGCGATCGTGATTGATCAACACCACCTTGATTTCTCCCCGATAGCCGGCATCGATAACACCGGGTGAATTCACCAGCCCAATGCCGTGTTTCAGGGCGAGACCACTGCGCGGCATCACAAAGGCAGCGTAACCAGGCGGTAGCGCCAGGAAGGTCCCGGTGGCGACCAGCGCCCGCTCCCCCGGCTCGAGCGTCAGTGCCTCGCTCGAACACAGGTCAGCGCCGGCATCACCGGGATGGGCAAAGTGCGGCACTACTCCCGTGATCAGGACATCAGGCGCGTCGGGTTTTTCCACGTCCCCAGGGTATACGTGGTCCAATAGAGCTATGTACTCCTACCGCGAACGACTTTCTCCCGCCTGGTGGCTCGTCGTTGCCCTAGGCCTGTTACTGCCTGGCTCACTGCTAATTTTCCTACCGCTGAACCCGGCTGTGGGAATTGCGGTGGGGCTGGTCTTGTGGTGGGGGTCAGTGGCACTGTTGTGGCTGAGCGCACCGGTGATCACCGTCTCTGCCGAGCAACTGAGCGCTGGTTCGGCGAGTATTGAACGCTCTTTCATCGCCCGAGTGGATGTCTACGACAAGGACGATGCCCGGGTGCAACGTGGCACGGGGCTCGATGCCCGAGCATGGTTGGTTCTGCGCGGATGGATAGACCCGGTGGTTAAGGTCACGCTCAACGATCCCCAAGATCCGACGCCATATTGGCTAATCTCGAGCAGGAGACCCGCACAACTGGCACACGCCCTTGAGCGAGTAGAACAGAACTAGCGCGAGCACTCCTGGCAGACAGGCCCTAGCTTGCTTTCGTGGTCGCGCTGCGAGCGGTGTTTCACCAAGAAACACTCCACACAGGTGAACTCATCGGCTTGGGGTGGCAGTACGACAACGTCGAGTTCAACGTTAGCAAGGTCCTGTCCAGCAAGCTCGAGCGAACCCAGGTTGTCAGCATCTTCGGAGTCGACAACGCCAGAGAGCTTGTCGGGCACACGTTCCTGCAAAGCCTGAATGGACTCGGTGTCCTCTTCAGACTTGCGCGGTGCGTCGTAATCGGTGGCCATCTAGGCTTACTCCCTCAATCTTTGGGTGATGTGAAGTGCGGCGATAGTTTGCCTGATGAAGCTTGGAAAAGGCAAACCCACACCGTCAATCGGGCTACAGGGTATCTGGAACCGCAGACTCGCGTGCGCGCCACACCCATAAATATCGCGAAAACTTCCGGGCATGCGTGACAAGCTAAGTTGGACGTTCTAAGAGGATGGTGGCACAACCAATGACAAATCTCGGCGTGGTCGGTGTAGAGGGTGACCAGTTAGTCCTGGTTTCTGAGGATGGAGTTCGCTATTACGTGCCGGTAACGGAAGCTCTCACCGATGCTCTTCGCCGCCGCCCCACGTCCTCTGGCACTTCACACAAAACCGGACCCAAGGAAATCCAGGCCCATATTCGTCGAGGCCTCAGTTCCCAAGAAGTTGCCGACCTCACCGGGGAAGAACTGTCCTATGTGCAAAAGTTTGAAGGCGCCGTGCTCTCCGAGCGCGAATTTGTTATTGACCAGGCCCTCACCGCACCGGTGAGTATGCGCAGCGGTGAATCAAGCACCTTTGGGGAATCTGTCCGAGCTCGCCTCGCCGAAATCTCGGCCACGGAGGGCTCCTGGAGTGCCTGGCGAGAAGAACTGGGGTGGCGCGTGGAGGTGGTTTTCCAGGAAGGCGAAGTGGAACATCGCGCACGTTGGTCCTTTGACCCCAGAAAACAGCAGCTAGAGCCTCTCAACGACGATGCCAGCGTCTTGTCTCGTCATGAACCCATGCCCAGCACTCTGATTCCCAAACTTCAAGCAGTCGTGGACCCCCAGCCCCGTGATCGTTTCGACTCAGAAATTTTTGAAGACTCTGACTTGGGGGAAACCGGACCACTGCTGGAGCCTGTCCCCTATGGTCGCTCCACCCCGGAGGATTCCCGGATGGCTGACACAGCAGACCTTCTGGAGGTCTTGCGCCGCAAGAGAGGCGAACGAGAGCCCGCTCCAGAGCATGACGATGATGTCACCAAAGGCGCCCATCCCGCCACCGGAGGAATCCGACTGGTAGACGCCTCGGAGGATTCCCACGATGCGTCGGTGACGAACATCACCGGCGAGGATTCTGATGACGATGGGGATGACGACCCCACACCGCCGCCCACCGGAAAAATTAAGCGATCGGAAATGCCCAGCTGGGATGACATTGTCTTTGGTGCGAAAAGCGACGAGGACCCCGCCTAAGCCCACGCACCCAAGGGAATCACCGGAATTTCCCTTTCTATCTCGCTCACCGAGCCGTGTTGACCCACCATCGCCATGGAAGTAGCGCTCGCCTGTGCTCGGCGATAGACGACTGAATGTCCCTGGCAGGCCACCACCACATCACCCAGACGTTGCGCCACCTGCGGATCAACGAGACCCAGTAGGCCCCCTTCGATAACTTCGTCACGGGTCATCACCCACGCGGCATCACCCAGAGTCTCACGCCAGGCGCTAGCGAGGTCTTCCCGGGCATCAGGAGTAGTGGCATAGAGCTGCACTGCCCTGGGCTCCCCACCCCACGCGGCCACATTCTCGAGCAGCGGGGACCCTTCATCGATGAAAATTTTGCCCTCGGGCGCAATATCTACCATCCCGTGGTCTGCAGTAATAATGAGCCCCTCATCCTCGTGCAGGAGGGATTCAATCTCACGACCCCACTGATCCAATTCCTCTAAACGGTGAGTCCAGGAAAGCGAACCGCAACCGCTCGAGTGTCCCGTTCGATCCAGCGCCGGCCAATACAGGTAGGCAAGCGCGGAATCGTGACTATCAAAAAACTCCCGAAGCGCCACACCCTGTGCCGGAAGGGAATTCACTCCCTGGAACTGAGCACCACGCCAGGTTGCCAGGGTGAAGTCACTGCCCTGAAAGCGCGGCTCCCCCAGAGCAAGGGAGGCGATGCCATCGTGGTGGGCCCGCTCAAACAGCGTGGGAACCCGCTGCCAGGTGTCGGGGTCCACATGGGGGCGCCACGACTTGAGATGGTTGATCAGGACACCTGAGTCAGGGTCGCGCAGTGTGTAGCCGGCGATTCCGTGTTGGCCAGGCTCCACACCCGTGGTGAGGGTGGTCAGCGCACTGGCCGTCGTCGAAGGAAATCCCGCATCAGCACTGAGACCTCGGCTAGCCCACCGCGAACTCAACCATCGAGCATGCCCAGAAACCCCCCGAAGATTGTGGGCGCCGAGTCCATCAACGACTAACACGGCTGCTCTTTTTACCGGCCCCAAGTCCAAGGGATTGCTCTGTCCGTGGAGTGCGCTGAGCGAACTCGAGAGGATATCGGCAAGCCTGAGCGTGGTTGCCAGCGGGACGAGTACCATAGGCGCCATCCTATGACTGCCACTCCCGCGCCCCCCGTGGACGCCTCGCCCGATTCTGGAAGCGAACGCATCGTTGATGTCGAGCTCACAGATGAGATGCAGGGGTCGTTCCTTGAGTATGCCTATTCCGTGATCTATTCCCGGGCGCTCCCGGATGCCAGAGACGGCCTCAAGCCGGTGCAGCGACGGATCATTTACCAAATGTCCCAGATGGGTCTCACTCCAGAAAAGGGCCACGTCAAGTCAGCCCGAGTAGTCGGGGACGTGATGGGAAAGCTGCACCCCCACGGTGACAGCGCGATTTATGACGCCCTAGTTCGACTCTCTCAGTCGTTTAGCATGCGCGTACCGATGATCGACGGGCATGGCAACTTTGGCTCTCTGGATGATGGACCGGCAGCGGCGCGATACACCGAGGCGCGGCTCATGCCAGCGGCCATTGCCATGGTGGAAAACCTGGATGAGGACGTAGTCGACTTCATCCCCAATTACGATAATCAGCTCACGCAACCCAGTGTCTTACCGGCAGCACTGCCGCACTTGCTGATCAATGGCGCCAGCGGGATTGCTGTGGGAATGGCCACCAACATGGCCCCGCATAACGTCCATGAGGTAGTGGCTGCGGCCCGTCACCTGATTGAGCACCCTGAGGCAACGCTGGAAGACCTCATGAGGTTTGTGCCCGGGCCCGACCTGCCCACCGGCGGTGCCATCGTCGGGCTTGAGGGAATCACCGAGGCCTACGCCACTGGTCGCGGAAGCTTCAAAATGCGCGCGAGCGTCAGTGTGGAATCCATCGGCCCCCGAAAAACAGGACTTGTGGTCACTGAACTGCCCTACCTGGTCGGACCGGAGCGAGTGATCGACAAGATCAAAGACGCGGTCAACGCTAAGAAGCTGCTCGGCATCAGCGATGTCACGGACCTCACTGACCGCCATCACGGTTTACGCCTGGTCATCGCCATCAAGAGTGGTTTTGACCCCGAAGCAGTCCTCGGTGAGCTCTATCGACTAACCCCGTTAGAAGAAAGCTTTTCGATTAACTCCGTCGCTCTGGTGGAAGGCCAACCTCAGACTCTCGGCCTGGTGGAACTTCTCCGTGTGTATGTTGCTCACCGCCTCTCGGTGGTGACCAGGCGCTCGCAATATCGCCTCACCAAACGCCGCGAACGCCTGCATCTCGTCGAGGGATTATTGAAGGCGATCGTGGATATCGACGAAGTGATTGCCCTGATCCGCTCTTCAGATGACGCCAGTGTCGCCAAAACTCGCCTCCAAGAAGTTTTTAGCCTCTCTAGTGAACAAACTGACTACATTCTGGAGTTGCGTCTGCGTCGCCTGACCAAAATTTCTCGCATTGAGCTCGAGTCAGAGCGCGATGCGTTGGTGGCTGAAATTTCCCACCTCACGGAATTACTCGGTAGCGAGGAATTATTGCGCCACACAGTCTCCGACGAGCTGGCCAGCGCCGCAGAATCTTTTGGCACCCCCCGACGCACGATCCTGCTCGACCAAGTCGCCCCCACCGCTCGTGCTCCGCTCGCGGCAGAGAAGTTAGAAATTGCTGACGCACCCTGTTATGTGGCGCTCACCTCCAGCGGACTGATTTCGCGGATGTCCGATACCTCACCACTGAGCTCTGGCTCGACAAAACCGGCTTCCCACGAGGCACTGCTAGCAGGGGTTTCCACCAGGCTCAAGGCACGTCTTGGCGCCCTCACGAGCGATGGAGTCCTCCATGCTTTTGAACCCATGGACCTGCCAGTCCTCGAGAGCGACACACCACAACTCGCCCGGGGAATTGCCATCACAGAGTACCTGGGCTTGACTTCCCGGGAAGCGAAGGTTCTGGGGTTATTCACCCTTGAAGATGCTCCCACCATCGTGATCGGCACCGCGCAGGGGGTGGTCAAGAGAGTTGCCCTCGAGGGCTTGGGCGACAAACCCCATCAGAGCGTTATGAGTCTCAAAGACGGTGATTCCGTGGTGGGCTCGTCCCTAGCGCCGGATGATGCCTCTGTTGTTCTCATTACCAATCAAGCGCAGTTATTGACCTTTAGCGCGTCACTGATTCGCCCCCAGGGGCTCGGTGCCGGCGGTATGACAGGAATCAATCTCCCCGAGTCCGCCACCGTAATCTGCGCAACAGCCGTACTCGGAGACACAGCGGACGTCATCACGATTTCTGGATCTAGCGAAGTACTCCCAGGAACAGCCACGCTACGCGCCAAGCGCTCCGCGCTGGAGACGTTCCCTCCCAAGGGCCGAGCCACTTCGGGAGTGCGCTCGCACAGTTTCTTGCGCGGCGAAGACGTGCTCACCCACGCCTACGTGGGAGCCCATCCCCAGGCCTTGGGGGCCAAGGGACAGATCATCTCGTTGCCGAAGGAACACTCCAAGCGTGATGGCTCAGGAAGCCCGCTGAGTGACACCGTGGCGTCCCTGGGGGAAAAGCTTTCCTAAGCGTCGATGCGTTCGCGGTTAACGCCAGGGCCCGAGACGATGAAATCACGGCGGGGCGCCACTTCGGAGCCCATCAGTAGTTCGAACACATCGGAGGCTGCTTGAGCATCCGTGACTCGCACCCGGCGCAGCATGCGCTGCTGGCGATTCATCGTCGTTTCTGCGAGTTGGTCCGCATCCATTTCGCCCAGACCCTTGTATCGCTGAATGGGCTCCTGATAGGTCTTTCCGGCCTTCGCAAGCTCCGCCAACACCTTCACAAGCTCTTCTTCCGAGTAGGTGTAGATCAGCTCGGGCGGAGTCTTACCTCGGGTATTTACCACGACACGGTGCAGGGGTGGAACGGCGGCATAGACCCTGCCCTCTTCCACCAGAGGACGCATGTATCGGAAAAACAGCGTGAGTAAGAGGGTTCGAATGTGTGCCCCATCGACATCGGCATCAGACATGATGATGACCTTGCCGTATCGCGCCTGGCTCACATCAAAAGTACGACCCGAACCGGCACCGATCACCTGAATGATGGCGGCACATTCGGCGTTATCCAACATGTCCTGAAGGGATGCCTTTTGGGTGTTGAGAATTTTCCCTCGGATCGGCAAAAGGGCTTGATATTCACTATCCCTGGCGAGTTTGGCGGTGCCCAGTGCCGAATCGCCCTCCACGATGAATAATTCGGATCCATCGGTTTCCTTGCTGCGGCAATCCACCAACTTGGTGGGCAACGTGGAGGACTCCAGCGCAGTCTTGCGCCGTTGTGTTTCCTTCAGAGCGCGGGCTGAAAGCCTGGTCTTCATTTCCGCGACAATTTTTTCCTGGAGCAACGCACTCGCGGCTTTATCCTCGCGCTTGGTGGAGCTCAATGTGGCGGCAAGGCCCTGCGAAATCACCGAATTGACGATGGCTTTAACCCCGGGAGTTCCGAGTACTTCTTTGGTTTGACCCTCAAACTGGGGCTCTGGCACCCGAACGGCCACGATTGCTGTCATTCCAGCAAAAATGTCGTCTTTGTCGACTTTGTCTTTACCGACTTTGAGCTTGCGGGCGTTCTTCTCAATTTCGGCGCGCAAAGTTTTCGTCAGGCCCTGGTCAAAGCCTTGTTGGTGAGTTCCACCCTTGGGGGTTTGAATAATGTTGACGAAACTCTTGACGACGGTGTCATAACCGGTGCCCCACTGGACCACCACGTCGACATGCGTGTCCCTCACGACATCTTGCGACTCCAGCTTGCCGGTGGCATCTAAAACGGGAACAGTTTCCTCGAACTGCCCTTCACCACTGAAGTGCCAAGGCCCCACAACGGGCTGGTCGGGAGCGAGGAATTCAAGGAATTCACTGAGTCCTCCTGCGGCAGAAAAAGTGGTGTTCACCACCTCTTCCCCGGTGTGGTCGACCAAGTGAATGGACAACCCTGGAACTAAGAACGCGGTTTGCCGAGCGCGCTCGGTGAGTTCCGCGGCGGCAAAGCGGGCTTTTTTGCCAAAGATTTGGGGGTCTGGCCAAAATCGAACCCGAGTTCCGGTGACCCCTTTCTTCACCGAGCCCAGAGCGCGCAGCTCGCTTTTGTTCACAAAGGGCTCAAAGGTTGACTCAGGTGAGGGTCCCTCGGTGTCAGCAAAGAGGCCAGGCTCCCCCCGATGAAAGGACATGGCCCAGGTCTTGCCTTCGCGATCAACTTCCACGTCCACACGAGCGGACAAAGCATTCACCACCGATGCCCCCACGCCGTGGAGACCACCAGAGGTGGCGTAGGAGCCTGCTCCGAATTTTCCCCCGGCATGCAATTTGGTGAACACCAGTTCCACACCGGTCAGCCCAGTGCGCGGCTCGATATCAATGGGAACACCACGTCCCGAGTCCGATACTTCCACGCTGTGATCAGGGTGAAGAGTGACCGTAATGTCGTGACCGTGCCCGGCAACGGTCTCGTCAACAGAGTTATCGATAAGTTCCCACAGGCAGTGCATTAGCCCGCGGGAATCGGTCGACCCGATATACATACCGGGGCGTTTCCGAACAGCTTCGAGACCTTCCAACACGGTCAAATGACGAGCTGAATAATCAGTTGTAGGCACAATCACGCTTTCGTTGGACACTAATTCCAGATTGAGCATAGGCCCGCCCTGGCGCGCACACGGCCAAGTCAGCGGTGGGTTGGGGATACGCGGTGGGCGAAACTGGGAGCGTCAATGACATATTTGTCACCGGGGCATGGTGGAATAGTCACACCAGTTCCACTAGCCCCAAGGAGATTCGCATGTCGAACACTGCAACGGAGACCTTAGACACGTCACTCGACGAGGTCAACGCTATCGGCGCTCTCGACGTGTGCGATTCGTGTGGCGCCCAAGCGTATGTTCGGGTCACGCTTGCCTCAGGCGAGTTGCTGTTCTGTGGACACCACGCAACGAAGCACCGCGAGTCTTTGGGAGACAAAATCGTGAAGTGGCACGATGAGACCAACAGGCTCCGAGACGACATCACCGCGTAAAGGCACTACACCTATGCGCCAGGCGCTAATTTCTACCGCTGCGCTGGGTGCTCACCTCTCAACCCTCGCAGGTAGTGAGCAGGCACTGGATCTCCGAGGAGATGCGTATGGCCTGGGGGCAGCCCAGGTGGCTCCTATCGCCCGCGATGCCGGTTTTCGCTATGCCCGCTACTCCCCTGGGCGTGGTCACTCAGACGCTCTCGCGCCTGCGCCAGACGACATGCCCCTGGTGAGCGAGTGGTTCCTCAGCGACCAGCACACCATCGTCACCTTTAGGGCCGAGGTGGTGGCGCTCAAGCACGTGCCAGCTGGGACCACCGTGTCGTACGGATATGAATATGCCACCGGCGAGGACACCACGTTAGCTCTCATTAGCGCAGGCTTTGCCGATGGGGTGCCGCGCACGGGATCACCCGGCGCTCGCATCAGAGTGGGTGACACGACGTATCCGATTGCTGGTCGTATTGCGATGGATCAGTGTGTGATTGATGCTTCGGGTCTGGAATGCGCAGTGGGTGAGCCTGCCATCATCTGGGGCGATGACCCCACCGTGAGCCAGTGGGCCCTATGGTCCGCACGGCCTGAAGGAGCTCTCTTGTCTCACCTCTCCCCTCGGGTGGTGCGGACATGGATCTAGATTTCGCCCCGCTTGCCGATATATCGCTGGGCGCCTTTGGCGCCAATGTATCCCTGGCCAAACGTGAACTTGCCGGTGAAGCGAAACTGATGATTGCGATTAAATCGGACGCCTACGGCCATGGTGCCCGAGAACTTGCTCTCGCAGCCATCACCTCCGGCGCTGAGGCACTGGCCGTTCTCGATATCGACACCGGTGTGGCGATTCGGCAGGTCGCCCCTGGCACACCGGTGCTGTGTTGGCTTCTTTCTCCCCACAACGATTTCCGCGAGGCGTCTGAGGCGTCCCTTGATCTCGGAATTTCTGCTCTGTGGCAGATAGAAAAATTACGTCGCGAAGCCCCGGGCGGCAACACTCGGGTTCATCTGAAAATTGACACCGGATTGCACCGAAATGGTGCGCTAGCCAAGGACTGGCCAGAGCTTGTCGCTGCAGCCGTCACCGCCCAATCAGCCGGAGATATCTCGGTAGTGGGTATCTGGTCTCATCTGGCGGACACTTCGCTAGCAGAAGATCTCGTGGCACTGGAAAAGTTCCACCACGCGGTAGAAGTGGCCACTTCCGCTTCGCTCACACCGGAGCTTCTCCACATCGCAGCCTCGGCAGCGGCCTCAGACCTCCCCCAGGCTCGCCTGGACTTGGTCCGGGTCGGCATCATCGCCTATGGGATTAGCCCCTTTGATGACCGCTCAGCCAAAGACCTCGGTTTTGCCCCCGTCATGACTCTGCGCGCGCCCATTATTTCGGTGGATCAGAAACGTCACACCGCACGAGTGGGTATCGGATATGGCGATGGAGTCCTCCCCCTGCCACCGAACACAGGCTGGGTAGCGTGGAAGGGAAC
>JAFMKX010000013.1:18333-23762 GCA_017852615.1 Pontimonas sp. | reverse complement strand
CAGCGCCTTTCCCACCTTGAGACTGCTTTGGCATCGTGTGACAATCTCGCGCAGGTGATGGAGATCACACTCTGTGTAGTGGCGCCGGCTGAAGCGACCGAGGCTCGAGAAATGGCCTCATCACATGGGGCGCTCCTTATCAATGATCCCGGCACGGGAATGGCAGATGCGGTCAACGCAGCGCTCGCGTCTCGGACAAGCGAAGAGTTCTACATCTGGTTGGGCGATGACGATCGAATCGTGGCAGAAGGAACTACCCGACTTGTCGCGGCTCTGGATGCACAGCCTGAGGCGTCAGTGGCGTACGGGTGGTGCGACTATGTCAATGATGATGGTGTTGTCATTTCGCGAAATAGGGCGGGAATAATGGCGACATGGTTGCTTGCCTGGGGCCCGAACCTTATTCCGCACCCGGGCACCGTGATTCGCCTTGACGCTATCGAGAGGGCGGGGGGTTTTGACCCTGCTCTGTTGTATGCACTGGACCTCGATATGTTCCTGCGGCTGAGAAAGTTCGGACCGCTCCTAGCGCTCAAGACAGTGGCGTCGGAATTTAGGTGGCATGAAGACTCCCTGACGGTGGAGAGTCGAGCACGGTCTTCGGCGGAGGCGATGGCTGTCAAAGCTTCGCACCTACCCTCGGGGCTTCGGTTCCTGGCGCCGTTGTGGCAGTGGCCTGTGGCGTGGGCCTCGGCGCTTGCTGCTCGTGAGGTCGAACGACGCTCTGTTCGGGGCCGCGCAGTGCGCTAGCCTGGCATTGTGACGTGGCTTGTAACCGGTGGTGCCGGATATATCGGATCCCATGTGGTGCGCAATCTCAGCGAAGCGGGAATTCCCGTTGTCGTTCTCGATGATCTCTCCACCGGGCTCCGGCGTTTTGTTCCCGACGACGTCCCGTTTGTCGAAGGCACTCTCCTGGATGGTGACCTGGTGTCTCAGGTCTTAGGCGATCATGGTGTCACCGGTGTCATTCATATTGCTGGCTTTAAGTTCGCAGGTATTTCAGTGGAGAAACCGCTCCATACGTACGAGCAAAACGTCACCGCCATGATGTCACTGCTCCAAGCTATGAACACCCGGGGAGTTAACAAGCTGGTTTTTTCGTCATCCTCTTCTGTGTATGGCAATGCGGCGGAAGGTTTAGTGACGGAGGACCATTCCTTCAATCCCACGTCGCCCTATGGGGAATCAAAGGTCATTGGTGAGTGGATGCTTCGCAACGAAGGGGTGGCGAATGGCCTCACCCACACGAGCCTGCGGTATTTCAATGTTGTCGGATCCGGGGATGTGAAGCTTCCGGATGTGAGCCCCTACAACCTTCTCTCCATGGTGTTTGCCGGGATCGAGAATTCGCATGTCCCGGTGATTTTTGGCGATGACTACGACACCCCCGACGGGACCTGTGTGAGGGACTACATCCATGTCGCTGATTTAGCACGTGCTCACGTCGCGGCCGCACAGCGAATGGATGCTGGTTTGCCCATCGAACCCGCATACAACCTAGGCAGCGGCACTGGTACCTCAGTGTTAGAAATGATGACCGCAATCGCCAAGGAAACAGGCATTGACTTTGTTCCCCAGCGGGGACCGCGGCGCGAAGGGGACCCAGCACGGGTCGTTGCCTCTGGCGAAAAGGCATCGAGGGATTTGGGTTGGGCGATGACTCATACGCTGGCGCAGATGATTTCCTCCGCCTATGAAGCGCGAAAGTCGCTCTAAGAGCCTTATTTCGACGATGCTCGATAGGCTGGGGGCATCGATTCCCGTCCCAAGGAGTGCACTATGACCATGAAAAATTCCACCATTTTGGTGACCGGTGGGACGGGATCTTTCGGTCACGCATTTGTTCCCATGGCGCTGGAAAAATTCAACCCTGAGCGCATCATCATTTATTCCCGCGATGAAATGAAGCAGTGGGAGATGGCCAAACTTTTCGAGGGCGACAAGCGGGTCCGTTTTTTCATCGGTGATGTTCGTGATCGGGAGAGACTGTACCGAGCAGTAGATGGCGTTGACTATGTTGTCCACGCCCCTGCCACCAAGATTGTTCCCACCGCGGAATACAACCCCTTTGAGGCTGTGAAAACCAACATTCTGGGTGCGATGAACCTCATCGATGCGTGTATCGACGAAGGTGTGAAGAAAGTGGTGGCGTTATCTACCGATAAGGCCAGCAGCCCCATTAATCTCTATGGGGCAACCAAGCTTGCCTCTGACAAGTTATTTGTTGCTGGCAATGCCTATGCCGGGTCGAAACCGACCCGGTTCTCGGTGGTTCGCTATGGGAACGTAATGGGGTCAAGGGGATCGGTCTTGCCCTTCTTCTGGGATGCCGCTGACAAGGACGCTCCGCTGCCTATTACAGACCCTCGGATGACACGCTTCATGATCACGCTCGAGCAGGGTGTTGAGCTTGTCTGGAAGGCATTTTCGGACATGGAAGGCGGGGAAATCTACGTGCACAAGATCCCCTCCATGACCATTACCGATATTGCGCAGGCAGTCGCCCCGGATAAGCCCACGACGGTCGTGGGGATTCGGCCCGGTGAAAAACTCCATGAGCAAATGATTGGCGCAGAAGACGCTCCCAATACCTATGAGTATGGGGACTATTTCAAAATATTGCCCACCATCAACACCTGGTCTCCCCAGTTGGACATGGTCAAGGGTGGCAAGCCCGTGGGCGATGATTTCGTCTACACCAGTGACGCAAACACCGAGTGGATGAGTGTCGAAGAACTGCAGCGTTGGATTGGTGAAAATCTCGGAAGTTCGGTTTCGGGTAAAGCCCCACCAGCTAGGGCCTAGGAGGTCTCGGCGTGAGTAACGTCACGGTCATTGTTCCGGCCAGGGGTGGAAGCACCAGAATTCCCCGAAAAAACATTGTGGCGTTCAATGGCGAACCCATGATTTCCTGGCCGATTCGAGCTGCGCTAGAGGGTCAGGGAATTGATCGAGTTATTGTCTCGAGTGATGATGATGAAATCACACAGATTGCGCTGAAAACAGGCGCTGAGGCTCCTTTCGTGAGGCCTGGGGAGCTTGCCTCGGATCATGCGGGGACTGCGCCCGTTATTGTTCACGCTATTGATTCTCTGGGGCTGACAGAGGACCACCTCGTGATGTGCTTGTATCCCACGGCTGCGGTAACCCCAGGGTTATTGGAAGAAGCGATTCACCTATCGCGAGAAAATCCAGAGCACTTCGTAATTTCCGTGGGCCGTCACCGCTCGCCATTAGAGCGCTCACTGGTGTCTCGCAGCAAGGGAACCATGGAAATTGATGACCCTAGTTTTCTTCTCTCACGTACTCAAGATTTGCCCCCAAGGTTCTTTGACGCCGGGAAGTTCTATGTTGCTCCTGCGGGCCTGTGGCGCTCACGTGAAACCATGATGAGCGAACCCTTTATCCCGATGCTGTTGCCAGACTGGGCCAGCGTTGATATTGATGAGCCCGACGATTGGCCGATTGCCGAGGCATTACATCGGATTTTTGTCTTGGAGGCTCCGTGAGAGTGCTCCTTCTGGGATCTTCGGGATTTCTTGGCGCCTACGTCGGTTATTCACTCAGCGCCCTGGGTTGGGAGGTGAGAGGAATTGCCCGCAATTCTCACCCGGGTATCAACCCATCTCACCTAATTGATGACGCGAGCGAGGTTGAGGCACTGATTCGTCATCACTCCTGCGACGTTGTGATTAATTGCATTGCCATGGCATCCCATGAAGCCTGCGAAAGCGACCCTGAGGCTGCGCAGGAAATCAATGCGCGCTTGCCGGGAAAATGGGCTGCGGCCGCGCGCTCCAATGGTGCTCAATTCGTGCACATATCGACAGATGCTGTCTTTGATGGAGAGAGTGATCACCTGTATTCCGAGAGCGACCCCACTCATCCAGGCAGTGTGTATGGGGCCTCTAAGCGCTCCGGTGAGCAAGCAGTACTGCAGGCTGACCCTGAGGCGCTGGTGTTACGAGCTAATTTTTTTGGGTGGTCAGAGAACTCGTCGAAAGGCATCCTTGATTTCTTCGTCAACGCGATGAGCGAAGGAAAGACTGTCCAAGGATTTAGAGATTATGAAGTCTCGAGCTTGTATATGGGCGATCTCTGCGATGCGATAGTGGAGCTTCTTAGTGCCAAAGCACACGGGTTATTCCATGCCGTTGCGTCATCGACACTGTCCAAATATGAGTTTGGGCTTGCTGTAGCTAAGGCTGGTGATCTTGATGCGGCTTATATCCAGCCTGGCTCTCTGCGCGAGAATGAAGGATTGTCCAACCGAGGCGCACATCTGGGGCTCTGCGTAGACAAGATAGAGCACCTATTGGGACGCGCCATGCCCTCAACGGTTCAAGGGTTAGCTCGCGCGTTCGAGGAGAGGCAGGCCGTGATGGATTACCTTGGAGGAAGAACACACACAGGGGAGACATCATGAAAATTGGCAATCGAGTATTAGGCCCGCAATCCCCGACCTACTTCATCGCAGATGTGGCAGCTAATCATGATGGCGTGCTGGATAAGGCGCTTGAACTGATGACACTGGCCAAAGACGCCGGAGCTGATGCCGCAAAGTTTCAGCATTTCAGGGCTGATCACATTGTCAGCGACAAGGGTTTTCGGGAATTAGGTACCCAACAATCACACCAATCCACCTGGTCTAAGAGTGTGTATGAGGTGTATCGAGACGCGTCCCTGCCTTGGGAGTGGACTAAACCACTGGCGGATCATGCCCAGAGTATTGGTATTGATTTTTTCACCAGCCCCTATGACCTCGAAGCCATCGACTTTGTCGATGAGTTTGTCCCCGCCTACAAAGTTGGCTCAGGTGATATTACCTGGCTTGAGGCCATTGACCACATGGCCTCCAAAGGTAAGCCCATTCTCCTAGCCACGGGCGCTTCGACTCTGGAAGAAGTCCAGCGTGCGGTGGCAACGGTGGCGCGCCACGGTGTGCCCTACTCGGTGATGCAATGCAACACCAACTACACCGGCGTCGTGGAGAATCTCCACCACATTCATCTCAATGTCCTCAACACCTATCGGGAGGAATTCCCCGAAGCGATCCTCGGACTTTCCGATCACACTCACGGCGATGTCACGGTGTTGGGCGCCGTGGCGATGGGGGCTCGTGTGGTGGAAAAACACTTCACCGATGACGTTACACACGAAGGCCCTGACCACCATTTTTCGATGACGCCTACTACCTGGTCAGACATGGTTGAGCGGACCCGTGAATTAGAAGCGGCACTGGGCTCTGGGGACAAAGTCATTGCCGATAATGAACAAGAGACCGTCGTGATTCAGCGGCGTGGTCTGCGCTTTGCCAGGGATATGGCCGCCGGGGAGGTCATCCAGGGCAGTGATCTGGTGGCTTTGCGTCCTGCTACACCGGGAATTATTACCCCGGATGCCGTGGACAGTGTGCTGGGTAAAAC
>JAFMKX010000013.1:0-18075 GCA_017852615.1 Pontimonas sp. | reverse complement strand
TCACTAGTAATTTCGGGTCCCCTAGATACCGTGAGCGCTGGTCTAGCAGGGGGGAACTACCGCCACATCGGGATTTCGTGGGCCACCGATGTGATGGTCACGGCGGCTTCGTCTGGGGATTCATGGGAATCGATGAGTTCCACGGTGCGGACTTTAGATCTGGTCGTGACGGATAACTATCCGACAGAGAACGCCTGTATTTCCATGGGGGTGCCACCGGAGCGTATTCTTCGGATTCCCTGGGGCCCAGCCCCCGACCTAGGGGGACCTACTGGAGCGAGACAAGATTTTGACCTGCCAGAGGCTAGATCGCTTATTCTTTATCCGCGAAGCCTGGAGCCTCACTATCAGCCGGACGTTTTTGTGGAGGCTTTGGCCATTGTGGCCAGAGCACACCCCGCAGCATTAGCGGTCTTGGTAGAAACTGGTTCCCTAGTCGACGAGGTCCGGGCCCAAGTGGCTCGTCTGGGCTTGGAAGATTCTCTGTCCTGGCAACCCTCTCGCTCTGCCAAGCAATTCCAGGAATTGCTTGCGCTTGCCGATGTTCTCGTTGTGAGCCCGAAAACAGATGGAACCTCAGTCACCGTGATGGATGCGATGAGTATGGGTGTCCCTGTGGTGAGTTCTCTGACCTCTGGATCGGCCGAATGGATCATGGATGGCATCACCGGTTGGAGCTTCCCGGTGGGGGATTCAGATGCCCTGGCCACAGCGATACTTTCTGCTCTGAATTGTGATCCGCAGCGACGTCACAAAATTACTGGTGCTGCCTCGAATTTGGTGGCTGTGAGGGGCGGCTGGGAGGCCTCTTCACGGCGCTTTTGTCGCGCTATCGAGGAGCTAATCGACTCACTTGAGGCCTAAGTTAAACCGCCACCTGAGTGTTAGGTGCGATTGGACTTGACGTAAACGAATTACACGGGTGTAATTGGTGCAACCATAAGTCTGAGGCCGGTAGACGGCGGTAGAGGAGTAAACGTGAGCGAGTATCGGAATTCTGTTCCCGATAACTGGTTCGTAGACCCCATCAGCTTGGGAGTCCCTGGTGTTCGCCGGCCTGACGATGATGATGGCGCCCTGGCATGGCAAGCAGACGCTTTATGCGCACAAACCGATCCTGAAGCTTTTTTCCCTGAAAAAGGCGGTTCCACCAGAGATGCGAAGAAAATTTGCACCCAGTGTGAAGTAAAAGCCGAATGTCTTGAATACGCGCTGGCAAATGACGAACGGTTCGGGATTTGGGGCGGACTTTCCGAACGTGAGCGGCGTCGCCTGCGCAGACGCGCCTAGTAGTTCCTGATGCGCGCCAGCGTTGACGCGATTCTGGTTGTTCGTGAGGGTGGGGACCGCTTAGGCCACACACTTCGCGCTGTGGCCGCTCAGTCCCGGCCGGTCAATCGCGTGGTGATCGCCAATACCTCGGCAGATTCGACTTTGTCTGCTCAGATCGAGACCGCTCTCCAAGGCCTATCGCTCAAGACTGAGATTCTTGACCTTGCCTACACCATGGCCTGGCCGGAGATTGTTGACCAGAGCATGGCGCATGTGTTCCCAGACGGCGACGACATCCCCGAATCCTCGTGGGTCTGGCTGTTACGCGATGATGTGACCCCTCATCCCACAGCGCTCGAACTCCTAGCACTGAGTGTCGAATCGGCGCCGATGGTCAAAATCGCGGGCCCCAAGCAGCGAGTTGCCAGTAAACCCGCCATGATTCGAGAAATGGGCGAATCCATCACTCGGTTTGGTGAGCGGATGGCACTGGCTGAACGAGAAATGGATCAAGCCCAATATGACCGACTGAGCGACGTATTGGCTGTCGGCGAGGCGGGCATGCTGGTTCATGCTTCCACCTTGGACGCTTTGGAGGGGTTTGACGATGCGCTGTCGCTGATGGATGGCGCGCTTGACTTGTGTATCCGAGCTAGGTTGGCAGGCCACCGAGTGGTGGTAGTTCCTCGTGCCGTGGTTGAGGTGAATGCGGGTTTGGCAGATTGGGCGTTGAGGAAAGATCTTTCCCCGCTTCGTCGTCATTACCTCACACGATCAGCCTGGCTCTATCGCCGCTTGGTATATGCCCCGCTGTGGGCGGTGCTGCCTTTAGCCTTGGTCGCTATACCCTGGTCGATCCTGAGTTCGTTGCTGCGTTTGCTCAACAAACGTCCTGATCAGATGGTCTCGGAGGTCGCGGCAGGCATTTCTTCTGTGATTCGCGTGGGCCCCGTGCTTCGTGCGCGCCGGGTACTTCAGCGCACCACCACTGACTCCTGGGCAGGAATCGAGGGGCTTCGATTAGGTAGCGATGATGTTCGTAAACGACGAGCAATTCGTTCGGAGGAATCTCACGCTCTTCGACAAGAACTAGCCTCCTCGTTTGCTCAACCCCCGGCGATGCCCGCGCTGGCGTGGCTCATCGGTATTCTCAGCGTTGTTTCGGGAGCCGTTTTTGGACGATGGTGGGGCGCCCCAGCTCTCACCGGCGGCGGTTTTGCCCCGCTGCCTGCGAGCTTTGATGGTCTCTGGGCATCCGCGTGGTCCTTTGTGCCCACCCAATGGGGTTTTGAGGCGGCATCTGTGCCTGCTGATCCTGCTCAGGTAGTGTTTGCGGGTCTCGGCTCGATTACCTGGTGGGCCCCCAATATCGCCCTCATTGCTCTGACCCTCGCAGCGGTGCCTCTGGCAGGGCTCATCGCCTGGTGGGGCTTCTCCCAGGTCTTAGAGAAGGCCTGGACCACGGCTCTGGTGGCGGGGTTGTGGGCGCTGAGCCCGAGCTTTCTCGTGGCTCTCTCCGAGGGTCGAATTGCCTCTGTTCTTGCCCATCTGGCACTCCCGTGGCTCTTGGGAGCGGTAATCACCGCACATTTGTCGTGGCAGAGGGTGGGTCAAGCCTCGGTGGCAACCGTATTAGTGACCGCCACAGCTCCCGTGCTGTGGCCGCTTATCGTTGTGGGAATCACTGCGGTGGCCATCGTGCGTGGCTTTGCGCGCCCACTTCGGACCTATGCCGGCTTTCTCCCGGTGGTCCTCGTGCCGGCCTTGGTTCTGGGTATCCCTAGGTTTCTCTCGTGGTGGGGAGATTCTGGCGGCCGTTGGTGGGAGCGTTGGGGAGTCCTGTTCGCAGATCCCGGTTTTGGAGTGAGCGCCGATCCTGCGACCTGGTGGCAGATGGCCCTCGGGTGGCCTTCTGTGGAAGCCACCTCCAGTCTTGGGCCAGCGGGGGTAGGCACTCTCAGCGTGTTGGCCATAGCGGCACTGATCAGTGGAGGCTTATTGCTGGCCTTAGCTCTTGCCTCACTGGCTATCGCAAGACCAGTGGTGGCGATCAGTTTTGCCGTTCTCTTTTCTCTAGGTCTGGTGACTGCGGCGGGCTCTCGCGTGCTTTTTTCGGGATATCAGGGTGTAGAGCCCCTGTTTATCTGGCCTGGAACGGGGGTCAGTGTGCTGATGCTGGGAATCTTGGCAGGTGCCGGCGGGGTGCTGGATAGGGCATCCTTTGAAGATTTTCTGGGCAATCGCTTGAGGGGTCCAGGGCCCCGCATCACGAGGGCCCTGGCGAGCGTGGTCGTGATCTTTGCTCTGGTGGCTCCGCTGACGGTGGGCTGGATGGTCTGGAAGGGGACCAACCTGGTTCACCCTGCCGCTAGCTCGCGAACTCTTCCCGCCCTCGTTGCTGCCGAGGCAACACTGACACCCCAGGTGGGCACGCTCATTATTGAGCCCGTTGAGGGTTCCTATGTGGTGTCCATCGCCAGGGGTGCCGGGGCCAACTTGATGGCAAGTTCCACGGTGGTGCGAGGCCGCAGTGTTGACCTCACTCCACGGGATGAAGACGTGGCTCGTTTGGGAGCAATGCTGGTGCGACCCAGTGCTGCTAACCCGAGTGAGTTGCTCACGCGCTACGGCATTCGATTTATTTTGGTCAAAGAGCCAGCCACAGGTGAGGCGTCGATCAATCTTTCCCTGCGCCCAGAGCTTGTTTCAGCCAGTGCCGGGGATGAGGGGCAGTTGTGGTTAGTAGAGGACGTAGTGGTTCCTGCGGTGGGTGAGGTCTCCTCTGGGCCTTCAGGTATGCAGCGCTTGTTTATCGCGTTGCTTGCAGGAATCGCGATATTGGCCATTCCCACGCAAAGAATGTCCCGGCAACTCAGTGACACTCGTGGAGACGGCCTGCCCGCCCTGGGGGAGGACACATCAGATGATGACTGATCACTCGCCCCAGCACGGCGTACATAACCTCGCAATTCGAACGCTCTCGGCCATTATTTCCACGGTGGTGATTTCCGTCGCCCTGGTGGTGACTTTCGTGGATCTACCAGCGGGCGTCCTGCGGAGCCTTCAAGGGCCTGTGGCTGTGTTGCCCAGCGTCCAAGTCGTTCCGGCAGAGCCTGACCAAATCCTGGTGTGTATGGGCTCGGCGATATCTTTGAGCGCCCAGGGCGCCACCGCGGTCAGTTATGGCCCGGCCAGCGATGTGGTGGCCGGCTCAGACCCTCTGCAGGGTGTGTTGAGCGAGACTAACCTCCTGGATGGATTCTCGTTAGAGAATGCGACCTCCCAGGATGTCCCCACGCTGATATCCCAAAGCGTTGACGCAGGCCCGTTAGCGGCCACCTCGAGCCAGGTACTCAACAACCCCAATGTTCGAGGACTCGCCATGGCCGAGTGCACCTCTCCCACCACCGAGGCATGGCTTGTTGGGGGACACACCACCACCGGGCGTCAAACTGCACTGTCACTGACAAATCCGGGTGAGGTAACGGCATCGGTGAACCTTGAGATTTATGGCACCCAGGGCATCATCACCACCTCACTCGGTCAAGGAATCCTGGTCGCGCCAGGCTCGCAAAGGGTTCTCTCCCTAGCGGGGTTGGCGCCGGATGAGAGTGCACCGGTGGTTCGTGTGACCACTGATGGCGCGGGAGTGGTGGCGACTTTGCACTATTCCATTGTTCGTGGACTAGAAGCCGATGGGCTCTCGGTGATTACCTCTCAAGAGGCCCCCAGCGTGTTGCGGGTGATCCCCGGCCTATTTGCTCCGGAGGAAGATGTCCTGGGTTCGCTGCGCACTAAGGAGGGATATGGCGATATCGGACCCTCTCTTCGAGTGTTATCACCTGATCAACCCGCCAGTGTGACCGTTCGCGTTCTGCGACCGGGGATGGGGGATGTGACCGCACAGCTGGAACTAGATGCTGGGGAGGTAGAGGATTTCTCCCTCGATGAGCTCGGAAGCGGTGATTTTGGCGTCATAGTGGAGTCAACACAGCCAGTGGTGGCTTCTGTGCGAGCGAGTGTGGGCGGTGAGAGCCGGACGGACACCAGTTGGGTGGGAAGCGCTGGCGCCATCACCGGGGATTCGCTCTTTGCGATACCGGCGCTTGCCGATAGCAAGATTTCTTTGATTAATCCAGGTTCCAGCTCCCTCAGCGTGACCTTAGATGGGCGCGACACTACTATCCCGGCGGGTTCGGTGATGGCGAGGCCCTTGAGCGCGGGAAGCCACTCGCTGTCCTCTCTCGATCCCGTCTATGGGGTCGTGGTGGTCCGGGACGAGAGCCTTCTCGGTCACCTGCATATTCTTCCCACTCCAGCGGCGCAACAACCAGTCGTGATCACCCCGCGCTAACAATGGACCGGCAATTGATCAGCGCCTCCAGCTGAGTGTGGGAGAAAAACTGGTGTTGCTTCGGCTTGGGATATAAACCGGGGAACCACTTCGCTCTACTCTGGTATGACAATGCCTCATCGTCCGATTAGACCTCGATTGTGCTCCAAAGCATCGTGTTCTCATCCAGCGAATGCCACGCTGACCTATGTGTACGGCGATGCCCAAGCGGTTATCGGTCCACTCTCAGCGATTGCCGAGCCCCATACCTATGACCTGTGTGATGTTCACGCCACGTCGCTTACGGCACCAGTGGGATGGAGCATTGTGCGCCACCAGGCATACCCCGAAGCCATCTAGGCCCAACTAGTCTTAAGCCATGACTGAACACGCGTTGCACAGCATCGTCAAGTCCTACGACGTGCGAGGGCTGGTGGACTCGCAACTCACCCCTGAGGTCACCCGTGCTTTAGGCGCCGCCTTTGTTGATGTCATTGTGGGGGCGGGAAATGAGCTGGTGGTCGGTCACGACATGCGAGACACCTCACCAGAGCTCTCTGAGGCATTTATCCGCGGTGCCCTAGAGGCTGGTGCCAGTGTGACCAACATAGGTTTGTGCTCGACCGATATGGTCTATTTCGCCTCGGGAACATGGAATATGCCAGCGGTGATGTTCACCGCGAGCCACAATCCGGCTACTTATAACGGCATCAAGTTCTCGAGAAAATTAGCCCAGGGTATTAGCCTCAACACCGGTCTTGCGGACATTCGTGATCGAGCAATCGAATATCTCGAATCTGGAATGAGCCCTCATGACACCCCGGGGGTAGTTCGTGAGGCGAATGTGCTCCACGATTACGCCCGTTACCTTCGAGACCTAGTCCCACTGGATTCGCTTAGGCCCCTTCGCATCGTGGTTGATGCTGCCAATGGCATGGCCGGTCTTACTGTGCCCGCGGTGCTAGGAAATGTATTGGGGATGGAAGACCTGCCCCTGGAAATCATCGACATGTATTTCGAGCTAGATGGAACATTCCCCCATCACGAGGCCAATCCACTGGATCCTGCAAACCTGGTTGATCTCCAACACGCAGTGCGCGAGCACTCCGCTGATATTGGCCTCGCCTTCGACGGGGATGCCGATCGATGCTTTGTCATTGATGAGTTAGGAAATCCCGTTACTCCGAGCGCTGTAGCGGCGATGGTGGCCCAGCGCGAAATTCGGCGGGTGAACTCTCTCGGTGAACAGGGGCGGCCTCGAGTCATTCACAATCTGATTTGTTCTCGAACGGTGAGTGAAATCATCGAAGAAAACGGCGGCGAACCAGTGAGAACCCACGTGGGTCATTCTTTTATCAAAGACCGCATGCGCGAAACGGGCGCGATTTTTGGCGGCGAGCATTCGGCTCATTATTATTTCCGAGATTTTTGGGGTGCGGATAATGGCATGCTGGCGGCTTTGCATGTCTTGGCCGAGTTGGGAAGTTCTCAAACACCCCTGTCGCAGTTGACCGCAGAGTTCTCCCGCTATGTCGAAAGCGGGGAAATCAACTCAGTGGTGCAAGACACAGACGTTGTTATCAGTGCTCTGAGAGAAGCTTTTGGCTCTCGCAGCGCCATCGATGATCTCGACGGGTTGACTTTTTCTGGTGAGTCCGAGGGTGTTTTTTGGTGGTTCAATACCCGAGCGTCCAATACGGAACCGCTCCTTCGGCTCAATGTGGAAGCGGGAACCCTCGAGGTGATGGAATCTATCCGTGATGAAGCACTAACGGTTATTCGCCGGCAATAAAGTTGGGTGCCGTGTAGTGCGTATTCTCAGCTCAATACCTGGCAGAATATGGGAATGCTAACTGCGACCCCACTTCAATACCGTGTTGCCGACATTTCTCTTGCTGAGGCAGGACGTCATCAGATTCGTCTGGCTGAGCACGAAATGCCAGGACTCATGGCTCTTCGCGAAGAGTATGGCCCTCACCAACCCCTTAAGGGTGCCCGCATTGCCGGATCACTGCACATGACAGTGCAAACCGCGGTCCTTATCGAGACTCTGGTTGCGTTGGGTGCTGAGGTTCGTTGGGTCAGTTGCAACATTTTTTCCACCCAGGATGACGCGGCAGCGGCCGTCGTGGTCGGTCGTGGAACCGCTGAGAACCCCGAGGGTGTCCCCGTCTTTGCCTGGAAGGGTGAGACGTTGGAAGAGTACTGGTGGTGCACCGAGCAGGTCTTTGATTGGAGCGCTCACGGCGCAACCGGGCCGAACATGATTTTGGATGACGGCGGAGATGCCACCCTTTTGGTTCACAAGGGCGTGGAGTATGAAAAAACAGGTGTGGTTCCCCAGCCCGCAGCGGATGACCCAGCAGAGTGGAAAGTCATTCTCGATGTGTTGCGTCGCAGTGTGAGTGAGCAGCCTGGTCGTTTCACCGAGATTGCTGCGGGAATTAAAGGTGTGACGGAAGAGACGACAACCGGTGTTCACCGCCTGTATGAATTCTTCCAAGAAGGCTCCTTGTTGTTCACTGCTATCAACGTGAACGACTCGGTGACGAAGTCGAAGTTTGACAACAAATATGGCATTCGTCACTCATTGATTGATGGTTTGAACCGAGCAACGGACACTCTGATGAGTGGCAAAGTGACGTTCGTGTGTGGCTATGGCGATGTGGGCAAGGGTTCTGCTGAATCGTTGCGTGGCCAGGGTGCACGCGTGATTGTCTCGGAAATCGATCCGATCCTCGCTCTTCAAGCAGCCATGGATGGATACCAAGTGGCACGTTTGGATTCTGTTATTGACACCGTTGATGTGTTGATTACCGCTACCGGAAACGTGGACGTCGTCACGGTGGATGATTTGCTCAAGCTCAAGCACCAGGCCATCGTCGCCAACGTGGGACATTTCGACAACGAAATTGATATGGCCGGCCTAGAGTCACTGCCCGGGGCTACCCGAGTAGAGATCAAGCCTCAGGTTCACGAATGGCAGATGCCTAATGGGCGCAGCATCTTGATGTTGAGCGAAGGAAGGCTTATGAACCTGGGTAACGCTACTGGCCACCCCAGCTTCGTGATGAGTAACTCGTTTACCAACCAGGTTCTCGCGCAAATCGAGGTCTTTACCAACCTCGATGCGTACCCCCTGGGTGTGCACATGCTTCCTAAGCACCTGGATGAGAAAGTAGCGAGGTTGCACCTTGATGCCCTGGGTGTGGAGCTCACGCAACTGAGTGACAAGCAAGCTAAGTACATTGGCGTTCCTCAAGAGGGCCCCTACAAGGTGGATCACTACCGATATTGATTCCAGGAATCCTCGACTAGGCTTGCCCCAATCGAGAGACCTTTCGATACCTAGTCGTATTGGAGGTGGCTATGACAGCTCGGATTTTGGTCGTCGACGATGACGTTGCGCTTGCCGAAATGATTTCCATCGTCCTTCGCGGTGAGGGGTATACCCCCGTGCAGGCCTTCGATGGACAAGCAGCCTTGGCTCACCTCGCGGACTCCACGCCCGATCTCATTCTGTTGGATGTCATGTTGCCAGGCCTTGATGGAATTGAAGTCTGTGCCCGAATTCGCGAAACAAGCGGCGTGCCCATCATTATGCTCACCGCAAAAGGCGACACCACCGATGTGGTCAGAGGGCTCGAAAGCGGAGCTGATGACTATGTCATTAAGCCTTTCAACCCCAAGGAACTGGTCGCCAGAATTAAGACGCGACTGCGCCCCTCAACTGATGGCGCTCAGCAGGTCATCACTATTTGTGATGTGACGATTGATGTTCCCGCCCACGAGGTGCGCAGGGGGGAGCAACGGATCTCCTTGACCCCACTGGAATTTGATCTTCTCCTCGCCTTAGCGCTCAAACCCCAGCAGGTGTTCACTCGAGAAATGCTTTTGGAGCAGGTGTGGGGCTATCACTACAAAGCAGACACCCGTTTAGTTAACGTCCACGTTCAGCGCTTGCGCGCCAAAGTGGAAATTGATGCTGATGCACCCACCATCGTCCAAACGGTGCGAGGTGTTGGTTATCGAGCGGGAGCCGTGGTGGGTCAGGCGCTCACCGAGTCATGATGGGTGCGGCCTGGCGGCGCTTCGTCAGCGCTGCGAAGGCTCCTGTGGGCCTGTGGCGAACATCACTGCTCACCAGGACAGTGGTCCTTACGGTTGCACTCTCTGGCATCGGTGTGACCATCATCGGCGGCTATATGTCCTTAACTATTGCCGATAACCTCTTTAGCTCCCGCACCAATCAGGTGCTCAGTGAAACTGCCCGGGCGGCCAGCACCGCACAATCCCTTTTTGATAATTCCGTCAGCGCCGCGGGAACTATTGATGTGGAAACGGCGAACACGGCTGCCCAGACGGCGATTAGGTCTGCCCAATCAAGTCCTGGGGGCTCCGGCTTTGCGATTCTTCGCACACCAGGTCAGATCACAGCCCAGACGATGACCTCGACCTCGAGTGCGGGTTTGGACCTCTCTGTGGTCTCCACGGAGCTGAGGTCTCAGGTTGTCAGCCAACCAGGTGCTTTGCACTATCAATCCATCACGCTCGAGGGAACTGGTGAAAGCCGCCCGGGGATCGTCGCCTCCGCCTCACTGCAGGTTCCCAGTGCCGGAGCGTATGAGCTCTATTTGATTTATGACTTGGCGGATGTTCAATCCACTTTGACCGCCATTCAGCAAACCCTGATTGCGGGTTCTTTGGCCCTGGTGCTGACTATCGGCATTGTCACTTTTTTTGTGGTTCGCTTAGCTATTGGGCCAGTCAGACGCGCGGCCCAAACCGCGGAACGTCTTGCCCAGGGTTTCTTGGAAGAGAGGTTGGCGGAGAGCGGTGAGGACGTTATCGCTGTCCTGGCCCGGTCGTTTAACAAAATGGCCGATAGCTTGCAGACTCAGATCGTCAGACTTGCCAACCTTTCTCAGGTTCAACAACGCTTTGTCTCTGACGTGTCCCACGAACTGCGCACCCCGCTCACCACTATCCGCCTGGCGGGCGATGTGTTGTATTCGCAGAGAAAAAGCTTCACCGCAGAAAATGCCCGCACCGTGGAGCTATTGATCACCCAAATTGAGCGCTTCGAGATTATGTTGACAGACCTGCTGGAAATGAGTCGCTACGACGCTGGCGCCGTCGCGCTCGAAGTGGATGAAGTTAACTTGGTCGGCCTCGTTGAAGACTGCATGGATCAACTAGGCGCTTTGGCTGAACAAAAAGGCTCCTCCCTGGTGTTGGAAGTGAGGGGTGGCTACGGCGATAGCGAAGTTGACCAGCGTCGGATTCGGCGAGTGGTTCTGAACTTCCTAGGTAACGCTATTGATCACGGTGAAGGCAAGCCCATCGTCACCTTTATCGATTCCAATGAGGAAGCGGTGGCTATCGCGGTGCGCGACTGGGGCTTAGGTATGAGCTCGGACGAAGTGGAGCGAGTGTTTGACCGGTTCTGGCGAGCCGATCCGTCTAGGCAGCGCACGACCGGTGGCACTGGATTGGGCTTGGCGATTGCCCAAGAAGATGCCATAGCTCACGGTGGCCGCATCGAAGTGTGGAGCGAAGTAGGTCAGGGAACGTGTTTCATGCTGGTTGTGCCAAGGAATCCGCTGGCAACGTGGCGAGAGTCACCGTTGGCCATGCCCCCGGAGAGCGAATCCCTCGCGGGAATTCTCGAAAGCGGTGTCGTGGGGAAGAGAGATTCTCGATGAAACTAAGGCTTATCGTGTTGCTCATGCTCTCGACCACGATCCTCACCGCGTGCACGACGATTCCCCGATCGGGACCCGTCATGTCAGCTGAGATTGAGGGCGCGAGTTCGAGTGTCACTGTTGATTTTCTGCCGCCTGGCCCCTCCGCTGGGGCAACGCCTGAGGAAATCATCGCGGGGTTTATCGCAGCGGGGACTGCCGCCCAGGATAACTATCAAGTCGCCCGAAGTTATCTCTCGGAACAAATTCGCGAAGACTGGAATCCCAACTATTCGGTGTTGATTCAATCGGGAGAACCGGACATTAGCGTGGTGTCGAATAACACCGCTAGTTATGCGGTTCCCATCATCGCCAGCGTGGACGAATGGGGGCGCTACCTCGGCGCTACCGCAGTGACGGAACAAGCCTTGGAATTCAGGTTTGTTCGCGAACTGGGCGAGTGGCGCTTGAGTGCCTTGCCAGATGGCATTGTGCTGAGCGAATCGGCTTTTAGCGAGGCCTTCAACAGCTTCCGACTGTATTACTTCTCCTCGGGATATCGAGACTTGGTAGCCGATGTTCGATGGTTCGCGACCAGGGGAGAGGTTTCAGCGAAGATTGTCCGCGCACTGCTGCAGGCACCGTCGTTTTGGTTAGACCAAGGCTCAACCGTCTCGGCGTTTCCCGAAGGAACCCAACTGGCGCTGACGCCCATACCGGTCGTGGATGGAGTCGCGGCGGTGGATCTCACCACCCAGGTCCTGAGCGCGGATGAGATTACGCGGTCTCGAATGCTGGCTCAATTGACCGCAAGCCTTGGACAGGTTCAGGGGATCTCCTCTGCCAAAATATCGGTCAACCAGAATGAGCTAGTGATTCCTCCCTCGGAGGAGCAAGGACCCAGTTTGACCACCGGCCGCGATCCGCGGCTGCTCGTGGTGCGTGATCGACGATTTGGGTTCCTGCAAGGGGGGCAAATCGACGTCATTGATCCCCTCTCCGGTGATGTGGCAAGCCTGATTCCGGACAAGGTTTTCTACTCAGTGGAATACGCCCAAGCAGTAGTGACTAGATCAGATGGTTTGTGGCATCTGGTAGGAAATGAGGAACCCCGGCTTCTCGATGAACGAGCTGACCTCGTTCGAGGGATTATCGATAATTGCGGATACATTTGGTCCTCCGCCGGAGCTTTCAGCGAAAATATGGCGCAAATTTTTAGTCAAGCTGGTTCGGCCTCTGATCTTCCGCTTGACATTGGCGCGGATGCTTCGTTGGTGTCTTTTGAGCTAGCCCGTGATGACACCCGCCTTCTCCTGTTAGTCCAAACCACCTCCGGGGTTCGAGTTCTTTTGGCTGCGGTCAATCGAGATGAACTGTGTCGCCCGGTCAGCCTTGGCGAGTTCGTGGAACTTGGCCCGCTCGTTGGTCGAGGGGTGGACGCTGCGTGGATTGATGACGCCAGGGTTGCGGTGGCAACCCAGGAGGGGCCCAATGGTGTGGGAGAAGTGTTCGTTTTCGACTCCAGCGGACGTTCTGAATCTATTGGCGAACCGTTGAGACCACAGACATTAGTCGGCGGGGTGGGCGGTATTTCTGGTCTTCGGCTGCTGGCTGAAGACGGGTTTATTTATCAACCCCGGGGAAATGGTTGGCAAGCCACAGGAGATAGAGCGAACGTGCTGGTCACTCAACGCTAAGTGTGTCCACCGCACACGGGCAAGCGCCCTTGCTCACGTGTGAGACAAGATAGCGGCTTTAGGACAGCCAGCTGGCTAGTGTGCATGGATGGCGCTTCGCTTCGCAGTTAACGAATTGGCTAACCTCATCGCCCCAGTGCGGTGTTCCGGGTGTGGGATTCAGGACACGGTTCTGTGCTCACCCTGTCGCACAGTGCTTCAGTCAACGTCGTTTTCCAGGGTAGAAACATTCACAGTGGGCGAGAGAGGGATACCTCTTTTTATTGTGGGTGAATATGAAGGCGTGAGACGGGCTTGCCTGATTGATTTCAAAAATGGCGCACGAAGGCATTTGGCTCGTCTGCTTCTCTCCGGTGCTGGTTCCTGGCTAGCCGAGACCCTCCTCTGCGAAAGTCACTTTAACCATTCGGAGCTCATACCTGTCCCTTCTTCACTTCGAGGGAAGTGGATTCGCGGATATGACCCGCCTGTGCTGTTGGCGAAGCATCTTGCGAAGGAGTGCCGGGATATCCGTGTAACGAGGGGTCTCAGAGGAAGGTTTGCCCATACAGGAGGTGTATCTAAGGTGCTACGAAATCCCAGAACGTCCTTGCGCTCCAGGCCTGAGCGACTTACTCGATCCCCAGATAATTACCGAGTGAGGAGACTCCCGCCTTCTTCTCGTGTCGTGGTGATTGATGATGTGATGGTGACCGGGGCCACGTTGAGGGCAGCAATGGGAGCTCTGATTCGCGATGGCCATCACGTCGTGGCCGCTGTCGTAGCGGCTCGCGTTACCCGGTCTCGATGATTCTCATTTCTTCCTTAGGCAAGGGCGAGTAACCTAAAGTCCACCGTCGCAGAGAAATCCAGCGATGAATCGGAACAAGGAGGTTTTGATGGACGTCACACTTTCCGCCCACAACGTTGCGATCCCCGAAAGATTTCGTGATTACGTCGCAGAAAAATCAGACAAGGTAGTCGCCCTTGCTGAACGGGCTCAAACGTTTCATGTGAAAGTCTCACGAGAAAATTCAAGCCGAGGGCCCTCCTCAGAGGATGTTGTGGAGCTCACGGTACGAGGTAAAGGCCCCGTTATTCGAGCCGAAGCAAAAGCTGCGGATAAATACATCGCTTTTGATCAAGCGCTGGATCACCTTATTAAGAGGCTTCGCCGTGCCAAGGATAAGAAGATGGTGCACCATGGTCGGCAAAGACAAGAATCCCTGAGCGAACTCAGCGCCACAGGATTTAGCGATATCGACGTCACCCCTGCCAGTGTGGAGCTTCTGCGCAGTGTGGCAACGGGCAGCATTCCCACTCAGTCCGAAGGTGTGGAAGAGGGTTCTGTGTCTGAGAGCCCCGTGGTGATTAGACGCAAGGTCTTCTCCCCGCAGACTATGAGCGCCGAAGATGCTGTGGATCTTATGGAGCTGGTCGGTCACGATTTCTTCCTCTATGTCGATGACGATTCGGCAATGCCGAGTGTGGTGTATCGGCGTAAGGGTTGGGATTACGGGGTGATATCCCTGGGCGAGTAATGTCCAGGGGGTCGCCTTGATAGCATGGGCACCATAGATTCTCGTACTCGTAACCTCCGATAGGTCAGGATTTTTTGTGGCGAATGTCTTCGAACGCTTTCTCCGAATGGGGGAAGGGCGCGTATTACGCAAGCTTGCCTCTCAGGCACGCTCGGTCAACCTCTTAGAGGACGATTTTTCTCAACTCAGCGACGAGGAATTGCGGGACGAAACCGAAGAGCTACGTGGTCGATACGCTTCTGGTGAGTCTCTCGATGAATTACTTCCCGAAGCGTTTGCTGCTGTTCGTGAAGCGTCGAAGCGAACCCTGGGACTGCGCCATTTTGATGTCCAGTTGATGGGTGGTGGCGCTCTGCACCTTGGCAACATTGCCGAGATGAAGACCGGTGAAGGTAAGACGCTGGTGGCAACGCTGGCCGCCTACCTCAATGCCATCCCCGCACGTGGCGTTCACATTGTGACGGTGAACGACTACCTCGCACGGTATCAATCAGAGCTGATGGGTCGAATTTTCCGCGCATTGGGTATGACCACCGGTTGTATTCTCTCGGGGCAAACTCCTGATGAGCGCCGGGTGCAATATCAGGCAGATATTACCTACGGCACGAACAACGAGTTTGGGTTTGATTACCTTCGCGACAACATGGCGCTGAATAAGACGGATCTCGTGCAACGAGGGCACTTTTTCAGCATCGTGGACGAAGTTGACTCGATTCTCATCGATGAAGCGAGGACCCCGCTTATTATTTCCGGTCCTGCTTCCGGGGAAGCAAACCGATGGTTCGGAGAGTTTGCGCGCATCGCAGAGCGCATGAGCGAAGGTACTGACTACGAAGTTGACCTCAAAAAGCGCACGGTCGGTGTCTTAGAACCCGGAATTGAGACGGTGGAGGATTATCTCGGGATAGATAACCTCTATGAGTCGGTCAATACGCCCCTGATTTCGTTCCTCAACAATGCTGTTAAGGCTAAAGCGCTGTTCAAAAAGGACAAAGACTACGTCGTCATGAACGGTGAGGTGCTCATTGTGGATGAGCACACCGGTCGTATCCTCTCGGGGCGTCGATATAACGAGGGTATCCATCAGGCGATCGAGGCCAAAGAGGGCGTCGAAATCAAGGCTGAGAACCAGACACTGGCGACCATTACTCTGCAGAACTACTTCCGTCTGTATCGCAAGATTTCCGGTATGACGGGAACAGCCGAGACGGAAGCCTCAGAATTCATGAGCACCTACAAATTAGGTGTCGTCCCGATTCCTACGAACCGCCCGATGGTCCGAAAAGACCAGTCTGACCTCATTTATCGCGATGAAGACGCGAAATATCGACAGGTCGTGGCCGATATTGTCACCCGGCATGAAAAGGGCCAACCCGTATTGGTGGGAACAACCAGCGTGGAAAAGAGCGAAAAGCTCTCGGGAATGCTGGCCAAAAAGGGTGTCAAGCATGAGGTGCTGAACGCCAAGAACCACGCCAGAGAAGCCAGCATTGTGGCGCAAGCCGGTCGTTTCGGAGCTGTCACAGTAGCCACCAATATGGCGGGGCGTGGAACCGACATCATGCTCGGCGGTAACGCAGAATTCATGGCTGTCAGTGAGATGACCGCTCAAGGACACGACGCAACGGAAAAGCCAGAAGAGTACGAAGCTGCCTGGGATGGCGTCTACCAGGCCATGGTGAGCGCAGTAGAAGTGGAAGCCCGCAAGGTTCGCGATATTGGTGGCTTATATGTCTTGGGCACTGAACGCCATGAGTCGCGACGAATCGATAACCAGCTGCGCGGTCGCTCAGGACGTCAAGGGGATCCCGGCGAGAGCCGCTTCTACTTGTCACTGCAAGATGACCTCATGCGGATGTTTAATGCGGGCGCCGCTGAAGCGTTGATGGCCCGCACCAGTGACGATGAAGACGACGTGGCGATTGAATCCCGTGTGGTGAGTCGCGCAATCCAATCGGCGCAGAGCCAGGTGGAAGCTCGCAATGCGGAAATTCGCAAAAACGTGCTCAAATATGATGATGTTCTCAATCGCCAACGCCAGGCTATCTATGGCGATCGCCGTCACATCCTCGAAGGCGATGACATCGCCGATAGGGTCGACGCTTTCATCCGCGATACGTTGACCTCGGTCATCACAGACCACGCAAGTTCGGGCAACGCCACCGAATGGGATTGGGACGCGCTCTGGAGCGAACTGGGAACGCTCTATCCGCTGAGTCTCACGCCAGAGGAAGTCGTTCAAGAACTGGGAACCGGGGCAAGCCGGGAAGAATTAGTCCGCGAGATCATCTCGGATGCCTCGGTGGCCTATGACAAGCGCGAGAAGGCTCTGGGATCCCCAGCGATGCGCGAGCTCGAGCGACGCGTGGTACTCAGTGTGATTGATCGCCGATGGCGAGATCATCTCTACGAAATGGACTATCTCAAGGACGGTATTGGCCTTCGAGCAATGGCGCAGCGCGATCCGCTCGTGGAGTACCAGCGTGAAGGCTACGCCTTGTTCAACACCATGATGGGTCAGATTAAAGAAGACACCACTGGTTTTGTTTATAACTTGGAGGTTCAGGTTCAACCAGCCGCGACGGGTGCAGCGGCCCAGGTATCAGCGAAGGGGCTTGCCCAATCGGTAGTACCGGGTCAAGGCCTGAGCTACTCCGCCCCCGGCGTTGATGGCGGTGTAGAGGTGCGAAATCAATCGGGACAGGTGGTGACTGCTCCCACGCCTGCGGGTTCATCCTTCGGGGTGCCTCCGGGAGGAACCGCTCAGGCAACTCCTGTGGCACCGGGAGGTCCAACCCCGAAGCGCGCACCAGCAGCGCCACCGGCAGGAGCGAACAGGGCCCAACGGCGGGCCCAGAATAAGAAGAAGCGCTAGATTACGTGATCAAGCCAAAAGCGGTCACCCGCCAGCGGCCATCGATTCCTTCCAGGCGTAGCGCGGCAGCACGCACTGTGTAAGGAAACACCACCGTGATGCTGGCTTCGATGACACCTTGGCGCGGACTGGTGACTTTGGCAGGCATCAGCCTAAACACGGGAGCCATGCGGGCTTGATCGCGCACATCCAGCAAGCTCAACTTCCTGGCTTCTGCAATCGCGGTGCGGCGCATGATTCCATAGACATCCTCACTTACCCACCGCGCTAGTTGTGCGGCATCACGGATGCCATGGAGGACTTCAATTGCTCGATGCGTGAAATTGATGGCAAATCCTGCGGGGTCAGGCAGGTTTTCAATGGGTGTCCACTGGGGCTCGAAAAGCTCGTCTGCTGACACTTTCCGCGGTGGAGGGCCCTCATTTGGGTCATCATCTGGGAATCCAATGGTTGTCTTTTTCATGGTGGTGCCTCCTTCTTGGTGTTTGTCTAATGGACTTTCAACCAGAGGAATGGCTTGCCACACCCTGGGCAGGCCCACTAAAGCATTAAAAATGGCGCTGAAACCAAATCGTTGTGAAGTTGTGGAAAAGTCACACAGTGGAACCGACGCCACCTATACGTTCTGCCGTGAAATGTAAATATAGATAGGCAAAACAATGATTCATGGTTCTCTGAGCGAAGTACTGAGGGC
>JAFMKX010000078.1 GCA_017852615.1 Pontimonas sp. | reverse complement strand
GGCGCAGAGCGCAGCAAGTATGAAGACTTATTGGCACTGCGGAATTTGGCACGATCTGCTGACCCCTCGACCACGGTGATGGAGTTTTCCACCATGTTGACTACGCGCAAGAGCGCGGGGGATTCACCCTCGGTGGGAGCCATCACGATTAGTACGGTTCATTCGGCTAAAGGCCGGGAGTGGCCTGTCGTGTTCATGATGGGTCTTGCCGAAGGCTTATTCCCTATTTCCTACGCCACGACGGATGCGGCCATCGAGGAGGAGCGGCGCCTGTTTTATGTCGGAATCACCAGGGCTCGGGAAGAACTGGTGCTATCGATGGGCGAGCGATCCAAAGAAACATCCCCCCTTCGAGAGCTCTCTCGTTTTGTTTCAGGGCTGTCGGTGTCGCGCTAGGTCCTAGCTGACAAGACTCACACAGGAACAGCGCTCGGAGGGCTCCACCTGCGTATAGGTCACCTCTCGAGTGAGGGCATTGAGGGTGATGACTTCGCCTTGATGAGACCGTGTGAGCAGGTCTTGGATCCACCATGCGGTGTGGCTTGCGATGACGGCGGTGTCGCTGGCAGAGATGCGGCCCCATAATTGGCTGGCGATGGCAGGCGTGGCGGGTTCGCGTTGGCACTGGTCCTCCCACAGACAGTGCAAGCACGCCGTGACACCCGGTATTACCCGAGGCCCAATGGTGACGCACTGATCAGAGAAAATCACCGGGGTGTGACAGCGATCTTGGCGTAACCAGTGTCGATAGAGCTGTGGTTCGAGTACGAAGTTGCTGGCCAGAACCACCTCGCCCTCGGCCACCTCATCCTGTGCCCCAAGCCTGGTGACGCGGTGACCCACCATCGCCAAGGCGTGCTCTAGGTGGGGCAGGTGCGCAAGGGCTCCACCGAGGAAAATGGGGGCTGCGGGAGCTTCGGGCGAGGGCTCCATGACCGGAGCGAGGGCAGCAAGCAACGTGTCCATCTGCGCTAGCGGTAACCCCGCCTCTCCAGCGATGACCTGTGCCGCGGTGTGGGGGATCGCACTCTCGAGCGCGTGGAGAAGGGCAAGCGCTTCATCGGGCACGTTATCCAGAATTACTTTCGGCGGATTGATGCCAATTTGAAGGGTGGTGGGGCTTTGCCACACTCTGGGATAGCGGGGATTGAGCTGAAAAAGCGGGAGCATCGCCTGATAGTGGCGAAGATGACGCCGCTGCGTTGTGCGTTGTACACAGCGTTAGCTAGGGGTCTCCTCATCTAACAAATCACTCAGCGCCTGGTCCATGTCATCGGGCTCAGCGGCGGGCGCCAGTAAGCGCTCGATGCACTCCTGCGGATGGTCAATATCAAACTCAGTGGGGAGAGTATCGGGGTGTTGCCACAGTGCATCACGGGCTTGCGCTCCGAGGGCTTCGCTAATGCGAGCCCACAGTGCGCTTGCTTCGCGCAGCCGTCGAGGCCGCAGTTCGAGCCCGACCAAGGTGGAGAATGCTCGCTCGGCAGGGCCACCGCTCGCGCGGCGTCGGCGAATGGCTTCGCCCAGTGCGTCGGATTTCGGTAGTCGCGCAGTGGCTTCACTGGTGACGTGATCCACCCAGCCTTCGATCAGCGCGAGCATCGATCCCAGTCGCTCGAGAGCTCGTTCCTGCTCGGGCGTGCGCTCGGGTAACAACTTGCCACTGGTGACCAAATCTTTCATGGCTTCAGGGTTGCTGGGGTCAAACTCTTCGGAGAGTTCCATGATGCGGTCGCTGTCGATGTGGATGCCCGCAGCAAAGTCGTGGATAGTGCTCATCAGGTGAAGGCGCAGCCATTTGGCGTGACGGAAAAGTCGCGCGTGCGCGATTTCCCTGGCAGCTAAGAAGATGTCTGCTTCTTCGAGAGGGATATCCAGATCACTCGAAAACTCGCGCATGTTCTGGGCAATAAGCATCGCGTGAACGTCGTATTCGGAATCGCCGTGGATGAGAGGGATACCGATATCCCCGCCGGAGAGAACCTCAGTAGCGAGTTTGCCGACCACCGAGGACAGCTGCATGGTGAACAGACTCCGGGAAACTTTTTCCATGGGGGCAGCCACTTGGCTCAGCGCCTCGGCTAGTTCTTCTGGCGCACTGGTTTTCATCATGTCTGAGACTGCACGAGGAATCGCGGCTGCGACGGGCGCCACAATTTCTTCCCACACGGGCAAGGTTTTGCGCGCCCACTCGACCCTGGTTCCGATCAGGGGAGTGTGGGGCAGCTCGGCAATGCTGGTCACTTCGTTGAGCCACAACGAGGCGACATTGGCCGCTGTGGCCAGAGCTGCTGATGTAGCGGGGTCGAGAGCGAGAGCGCCCTCTTTGGCTACTGATACCGCATGATCGCGAGAAGCGTTCGGGTCGGGGTTCAGGCCACCAGAGAATGCTGCCTGTAGTTGGCTCATCATTTTTTTAATTTCGGGAGCTTCGAGATTCAGTCCCGCTGAGGCGAGGAATTGGGCGGGGTCAAACGATTCTCCGCCTTGAAGAAAGCTTTCAAACGCTGCTCGCAGGGCTTCTTCATCCGGCAGCTCGAAATCATCGCCTCGTTCGTCATCAGACATATCTCCACGGTAGTCCTCAAAATCCGGGACTCGCGGGACATTTCGCTCAGGGCTTTCCCTAGTGATTCCTAGCTACACTTTGTGCTTTAGCGGTCGGGGAAAGGGTGTGAGTGGCTATTTTTGAGCCTGGCGACCCATCGCCCCTCGTCCAGCGCCGCTCGCGTGTCGTCGGCTGGCTGATGCTGGGCCTCAGCGCCATCATCGCAGTCGGGTTGACCTTTTTCCCCGCCCCCTATGTCATTGACAACCCCGGGCCCACCTATGACACCTTGGGATCTGTCAGCGTGGGGGAGGGCGAGTTTGACCTGATTTCCATATCGGGTGCGCAAACCTATGACACCTCGGGGGAGCTTCGCCTGACCACGGTGACCAGGACAGGTAATCCCGAGAGTTTGCCCGGATGGCTTGATGTGCTCGCCGGGTGGGCTGACCCCAGCCGCACGGTGATTCCGGTGAGTGTTGCCTATCCTCCGGGAGTAACCGTGGAGGCCAGTCGCGAGGCCGCCGTGATCGATATGAATAATTCGCAGCAGGAAGCCATTGCGGCAGCCCTGTCCTATGTGGGGGTTGCCTTCACCAGCTTGCTCACCGTGAACGAAGCCATGGACGATGGCCCCAGCGCTGGAGTGCTACTTCCGGAGGATGTGATCCTTCAAGCCGGTGGCGAGTATGTCAACGACGTCACGCGCTTGCGGGAGATCATCGCCGAATCGGGGACCCAGGTGCCTCTGCCCATGGTGGTGGAACGCTCCGGGGAAGAAATTGACCTTGAAGTGTTGCCTCGGATGTCCGAGGGAGAGGACCGGGTGCCGATGATCGGCATTTTGGTGTCGGGAAAATATGACTTCCCCCTCGATATCGATATCGCGCTAGACAATGTCGGAGGCCCCAGTGCTGGAGCCATGTTTGCCCTGGGGATTGTGGAAAAGCTCACCTCGGAAGATCTCACCAACGGCACCGTGATAGCGGGAACGGGAACAATTTCGGCGAAGGGGGAAGTGGGATCCATTGGCGGAATTCGTCACAAACTCCACGGTGCGCGCAATGATGGTGCCACGGTTTTTCTTGCCCCGCTGGGTAACTGTGGGGATGTTGTGGGCCATATTCCCGAGGGACTTCAGGTCATCCCCATGGCCACATTAGATGACGCCATCACCTCTCTGGAGGCTTTGCGTGACGGGGCGCCCGTGCCCTCATGCCCCGGCGCCTAGGTTAAGCCCAGGCAACCTTTGTACACTGGAGCTCTGCCCTGATCAAGGAGAGTTATCCCCGTGTCTCAAGCAACTAGTCCGATCCTCAATCGCCGCCGAGCGCCACTGATCATCACCCTGGTGATTCTGGCCGTGATTGTCGGGGCCTTCTTCTCTTTCGCCTCGCTCTACACCGAGGTTTTATGGTTTGACCAACTGGGTTATCTCGAAGTGTTGTTGACGAACTGGGGCGGCTCCGTTGCCATGTTCCTCATTGGATTCTTGGCGATGTTCATTCCCGTGTGGCTCAGCCTCGATTTTGCTTATCGTTTTCGCCCCGTCTACGCGAAGCTCTCGAACGAGCTAGACCGGTATCGCCAACTCATCGACCCGCTTCGTCGCGTGGCGATGCTCGGGGTCCCTGCCCTGCTGGGCCTCTTTGCTGGTTTGGGCACGGCCGGAACCTGGCCACAGTTCTTGTTGTGGATGAACCGGACT
>JAFMKX010000077.1 GCA_017852615.1 Pontimonas sp. | reverse complement strand
GTTAGGCTCAAGCAGTGGCACACCTCCTCGGCGCTCATCAAATCTCACTCGAGTACCCCACCAAAGTTGTCTTAGACACTGTGACGTTGGGCGTTGCCGATGGGGACCGCATCGGTGTCGTGGGTCGCAATGGGGATGGGAAATCCACCCTGATGCGCATTCTTGCCGAGCGCATTCCACCGGATTCAGGGTCGGTCACAACCCGCGGAGGGATTCGTGTCGGGATGTTGGACCAGTCCGACACCATCCCCGAAGACCAGACCGTTTCGTTTTCTGTGGTCGGGAACAAAGAGGACCACGAATGGGCCGGGGACTACCGGATTCGAGACGTTATTACCGGGTTATTGACCGATGTGCCCTGGGATGCCACCGTGGCAGAACTCAGTGGTGGCCAACGCCGCCGAGTATCCCTGGCAGCGCTTCTGGTGGGCGAATGGGACGTTATTTTCCTGGATGAGCCCACTAACCATTTGGATGTGGCCGGTGTGGCGTGGTTGGCCGAGCACCTGAATGCTCGATGGTCAAGTAATGCTGGTGGGCTCGTGGTCGTCACCCACGACCGGTGGTTCCTCGATGCGGCAACAACGTCCACCTGGGAAGTTCACGATCGCACCGTGAGCTTTTATGAGGGCGGCTATGCCGCCTATGTCTTACAACGCGTGGAGCGAGACCGCAGCGCAGCGGCATCTGAGGCACGGCGTCAGAACCTTTTGCGCAAAGAACTCGCATGGCTGCGCCGAGGTGCACCTGCTCGCACGACCAAACCCAAGTTCCGGATTGATGCCGCTAATGAACTCATTAGCAACGTTCCCGAAATCAGGGACCCCGTTACGTTGGCCAAAATGTCATCCCAGCGACTGGGTAAAAAAGTCATTGAATTAGATGATGTGTCCGTCGTGATTGAGGGAAAGACGATTCTGCACCCGCTCACCTGGCATTTAGGCCCCGGCGAGCGCACCGGAATTCTCGGCATCAATGGCGCTGGGAAAACGACGCTGATGAAATTGCTCGAAGGTTCGCTTACTCCCACCACAGGTCGAGTCAGCAGAGGTTCCACGGTCAAACTCGCAATTCTGGATCAACGCCTGGCTAGTTTGGATGAGGTGCAACAAGATCGCGTGAGCGAAGTCATTGCCCGTAAAAGGACGACCTATCACGCGGCAGGTGCCGATCTCACGCCCGCGCAACTATTAGAGCGACTCGGCTTCACCTCCGCTCATCTCTCCGCCCGGGTATTCGAGCTGAGCGGAGGCCAACGGCGACGCTTACAGTTACTTCTTCAGCTCTTGGAAGAGCCCAATGTGCTCCTTTTGGATGAGCCCACAAACGACCTTGATACTGACATGCTCACTGCCATGGAAGACCTGCTCGACACCTGGCCAGGAACCCTCATTGTGGTCTCTCACGATAGATATCTCATGGAACGGGTTACCGATCAGCAATACGCAGTTTTAGACGGTCACTTCCGCCACCTCCCCAAGGGAGTTGACCAGTATTTGACCCTTCAACGAGATCGATCCCCGGCAAGCCTCGCCGAGCTGGCAGGTCACGGAATCGAAGAAGATGTCTCCCCCGACGAAGCCCCCTCCTCGACGCTCCGCCCCGGCAGTAGTGAACACCGCAGCGCAGAAAAAGAACACGCCAGTCTCACACGCAAAATGGGCACCATTTCCACCAAAATCGCCGACATTGACCAGGTGCTGGTGGAGACAGATCCAGGCGATCATGAGCGCTTGAGCGAACTAGCGCGCTCACGCCACGAACTTCAATCCGAGATGAACACACTGGAAAACAGATGGCTCGAACTCGCTGACTTACTGGGCTAAGCCCAGAGCGTCAAAGCCTCATCAGCGCGTGTGCGAAGCAGCGAGGCCCACTACCGTGCCAAAAATCGTGACTGAGTCAGCGACCTTCTTTTTCTAAAGCTAAGGCAAACGCCCCCTGATCTGGTCCCGCTTCGAGGTATGTGGCGGAAATTCGACTTTCTGAAACCACAGTACCGAGGATGAATCCATCGAGGTCAGAGGCAAAAAATTCACCCGAGTCATGGAGTGACCCGGAAAAAATCTCGGCTTCGCTCCATTCTCCACCGATTTCGCGCCAATACTTTAAACCCACAAAGACGTCTCCTGTGCCTTCCTCTATGACGTAGCGGGCTTCCCTCTCCTGCCATTGGCCATTTTCATACCCAATATTGCTCCCCACCCATGTTCCTACGAGAGAACTAGCATCAGGACTATTAGAGGACTCTCCGGTAGCGCAGCCGGCAATGGATAGGCTCAGGCCCGCAAAAGGACAACTGCGAGAACAATATTCTTCATAAAGACCATGCTAAGCCCATTCTTCCTCATGACAAATCTAGGAACGAGCTCCCCTGTGGAGCAACACGCCCATTCGCGCGACCCCGCTCCTGCGGGTCGCAGGAGCGGGGTCAACCCCAGGGACGACTGGTGATAGACAGCATCCCAGGGCGCCGCCTTCCCGCTGTGCTTGGGGCGACTTCGGATCAGGATCACCAAATGACACCGGCGCGATTGTTTACCTATCTGTCACATATAGCTCTGTCTTTTTCAAGAGCCACAGGGTACTTTGGAGACATGGCAAACCATGAGTTCCCCAAGGTCTTGCGCGGTTACGACATTGAAGTCGTGGAGACAAGGCTCACTGAGCTTGATGAAGAAGTTGCCTCCCTGCGCGAGCAACTGACCGAGGCCACCGAAGCCAACACTGCTTTGCGGCTGAACATTCTCAAACAGGTCGAGCAAGCCGGAGCGGAAGCCGCAGTGGTTCTCAATCACGCCCGAAGCGAAGCAACCAGAATTCGCGAACTGGCAGAGGGGGACGCGGCAACGATTGCCGAAGAAGCGTCACGCAGCAGGCGAGAACTGGTGGCAGAGGCGTCACAAGCGAAAGACCTCGCCCTCAGCGAGCTAGAAGCCCAGCGTTCAGAGGAAGCCGAGATCATGGCGAGGGCCAAGGCTCGAGCCAAAGAAATTCTCAAGGAAGCCTCCGCACGCGCCCAAAAATTCGAAGCCGAGGCTCAAGCGACTTTGGAAAAATCCCAGCGACTTTCCCAGGAAACAAAAGATGAATTACGCCTCCAAAAACTGGAAATTGATCGAATGGAAATGGACATCCGTGAGCAAGCGGACGCCTACGCGTTGCGCGTATACCGAGAAGCTGACGAATATGCGAGGAAGGCGCAAAGCAGAGCGTTAGACCTGGAAAATCAGGCCGAGGAAATACTTACCAATGCCAGGAAAAACGCGCAAGAAACGACCGCGCGAGCATTGGCCACGGGTAAACGTAACCTCGAAGATGCACTCGCAGTGGTTGACTCTATTTTCTCCGAAGTCAATGGTTCCATTATCGATGTCTCACGGATTCGACAAGTTTTGGGAGACTCCGTCGAACGACTCTCGATTGCCCAGGTTCCACCGCAAGAATCTCTGCCCGATCAGAAACCCACGGCAGTCGTCACTGACATATCAGAGCCTTCTAGCTAGTCTTCTGCTTGGTGGCACGGCATGACAAACGCCACGGGAATCGCAGAACTCATGCAGTCTCAGCGAAACCTACTTAGTCGGTGTTGCTCTAGCTAACACAGTGTCGGCAGCGCGCGAGAGAAAAATGGCAAACACTAGCGCCACGACGATCCCAGCACTCACCAACAGCTCAATAACTGCCCTCTCGAAACTCTCGTGGGGCTTCTCTGCACCCAAGGTCATCGATGCTCCAACCGTGAGAATGTGACGCACCGCGGCAATAATGCCAATAATCAAGAAGTTCTGAAGTTGAAAAACCCCATCGGTGTATCGGGCTATCACCGTGCGAAGAATTTCCAAAATGATGACGATAAACAACACGTCATTGATGGCCTGAATCATCCCTGTGGGGAAAAACGGGGAGGTCGTAAAGACTCTCACCAGACTATAAATCAGGGCCGCAACAGCAATTCCAAAAAGGAAAATCCCGAGCACCAGATGGAACACATCCTCCATGCCTTCGGCCCAGCGAGTGGGAACAAGGCTCTTTCTCGAAGAGTGATTTTTCGTCGTCATAGCCACACCATAGCCCTCAATCCGACCAAAACGCCGTGAGGTAGCTGCTACTCAGGGCTGGGGGCGCAGGTAGCTCGGGGCTCTCAATACCGCTCGCGCTGTTGCTCCTGCACTAGCAATTCGGGTAAATCCTTCAGCTTTCCTAAGCCAGCTAGTGGCTGAGCCATCCGAAAATTTCCGGCAAGACTGGTTGTGTGGCCGGCAAGAAAATTCCAATAGCCGGCTGTGAAATGGCATGCGGT
>JAFMKX010000076.1 GCA_017852615.1 Pontimonas sp. | reverse complement strand
CTAGGTTCCCAAACGCCACGCAGGCAAACGCCAGTTGAAGGCAATCGCCAACATTCTGAGAGCGATGGTCCCTCCCGCTCCCATCGAAACGGCGAGCACTGGAGTAGCTCCTAGAACCCCGAGCCCCCACACCAGCCAGCCACCGAGAAAAGCTAATAAGGCATAGAGCTGGAAGCTCGAGACCACCCAGGGAATTTCGTTAATCAAAATATCTCGAATCATTCCCCCAAACGCTGCGCTCACCACTCCCATCAGGGTTGCCACCAAGGGGCTTGCGCCACTGTCCAAAGCAATTTGTGTTCCGGAGGCGGCAAACAGGCCAAGACCCAAAGCATCAGGCCATTGCATGGCCCGATGGGTGAGCTCAATGTGATTGGAGCGCAGCACGACCGGAACGGCAATAGCCAGCACCAATACCGCAATCACCCAGCCTTCGTTAGCGACCCAGAAAAACGGCCCCCGATCGAGCAAAATATCCCGCAAAGTTCCCCCGCCAAAGGCAGTGAGGAACGCAATGACGGCAACACCGACCACATCTAATTGTTTGCGAGCACCAGCCAGGATTCCCGACAGCGCAAAAGCAAGCACGCCAATACCCTCGAGGGCCACAAGCGCCAGTGATAGCGGATCGTTCACCGGGTCACCTACTGGCTGTGAGTGTTGGTCAACACAGGGTACGCAGTAACGCTAGTGATGAGAACCTGAGACACACTAACCCCACAACTCGGGGGTGGGTAGCCCCACCAGCCCGCCTGCACGATATTCCAGGCCATGCTCAATATCGCGCTCCAGCAGGAGGGGACCGTCGATGTCCACGAAATCACACCACTGGCCAATCACCGAGGACGGGGCCATGGAAAGCGAGCTACCGGTCATGTTCCCCACCATGAGTTTTTTCCCCAGCTCACGGGCTCGATCCACAATCGCCAGGGCCTCGCTCAAACCACCACATTTATCCAACTTGATATTGATCACGTCGTATTTCTCGCACGCTTGCTCAAGGTCAGCTAACCCCAGACAGCTCTCATCCGCCCCCAGAGGGACCGGTGAGTCATAACCGCGAAGCTCATCATCGCCGCCACGGGCCAGTGGCTGCTCAATCATCTCTACCCCTAAGGCTGCCATCGCTGGGGCATAGGTCACCAGTTCCGCCATGCTCCAGCCTTGATTGACATCAATCACGAGGGAGGCATCGGGTCGTGCTTGGCGAATAGCACCCACCTTGTCCAGCGGCGAATCATTATCGAGCTTTATCTTCAGAGCGGGATACTGTGCCCACGCACTGGCCTGAGCGGCCATATCCTCCGCCGTGGCGACACCGATGGTGGCCACGGTCACTAGTTCGTGGGGTTCAATCTCGAGGAGCTGCCAAATAGATTGAGATTGTTGCTTACACGCAAGATCCCACAGCGCGCAGTCCACAGCGTTTCTAGCGCCTCCGCGAGGGAGCAAAGACTGCACTTGCTCTAGTGTGATTCCCGCTTCGATCTCGGAGCGAACCTCTTCAATCTGGCGAGAAATAGTCGTCGGGTCTTCACCAAGGTAATACGAACCCGTGCCTTCACCTCGGCCCACGAACCCTTCTTCTTCCAGTGTGACCCACACGGTGTTGAGGTGAGTAAAGGTGTGGCCCGTAATCGAAAAAGGCTTGGATAGGGGCAAGGAGTGCTGCGAGACCTCAAGCTTCATGGGGAAATTCTCCCGCAATAAAGTCGACAAGCGCTTCGACACCACCATCGAGAGGGTCTACACACGGAAGACCGTAGTCATCCGATAGTTTCTGGCGGTAGGTGGCTCGCTGATCTGCGGGAAGGCCAGAGGTGTTGGCGCTGATTCCCACACACCGAATGTCGGGATTGACGGTCTGGCCCAGCGAGATAGTGATGTCAATGACACGCTGAATACTGGGCACAGGAAAATCGGGCCAGCCCACAATGTGGGACCGGGTGGCATCGGTGCAGACCACAAACGCATCTGGTTGAGTCCCCATCAGCAACCCCATGCTCACTGCGGCATACGCAGGGTGCACAATCCCGCCTTGTCCTTCAACAATGTCCCAGTGATGCTCAGGTGCATCAGGTGAGAGAGTTTCCGCTGCCCCCGCAACAAAATCCGACACGACAGCATCAATGGGAATCCCGGATCCTGCAATAAGAATGCCCGTTTGGCCGGTGGCGCGAAAAGTGGCATCCATACCGCGGTCACGCATCGCGGCTGCCAAGGCCAGCGCTGTGTATTTCTTACCCAAAGCACAATCGGTGCCCACGGTGAGCAATCTTTTCCCCCCGCGCTTGACGCCCCGGGCAATAGGAATATCCGCTGGTGGCACCCGCACGTCAATCAACTTCGCTCCAGAGCGCTGCGCGAGATCCCGCACAGCGGGCATATCGCCCAAACGGTCATGCATGCCCGAGGCAACATCAAGCCCTCGGGATAGCGCGTCTTCAATAACGCTCATCATCGCCGTGGGGATTCGTCCTCCCACCACAGCGATGCCAAGGACCAACGTTTTTGCCCCTTGCTTCAGCGCCTCTTCCACACTGCACTCGGGCACACCCAGATCAACAGCGTCCTCAGTGAGACGAAGCTGGCCCACACAGTTCTCACGATCCCACTGGACTAATCCTGCTCCGGTCTTGGCATACACGGGGTTCGTTTCTTCCCCCACGAAGATGAGATAGGGCTTACTCAGCATCACTGTCATGCGTCCCATCCTGCCCTATGGTGTTGCAAGCGGGAGCCTCTCCCCCGCGCGCTCAACCCTCGGGTAGTCTGAGGGAGTATCCAGTTCGACTCCGGACTTAATGCCACTGATTTTTTGGCTTGTGTTGGGATATTGCGTGTTGGTGCACCACAAAGATGTCCCTAGCTTTCGCACCGAGAGCGTCCACCCTCTGGGAGTTTCCCTATGTCTATTCTTCGCATGTCCGATGACGACCGTAATCGCTACAAGGCAAAGCCTTCCGTCCTTGATGCCCTGCGCAGCCCTCGTCTGCTCACTAAAGAGGTTCTGGCTGGACTTGTCGTGGCGCTGGCGCTAATTCCTGAAGCTATTTCTTTTTCCATCATTGCCGGTGTTGACCCACGCGTGGGGTTGTTTTCGTCCTTCATCATGGCGGTGTCCATTGCCTTTTTGGGCGGTCGCCCTGCGATGATTACCGCCGCCACGGGAGCCATCGCCTTGGTTATTGCCCCCGTAGCACGCGAATACGGGATGGATTATTTCCTGGCCACCGTGATTTTGGGCGGTCTGTTTCAAATTATCTTGGCGTTATTGGGTGTGGCGAAACTCATGCGGTTCATTCCCCGCAGCGTGATGGTCGGTTTTGTCAACGCCTTAGCGATTTTGATCTTCACCGCCCAACTACCCCACCTCGTAGGGGTCCCCTGGCTGGTCTATCCCCTAGTCGCCGCAGGGTTGTTGATCATGATCGTGATGCCGCGCATCACCAAGGTCATCCCCGCGCCGTTGGTGTCCATTTTGCTCATCACGGCAGTCGTGGTGACCATGGCGTTGGTCGTCCCCACCGTGGGCGATGAGGGCGAATTGCCCCAGAGCTTGCCAGAGCTGTTGATCCCCAGCATTCCTCTGACGTGGGAAACCTTGAGAATCATCGCGCCCTATGCCGCCGCTATGGCGGTGGTGGGCCTGCTGGAATCACTCTTGACCGCGAAACTGGTCGATGACGTCACCGACACCCACTCGCGCAAAACCAGGGAGGCCTGGGCCCAAGGTGTCGCCAACGTATTGTCCGGTTTCTTTGGCGGTATGGGCGGTTGCGCCATGATCGGTCAAACCATGATTAACGTGAAGGCCTCAGGTGCCAGAACACGAATTTCCACCTTCTTCGCTGGGGTTTTCCTGTTGATTTTGGTGGTGGGCCTGGGAGATTGGGTGGCCATGATTCCCATGGCCGCCTTGGTGGCGGTCATGATTATGGTCTCTGTGGCCACCTTTGATTGGCACAGCATTCGCCCTTCCACCCTCAAGCAGATGCCCAAGAGCGAAACCTCGGTCATGGTTTCGACCGTGGTCATCGTCGTGCTGACCCACAATCTGGCCATTGGCGTGATTGCCGGGGTGTTGGTGGCAATGGTCCTCTTTGCCAGACGAGTGGCCCACTTTGTCACCGTGACGCGAACCTTGCCCGAGGACGAGCAAGTTCCGACCGCCCACTACGCGGTCAATGGAGAATTATTCTTCGCTTCGAGTAATGACCTCACCACTCAATTTGACTACGCAGAAGACCCCGAGCGCGTGATTATCGACATGTCCGAATCCCATATTTGGGATGCCTCCACGGTGGC
>JAFMKX010000075.1 GCA_017852615.1 Pontimonas sp. | reverse complement strand
ACCCCAACGGGATTCGAACCCGTGCTACCGCCGTGAAAGGGCGGCGTCCTAGGCCGCTAAACGATGGGGCCTTGAACTTTGCAATCATAGCAACAGGGATTGAGTCTAGAGTTGCCGGGCCACTAATGCAAACGAATCGGCCTGGTTAATCCTCACCGCGCGCCACCAGGGGAAACCAAGGGGTCCTGGTTATCGTGGAATACGTGAGGTTGTCTAATCCACGCCTGCCTTTTCTGGTGGCGGCTACGTTTTCTGCCCTGGTCTTAATCCTGACTCTGGGCCTTCCCGCGACCTCACCTGCCTATGCTGATGAATTCCCCACGTGGGAAGAAGTTCAGGAAGCAAGAAAAGATGTTGCTTCAGCTGAAAAGAAGGTGAAAGAAATCACCGCCCTGTTGGAAAAACTCGAAGTTGCTGCCGCAGAGGCCGAAATGGAAGCCGCGCGGCTAGGTGAGATCTATTACGAAGCGTTGACTGAGTTAGATGAAGCAACCTACAAGCAGCAGCTTCTTCAAAGCGAGGCAGATGCCGCCGAAGTGTTGGCCGAAGAATCTCGACTCAAGGCGGGTCAGTTTGTTGCTGAATTAGCTCGGGTCGGTGGCGCGGACCTCACCGCCACGCTCTTTGTCAGCGGTGATGATGCCACGGCGCTTCTGAGTCGTATTGGCTACGCCTCCAAGATTGCGGAACAAACGGATGGCATTTATGCCAGGGCAATTGCCGATCAAAACGCAGCTCAATCTCTCAGTGATCAGGCTGAAGTGGCCCGAGGAATTCGGGAAGAACTCCAAGTCGTGGCAGAAGCGGCCTATGAATCAGCAAATGCGGCGGCGATGCGGGCTTATGACGCAGTAGAAGCCCAATATGCCAATAGCGCACGGTTAGAAGCCCAATTAGAAGTGCTCATCGAGCAGCGCGAAGCCACTGAGGCTGATTATCAAAAAGGTGTCATCGCCCGAGCCCAAGCAGAAATTGCCGGGATGATCGATCCGGGTCAAATCAGTGGATCAGGCTGGGCCAGGCCCTCGGGTGGGTATATCTCCAGTAATTACGGAATGAGAATTCACCCTATTTATGGTTTCGCTCGCCTGCATGCAGGGATTGATTTAGCCACATCCTGTGGCAATCCGGTCTATGCGCCATATTCAGGGCGAGTGAGTTACTCAGGGTGGCTGGGAACCTCGGGTAACTTTATTCGCCTCACCCACGATGATGGCTACACCACCGGTTATGCCCACCTCCAAAGCGGATCGCTCTATGTGAGCCTGGGTCAAACAGTGGTGACGGGTCAGCTCATCGGACGAATCGGTACCACCGGTGGCTCTACCGGCTGCCACCTGCATTTAGAAACCAGGAAGAGCATGGTCGCCCAAGACCCCTACCCGTTCTTCCTAAACCGCGGCATTCGCCTGGGTTAGTGCCCGGGGAAAGCCTTAATCCCAGCTTCCACAATGGCGACGGCTTCACTTGCTGAGCCCCAGCCTTCGGTCTTCACCCATTTGCCGGGTTCAAGGTCCTTATAGTGCTCAAAAAAGTGCTCGATTGCTTTACGGGTGTATTCGGGTACATCGTTCACATCTTGAATGTGGTCCCACCGCGGATCCCCTGCGGGAACAGCGATTACCTTGGCGTCGCTTCCGCCATCGTCGGTCATATTGAAGACACCCACTACACGAACAGATACTCCCACACCGGGGAACAAGGGGTATTGGGCCAACAACAGCACATCCACGGGGTCGCCATCGAGGCCCAAAGTGTTTTCGAAGAAGCCGTAGTCCGTGGGGTAGCTAAAGGACGTGTAGAGAACACGGTCTAGGAAGACTCGACCTGTTTCGTGGTCCACCTCATACTTGTTGTGGCTCCCGCGAGGGATTTCAATAACGGCGGGGTATTCGGCCATGAACTAGGGCTCCTTATGTCGAAATCTTTCGTGAAGTAACCTTACCGGGTGGCTGTGTCCGATACATCGAAGAAAGCCAGGCGCCCTCGCCTCACCCCTGCCATGGCAGATGTTCGCCGGGCTGTGCGCGAATGGGTGGGACACCAAAGCGCATCCCCCGACGCTGTGTATCTTGTGGCACTGAGCGGCGGAAGCGATTCTCTGGCTCTGGCCTGGGCGCTGGCTCAGGAAGCCCCAGGCCTCGGGGTTCGCGCAGGCGCTGTCGTGGTGGACCACCAGCTTCAAGAAGGCTCAGCGACCATTGCGCAAGAAGCTGCCACCAAGGCAACTGAACTGGGCCTTGCCCCCGTGATGATCAAAACGGTCGAGGTGGGAAAAAGCGGCGGGCCAGAGGAGGCTGCGCGAAATGCTCGGTATCAGGCACTGAGTGAAAGCCTGCGAGAAACCGGAGCCACGGGGATTCTGCTTGCTCACACGCGGGATGACCAAGCTGAGACGGTGTTGCTGGGTCTCACCAGAGGTAGCGGCCCATCAGGGCTCAAAGGGATGGCACCAGATCAAGGCTCTTTTCACCGGCCCTTGCTGGATATGGAAGCAGCCACTCTTCGTCAAGCACTGATCGACGCTGGGATTTCCTGGTGGGAAGACCCGCACAACGCCGATGAGGCATACAAACGCGTGGTGGTGAGAAAGACAGTATTACCTTTTCTCGAAGACGCCTTAGGGCCGGGGGTCGCCACCTCGTTGGCGAGAACCGCTGATCTTTTTCGCCGCGATAGTGATGCTTTGGATGCGATGGCCTCGCAGTTTTTCACCCAGTCGGTCACGGTTCACCAGCCGCATCAAGCCAGCTTGGAGCTCGATCTCCTGGTCGGTCAACCCACCGCGATCAGCTCTCGGGCACTGCGTCTTCTGGTGACGTCGGTGGGAGGGCAGCCCCCGACCTATGCCCAGATGCAACAGGTGATGGGGCTGATTGAGAACTGGCGGGGACAATCTGCAATCGATGTCTCCGGGGCTAGTGTTGAGCGTAAAGAGGGGCATATTTTTGCCACCATCGCTACTGGGCGTCACAGAAAGGGCAGCGCATCATGAAGTTTGACGATGTAGCAGAGGACATCGAGTCGGTCGTTCTCACTCCCGAGCAAATCCGGGAAGGAATTGCTCGGATGGCGCGAGAAATCGAACGCGACTTTGCCGGTCAGAAACCCCTGCTGATTGGGGTCCTGAAGGGCGCTGTGATGGTGATGGCCGATCTCGCACGGGAGCTGAACCTTCACATCGAGATGGATTGGATGGCTGTGTCCAGCTATGGCAAATCCACAAAATCGAGCGGTGTGGTGCGCATCGTGAAGGACTTAGATATTTCACTCGAGGGTCGTCACGTTCTGATTGTGGAAGACATTGTCGATTCCGGTCTCACGCTGTCCTGGTTGCTGGACAACTTTGCCAGCCGCCAAGCGGCTTCTGTTCGAGTCGCGACCCTGTTGCGTAAGCCTGAGGCGATGAGTGTGGATGTGCCCATTGACTACCTGGGCTTTGACATCCCCAATGATTTTGTCGTCGGCTACGGTTTGGATTTCGCCGAGGCCTATCGCAACCTCGAAGGCGTTGGCGTCCTCAAGCCCTCGGTCTATCAGGGCTGATTCCTGGCCCTGTGCCAGGGGCGAACACTTCCGGCACCACCACCAGTCTCACGCTAGCCTTATGTGTTGGCTCCGCGCGGCACGAAAGGCATAGAACGCTCCATGGCTGAAAAGAAACGGACCGTTAAGTCACTTCTCAAAGGCCCCCTGCCCTATGTGGCAGTGGGTGCGTTGGTCGTGGTGATTGGGGTATCCCTTTTGACCTCGGGCGGGTTTAGGCCCGTGACAACCCAAGAAGGTTTGGAGTTGCTTCAAGATAATCAAGTTGAGTCCGCCACCATCATCGATGGTGAGCAGCGCGTTGATTTGGAGCTTCGTTCCTCCTATGAAGGCTTGGGAACACAGGTCCAGTTTTATTATGTAGCGCCCCGTGGTGGAGAAATTGTTCAGGCCGTGACGGAATCTGATGTCGGGGAATTCACCGATGAGGTGCCTCAAACCAACTGGTTCATTTCTTTCTTGGGCTTGATTTTCCCGTTCATTTTGATTGGTCTGATTTTCTGGTTCCTGCTTAGCAGCATGCAGGGCGGCGGCTCAAGGATCATGCAGTTTGGCAAGTCGCGGGCAAAACTGATTTCCAAAGAAATGTCGACTGTGACCTTCGACGACGTTGCTGGAGCAGATGAAGCGATCGAAGAGCTTCACGAAATCAAGGAATTTCTGCAGGATTCCGAAAAGTTTCTCAAAGTAGGAGCTCGAATCCCTAAGGGCGTTTTGCTCTATGGCCCTCCCGGGACGGGAAAGACCCTGCTCGCCCGAGCGGTAGCGGGCGAAGCAAACGTCCCCTTCTACGCCATCTCGGGTTCAGATTTTGTCGAGATGTTCGTGGGGGTCGGAGCATCCCGCGTGCGAGACCTTTTCACGCAGGCCAAAGAGAATGCTCCCGCCATCATTTTCGTGGACGAAATTGACGCCGTAGGTCGCCACCGAGGTGCCGGTATGGGTGGTGGGCACGATGAGCGGGAACAAACCCTTAACCAACTCTTGGTGGAAATGGATGGTTTTGACCCCAAGACCAACGTCATCCTGATCGCGGCGACAAACCG
>JAFMKX010000012.1 GCA_017852615.1 Pontimonas sp. | reverse complement strand
GGCTCCCTCGCCCTGATCGTTCTTGCTCTTCCTGGGCTCGATACGTCGATGACGCTGAGCTGGGAGGGCGAGTACATGCCCGTGATAGCTGCAGCGTCCTTCCTTCTCGCAGGCTTATTGCTCCTACTCGGTGTGGTGGCTGAAGATCACTCACAGCTGGCTGCCACAGATTCCCCCTCTCGAGCTCCCGGGCTGATCAGCGCGCTGGTATCCGTGGTGCCTCTGAGCGCATTAGTAATTTTTGTCAGCTGGTGGGCTGATAGTTCCCCACTGACGGGGCTGTCTCTCTTGGCTGATCCGGTGGGTGCCGTGGTCTCGGACTTGCCCTCGTGGTTCCCTCTGCCTGCTCTCGCATTCTTGGCGCTGCCGCTGCTGGGGCTTGCTGCCCTAGCTCTCCATTCGGCTGGCGCCGGAGTATCACTGGTGGGCATTCCGGGTCAGGCCCGACACCACAGCCTTGCATTGGGCGTTGTCATCGCCGGTGTGCTCGCGGCGCTGATTGCTACGGACTTTTCCGTGATATCCGTGCTTCCTGATCTCGTTTACACCCTGGGCGTTGTGGTGGCGGCGTGGGCGGGAACCATGGTGTTCACCAGCTTGTTCTCCGCCTCCAGGACCGATCACCACACTCCAGCTGTGAGGCTTGCGCCGCTCCTGGCCGCACTTCTGGGTCTGGGAGCAGGCCTGGGCCTTGTGAGCTCTTCCGTGCCGTGGCTTTCCTGGCAGGGTTATCTATTTCCCCTGGGCGAGCAGGCTGGTCTGATGGATCTCAGCCCCGCTCAACCGGGTGTTCTTGTCGCTTTTGTCCTGGCAGCGCTGGTGAGCCTCCTCGGTGAACTGGTGACGCGTGCCACTGCCTCCTCATCGAAAGACTCGATGTCACCATCCCATGACTCCTAAGAAAGATTCGAGCACAACTACGGGAATGTCCCTAGAGCGCGTGCTGGAGCAGCTCGAAGCGCTCTGGCCCAGTGCTGGAGCTGAGGACTGGGATAGTCCTGGCTTAGTCGTGGGGGATCCCCGGGCTCGCATTACCTCGATTCATCTAGTGGTAGATGCGGTGGAGGCCACCGTGAATGAGGCTCTCGAGCAGGGTGCCGATTTGATCATTGCCCACCACCCGCTGTTGCTTCGCGGTGTAACGACCGTGTCCGAAGCCACCTATAAGGGGCATCTGATCGCTCAACTTATTCGAGGTGGCTGTGCGCTTTTTTCCGCTCACACCAACGCTGATGTTGTCCCCACGGGAACCTCGGCTTATCTCGCCGATGCTCTGGGGCTCGTCGATCACACGGCGCTGGTTCCAGGCGTTACTCCGGGTCATGGATTAGGCCGAGTGGGCACTCTTGCACAGCCAATGAGCCTGTATGAACTCGCTGTCGCGCTGGGCGAGATTCTTCCCCACACTGCTGTGGGCCCTCTGGTGGCCGGCGATCCCGCACGGGAAATCTCTCGGGTTTCTCTCTGCGCTGGCGCAGGGGATTCCTTGCTCTCTCACCCCGAGGTCACCGGCAGCGATGTCTACATCACCAGTGATCTTCGTCACCACCCGGCCAGTGAAGCGCTCGAACAGGCAGCGCTGAGCGGAGGACCCGCACTGATCAATATTTCCCACTTTGGTGCTGAATGGTTGTGGTTGGACGCAGCCGCCGAAGAATTGCGCGAGCGATTGGGAATCGATGTGGTGGTGGGGGATCTCACGACCGATCCGTGGACTTTTCAGGTGCAAAGAGTGGAGACCTAATGGCATTATCAGCGTCACCCGAAGATCAAGCCAAGCTGCTGGATGTGGCCGATACCGATCTTGCCCTCGCGCGAGCCCACACCACACTGAAAGGGTTGGCCGCAGCGCTTCATCTCGACACCCTGGACGCGGCTATCGACGAAATCAAGGGACGCCGACACGATGCTTTTATCGAGTTAGAAAGCATTCGCTCTGAGCTGGCTCGGGCGGAATCTGATGTGAGCCTGGTTGATGCCCGGATTGCCCAAGATTCGCAACGACTAGAGCACACCTCCTCGGCCAAGGATGCTCTGGGTTTGGAACATGAACTGGAAAGCCTGCGTACCCGACGCTCGAATTTGGAAGATATCGAATTGGCCATCATGGAAAAGCTGGAAGCCGCCGAAGCTGGTCTGGCGGGCATCGATGCGGAGCTAGCCACTGCCGAAGCCGCACTGCTCGAGGCGCGAGACGAAGAGGCTCGCCGCAGCGAAGCGCTTCACTCAGAGATCCGTGTGCACTCCGATGCCCGCGCGGCCCTGATTGCCTCGTTACCACGTGATTTGGTCGAGTTGTATGAGCGCCAGCGCGAGCGTTATGGGGTGGGAGCTTCCCATCTGCGCTTTGGGGTCTCTGGCGCTAGCGGCGTGAAACTGACGGAATCCGACATACACAATATTCGCCAAACACCGGCTGACGCGGTGATCCTGTGTCCCGATAGCAACGCCATCTTGGTGCGCACAGCGGAGTCTGGACTGTGAGTTTTGAGCGCCTGATCGTCGAAGCAGATGGTGCTTCCAGGGGAAATCCGGGTGATGCTGCTGGGGGAGCGGTCGTCATCGACCCGGAATCCGGTAACGTGCTCGCCACCGCCGGAGTGCTGTGTGGACATGCTTCTAATAACGTCGCTGAATACCGAGGCATGATTGCTGGGATCGAAATGGCCCACGATATTTCCCCCGACGCCGTGATTCAGGTGAAATTGGATTCCAAGCTCGTGGTGGAGCAAATGTCGGGTCGATGGAAAATCAAACATCCCGATATGAAAGATCTTGCGGCTACTGCCAGGGAACTCATTGGGGGATCCCGCGTCACGTTTGAATGGGTGCCGCGCGAAGAGAACGCCCGCGCAGATGCCGCGGCGAACGCAGCACTCGATCGCAAAGCCTCCTACCGCCTGCCCTAGCCAGCAGCGGCGATTCCCCCTATCCTGAAGGACGTTAGAAAGGGTCGGCCAGGCAATCGCGTCACTGCGTCAGCAGTGCCGAGGAACGTCCGGGCTCCCCAGAGCAGGATGGTGGGTAACACCCACCCGGAGTAATCCGCGAGATAGTGCCACAGAAAATAGACCGCCCAGTTTTCTGGGTAAGGGTGAAACGGTGGTGTAAGAGACCACCAGAGGCTCGGGTGACCGAGTCTGCTAGGTAAACCTCGTCCGGAGCAAGGCCAAACAGGCACCCATCAAGTTGCTCGCTTGAGTGTCGGGTAGGCCGCTAGAGGTTGCTGGTAACAGCCGCCCGAGAAAGATGATTGCCACCGAGGTTTCCTCGGGACAGAACCCGGCGTATCGGCCGGCCCTCTCTAACTTACAAACTGCGCAAGACGGTGACTACTTTGCCCATCACCGTGGCATGGTCGCCCAAAATCGGCTCATACGCGCTGTTTTGAGGCAACAACCAGGTGTGTCCATCGCGCTGTTTGAACACCTTCACCGTGGCTTCCTCATCCAGCATGGCGGCCACAATGTCGCCGTTATCTGCTGTTGCCTGCTCGCGCACGACAACCCAGTCTCCATCACAAATGGCGGCGTCAATCATGGAATCTCCCACGACTTTGAGCATGAACAGGTTGCCATTGCCCACGAGCTGGCGGGGCAGACCCACCACGTCTTCAACATGCTGCTCGGCGGTGATAGGAATACCCGCAGCGATCCGTCCCACAAGGGGCACCGAGACGATGTCGTCGCTGACACTCACCAGGGGAGTCACGGTGGACTCCGCTTCGGGGCTCAAGCGGATGAGCACTTCGAGGGTCCTTGCCGTGTTGGCGTGTCGTTTGATGTAGCCGGCACGTTCTAACTGGCTCAGCTGATGCGACACGCTGGAGGTGGAGGACAATCCGGTGTTGTCACAGATCTCTCTCATGCTCGGCGGAACGCCGCGCGAGTCCAGCGAGTACTCAATAAAGGCTTGGATTTTTTCCTGCTGTGGAGTCAACATGTCTTCAGGGTAGCGCTAATCGAACAGTTTTTCTATACAAGCGTTCGAGTATTTTCTCAGCGTGTCGGTGGTCCCTGGTCACATTGGGTGTGTCGGGTGCTTGACAACGTCATCATTCGAACATATATTCGAAACAGAGATTCGGGCCAGCCCTCCCGGCCGAGGGTTTGGCCCGAAACTCTCACACTGAGAAAAGGAACACACATCATGAACACTTCATCGACATTACGCATCACCACTCGCGGTCGCGTTGTTCTGGGCTCGATGGTAGCCATTCCGATTTTGGCGGTATCCCTGTTTGTTGCTTCCTCCACCGCCAGCGCAGAAAGTGCGGTGAGTGGTAACTCTTACGAATACGTCACAGTGCTCTCCGGGGACACGTTGTGGAGCATCGCCGACATGGTGGCTCCCGATCGCGACCCCCGTGACGTGGTGCAGGAGATCATGAAGCTCAACGGCATCTCCAGCGCTCAGCTCATGCCAGGACAGGAACTCGCTCTGCCTCGCTAGGTCTTAGTGCTCTCCCATACGATGGGGTAGTGACTTCTTTGGAAGACCTACCACTGCGTGATGACCTTCGTGGTAAGTCGCCCTATGGCGCCCCGATGGATCCCGTGACGTATGCACTCAACGTCAACGAAAACACCCATCCTTTGCCCGCCGCGGTTCGGGCTTCTATTGTCGAGTCTTTGGCTCACGCTCTCGAGGACATCAATCGTTACCCGGATCGAGACTTTGGAGTGCTGCGTGGTGCACTAGCCGACTACGCCAACACGACTCAGCAGGGCCAACGCCTCGATGCGTCGATGGTGTGGGCGGCCAATGGTTCAAACGAAGTCCTACAACACGTCTTGCAAGCTTTTGGCGGCCCAGGCAGATCCGTCCTAGGTTTCCCTCCCACGTATTCGATGCACTCGATCATCGCGGAATCCACTGCCACCTCCTGGGTGAGCTCACCCCGCGGGGAGAACTATGAGCTAAGCCCCGAGATCGTGACCGAAGCCATCGAGCGGGTCACACCCGACGTGGTTTTTCTGTGTTCACCGAACAACCCGACTGGAACGTCGGTCTCGCTGGAGACGATCGAGGCCGCCTATGACGCGAGCCACGGCATGGTTCTCGTCGACGAGGCCTATGTGGAATTTCTCTCCCCGGGGTCTCCCACTGCTTCTGATCTGCTGCCTGGCCGGGAGCGCTTGATGGTGTCTCGCACGATGTCCAAGGCTTTTGCGTTCGCCGGGGCGAGAGTGGGATACCTCCTAGCCGACCCCGCGGTGATTGATGCGCTTCGTCTGGTGCGATTGCCCTATCACCTCTCGGGACTGACTCAAGCCGCTGCAGTGGCCGCCCTCCGACACGCTCCGGAGATGCTGGCGATGGTCGACGATATTCGAGGGCAACGGGATCGTCTGCTGCGTGAATTACCCCTCTTGGGATACAGCGTGAGTGCCTCGCAGGCCAATTTTGTTCTCTTTGGCGGGGTTGCTGACCCGCAGCAACTCTTTAGCGAACTTTTGGCTCGAGATATTTTGATTCGAGACGTAGGTATTGCCCACAGTCTTCGCGTTACCGCGGGAACCGAGGAAGAAACCACGTACTTCCTGGAGACACTGGCTACACTGAGCAGGTGACTGTAGCCCCGCGAACTGCGACTCTCGAGCGTTCCACGTCGGAATCGAGCGTGTCCCTGAGCCTGAATTTGGATGGCACAGGTACCTCCTCTATTTCGACGACGGTGCCTTTTTATGACCACATGCTCACGGCCCTGTCTAAGCACTCTTTGATCGATTTAGAGATCACCGCTTCGGGGGATACGGATATTGATGTTCACCACACCGTGGAAGACACTGCGATTGTTCTGGGGCAGGCTCTCCTGCAGGCCCTGGGGGATAAGAAGGGGATTGCCCGCTTTGGTGATGCCCTGGTGCCCCTCGATGACGCGCTAGCACGGGCGGTCGTGGATGTGTCTGGCCGGCCCTACCTGGTCCACACGGGGGAACCAGAAGGTTTTGAATATCACGCAATCGGCGGTCACTTCACAGGCTCTTTGGTGCGACACGTCTTCGAGGCCATCACCTTGCAGGCGGACCTGACCGTCCACATCACGGTTCTCGACGGTCGCGATCCCCACCACATTGCCGAAGCAGAGTTCAAAGCGTTTGCTCGAGCCCTGCGGCAGGCGATTGCCCGCGATGAGCGAGTGGTGGGCGTGCCCTCCACCAAGGGCGCTCTCTAGCGGTGGCGCGATCGGTTGTCGTCTACGACTACGGCTCAGGCAATGTGCACTCGGCGCTCAAGGCACTCGAGCACGCTGGCGCCACGGTCACCCTCACCCGCGACCGTCACGAAGCGCTCAATGCTGATGGCCTTGTCGTTCCGGGAGTAGGGGCTTTTGGGAGCGTGATGACGGCGCTCAATTCTGTCGGTGGCGGTGAGGTGATCGACGCCCGCATTGCCGGCGGTCGAGCTGTGTTGGGAATTTGTGTGGGATTGCAGGTTCTCTTTGAGAGTGGGCAAGAGCACGGTGTGCACAGCGAGGGATTAGGACAGTGGCCCGGCACAGTGCACAAGCTTGATGCTCCTCGCTTGCCCCACATGGGCTGGAACACAATCGAGGCGCCCTCGGGAAGCACACTTTTTGCCGGTGTGGAGAACGAGCGGTTCTATTTTGTCCATTCCTACGCCGTGACCAAGTGGAGCCTGACCAACACGGATCCTTTGCCCAATCCCCTGGTGACGTGGGCTGACTATGGCGAGCGTTTTGTGGCGGCAGTCGAGAATGGACCCTTGTGCGCCACGCAATTTCACCCCGAAAAATCTGGTGATGCGGGGCTTACCCTGCTCGAGAACTGGGTATCAAACCTGGGCTAATCGCCTTAGTGCTCAGGGCCCTCTAAATCAGAGTAGTATCTCTTTCTTGTGTGCTACTTGGCGCGCCGTTCTCCACATTCTTACTTCTAAGGTCATAACTTCACTTCGCCATGAACGAGTTCTCACAAGCCCCAGCCCTCATTCTTCTTCCCGCAGTGGACGTCTCAGACGGCAAGGCGGTCCGGTTGGTTCAAGGTGAGGCCGGTAGTGAAACCAGTTACGGTGATCCTGTCGAGGCGGCAGAACAGTGGGTTAAGCAGGGTGCACAGTGGCTGCACCTCGTTGATTTAGATGCCGCTTTTGGCCGGGGCGACAATCGTGCCGTCATTCGTCGAGTGGTCAAAGCTGTGGGCAAGAAAGTTAATGTCGAGCTTTCTGGGGGCATTCGCGACGATGAGTCCCTCGAAAACGCGTTGTCCACGGGGGCTGTTCGGGTGAACCTGGGTACTGCGGCGTTGGAAAATCCGGAATGGACCGCTCACGTGATTTCTGAATACGGCGAGGCTATTGCCGTGGGCCTTGATGTGCGCGGGGAAACTCTCGCTGCCCGTGGGTGGACCGAAGAAGGCGGCAACCTTTTTGACACGCTCGATCGTCTCAACGAATGTGGGTGCGCGCGGTATGTGGTGACAGATGTCACCAAAGACGGCACCATGCAAGGCCCCAACATCGAGCTGTTGACCGAGGTGTTGGGCTCCACGAATCACCCGGTGATTGCTTCGGGAGGTATCTCGTCCCTCGATGACATTGCTGCACTGCGTGAATTGGTGCCGCTGGGTCTAGAAGGCGCGATTTTGGGCAAGGCTCTCTACGCCGGTGCGTTCACGCTCACTGAGGCTTTGGATGTCGCAGGCCACTGATTCTGCTGGCATACCTTTTGCGGGGCGGGAATTTAGCCCGGTGCCTTTTGCCGGTGACACCGGTGAGGCCGACCCAGTACTCCTTGATTTCCTCGAGGCCTATCACCGCCTAGCACGAGACCCCGGGGCACACAGCGACGCTTTGGGCGATGCCTGGGCCAGGCTCATCGAAGCTCTCGGCACCTCGCGGCTACTCATCCCGTTGGTGGCCCACGCTGGTGAGATGGGGCTCACCCCAGAGGGCGCGACAGTAGAAAAAACCCAAGAGCTTTCCGTCATCCACGTCGAAGGCCCCGATGGGCGTCCCGTCGCGCCCGTGTTTTCCTCGGTGTCCAAGATGGCCTCGTGGAATCCCCAGGCAAGGCCGATCCCTGTGGAGGCCTCTCGAGCAGCCCTGGCCGCGGCAGATGACCACCTTAGGCTTATCGTTCTTGATCCCGGTAGTGAGCACACCGTGGTGTTACGCGCGGGCGCACTGCGTGCTCTTGCCAGCAAGAGCACGTATATCCCGCCGTGGTGTGATGAGGCAGTGGCTAAGGAAATTGCCCGCGGATTAGAGCATGCTTACTCGGATGTGTTGAGCGAGATCGAGCGGGATGCTGTGGGTCATCGCCTTGCCACGGGAGATCGCCATCACAATCTCAGCGGGGCAGAAGTGCAGGTGGAGTTAGTTCTTCCTCAGGGTTTGGGTCGCGATCAGCTCGAGGCGCTCTTGAGCAAAGCCACTGTGGCGTGGAGCGCCAGTGCCGTTTTGGCCGAGCGGGTGGATGGCCTGGCAGTCAAGGTTGTTGCTGCCTAATTGACAGGGCCGGTGAGTTTTTCACCCGGGCCAGCGCCAGGAGCGTCAGGGAATGTGGAGGCTTCCCGGAAAGCGAGTTGGACTGAGCGTAAACCGTCGCGAAGACTGCGGGCGTGGTGATCCCCGATTTCAGGAGCGGCAGAGGTGATCAGCCCCGCTAAGGCAATAATGAGTTTGCGGGCCTCGGCCAGATCGGTCTCTTCTTCCGGGTTGTCGGAGAGCCCGCATTTGATTGCTGCGGCAGAAAGCAGGTGAACGGCCACCGTGGTGATGACCTCTACGGCCGCCACATCGGCGAGGTCTCGGGAAAAGTCTTCTGTGGTCTCGGACACCTGGGCCCTCTTTCTTCTCGCGTTGGTGGGTAAAGACTGCTAGTCTTAGCTCGGTTTTCACCGCAGTTAGGGTGGGAACAAGCAAAAGAGGAGAATTCTCCCACCTGCGTATGCCTGCAACTCTAAGGTTACCGGGTCGTTGTACTCCGTGAATTACCTGTAATTCACAGCGATAAGGGTGCGAAAGAACCTGTGAGTTCTTTGGGGTTCGCCCTCTTTTGCGTGAAGTATCCGCACAAAGAAGGGAAGATTGGCATCAGCGATCCCAGAATCAACGACCGCATTCGGGTTCCCGAGGTTCGCCTCGTAGGACCCGCAGGCGAACAAGTCGGAGTCGTCCGCATTGACATTGCGTTGCGCTTAGCCCAAGAGGCTGACCTCGATCTCGTCGAGGTGTCACCGAATTCGAACCCACCCGTTGTCAAAGTTATGGATTACGGCAAGTTCAAATACGAGGCAGCACAAAAGGCAAAAGAGGCGCGGAAGAATCAGGCGAACACGATCCTCAAAGAGGTTCGTTTCCGTCTCAAGATTGATACCCACGACTATGAGACCAAGCGCAAGCGTGCAGAAACCTTTCTGAAAGCAGGCGACAAGGTCAAAGCCATGATTCTGTTTCGCGGACGCGAACAATCACGCCCGGAACAAGGTGTTCGGTTGCTCCAGCGTTTTGCCGAAGATGTTTCAGAGTATGGCGTGGTGGAATTCACCCCGACTATTGATGGTCGGAACATGGTGATGGTCATCGGGCCGCTGAAATCCAAGGCGGATGCCAAAGCAGCCCAGCTAAAAGCAAGTAAGAAGGCAGCGAAGGAAAAGGAAGCGTCGGCACCCGCGGTGGAAACGCCTCCTGTCACGAAAGCGACACCCGAGCCTGAACTTCCTGCAGCGGACGTAGCGACAGAGGAACAAGCAGCAGCTCCGGTTGCGCCTAAGACACCTGCGAAAGCAAAACCCGCAGCGAAAACCACTGCCACGACGCCGGTAAAGAAAACCACCACCGCCACTAAACCTAAGACCGCAACACAGAAGGAAGAGACAGATGCCTAAGCAAAAAAGCCATTCGGGCGCCAAGAAACGCTTCAAAGTCACCGGTTCCGGAAAGATCATGAAGCAGGGCGCTGGTATGCGTCACAACCTGGAAAAGAAATCCAGCCGAGTAACCCGCCGCCTCAACCAGGAGCAGGTCCTCGCCCCGGCAAACGCCAAGGTCATCAAGAAGCTGCTCTCCAAGTAGTCCCAGAAGCGAAGGAAAAGAATCATGGCAAGGGTAAAAAATGCGGTCAACGCACACAAGAAGCGTCGGGTTGTTCTCGAACGCGCTAAGGGATACCGCGGGCAGCGCTCACGTCTGTACCGTAAGGCTAAAGAGCAGGTCATTCACTCGCTCGTCTATAGCTACCGCGACCGTCGCGCACGCAAGGGTGACTTCCGTCGTCTGTGGATTCAGCGCATCAACGCAGGATCGCGTGCAAATGGCTTGACCTACAACCGTTTCATCCAGGGACTTGGTTTGGCTGGTATTGAGGTGGATCGTCGCATGCTCGCTGAGCTTGCTGTGAACGAACCCGCTGCTTTCGCCACTCTGGTCCAGGAAGCCAAAAAGGCTCTACCCAAGGACACTTCGGCACCTGCCGTAGCTTCCTAGGTCAAGCTCTTCAAGGGGTCGCACACCTGGTGTGCGGCCCCTGTGCTTTGCCCGGAGTTAAGCGAGCCTTCCCCGGTTAGTCAGCTCTAGCTCATACGCTAGCTACGTGTTAGACAACCCTCGCTCTCCCAGAGTTCGCGCTGTGGCGAAGCTTGCCAAGAAGCAGCGACGCATGGAAGCACAGCTTTTTCTGGCAGAAGGCCCTCAGGCTGTGCGAGAGGCTCTGACCCATCGCCCCGAGCTCGTGGTGGACATTTTCCTCACAACGGCAGCGCGTGATCGACACCCGGAATTGGTGACACTGGCGCAGTCAGAAGGCATCGAGCTTTCCCTCGTCAGCGATGCGGTGCTCCATCACATGGCCGATACGGTCACACCCCAGGGCATCGTTGCGGTGTGCCAGTTTCTTTCCCAGGATTTAGCCACCGTCTTAGCTCGAGGGGCGCGCCATATTGTGGTGCTTCACGAAGTGAAAGATCCGGGCAATGTCGGAAACATCATGCGCACTGCCGATGCTGCCGGTGCCGATGCTGTGGTGGTCACTGCGGAGAGTGTCGATGTCTATAACCCGAAAGTTGTGCGGGCCTCCACGGGCAGTATTTTCCATATTCCGCTTGTTCACCGAGCTGACCTAGTCCACGCCATCGCCGATATTCAGGCAGCGGGTCTCGTGGTCTATGCCGCTGATGCCGGTGGCCGCGATCTGGTGAGTCTGCGCGATGAGGGATCCCTGGCGAAGCCTTTGGCCTGGTTGTTAGGAAATGAAGCCCATGGCTTGTCTGCGGAAGCAGAAAGTGTGGCTGACCAGGTGGTGGCCGTTCCCCTCTACGGGCAAGCAGAGTCTTTGAGCCTTCCCACTGCCGCTGCGATTTGTCTCTACGAGGCAGCATTTGCCCAGCGGGCCTAGAGCCTCCTGGGTCCACGGCGACTAGCCCAGTAGACTTCTTGCTCGTGTCGAAGACTTTTGAAATCACGGAAAAAAACGTCCAGGTGGCGGTGGACGCAGCGGTCTCCGCTGTGAGTGCATCAGCGAGTCTTGCCGATCTGAAAAAGGCCAAAACCGAGCACCTGGGTGAGCATTCGACACTGGCTCACATGAATGCCACGTTGCGCGATCTTCCCTCAGAATCCAAAGCTGCTGCGGGAAAGATGATGGGTGAGGCCAAAGCTCAGGTGAGCAGTGCTTTTGCGGCCCGGGAGAGCGAGCTTGAATCCCTCGAAGAGTCGGCTCGCTTGAGCGAGGAACGCCTGGACCTTACCTCGGTGGGGCCCAGAAGGCCCCGCGGTGCTCGCCACCCCTTGACCATGTTGATGGAAGATATGGCCGATGTCTTCGTCGCGATGGGCTGGGAAATAGCCGAAGGCCCTGAGCTCGAGCATGAATGGTTCAACTTTGATGCCCTGAACTTTGATGAGGATCACCCGGCGAGGGCTTTGCAAGATACTTTTTTCATCGAGCCGGTGGATCGCCACGTCTTGCTGCGCACCCACACCTCGCCGGTTCAAATTAGGTCTCTGCTCGCCAGGGAGCTTCCGGTCTACGTGGTGGCGCCGGGTCGGGTGTATCGGACCGATGAACTTGATGCCACCCACACCCCCGTATTTCACCAAATTGAGGGCATTGCGATTGATAAGGGTCTGACCATGGCACATTTGCGCGGAACCCTGGAGCATTTGGCTAGGGCAATGTTTGGCGAAGGAGCAAAGATTCGTTTGCGGGCAAACTACTTTCCTTTCACCGAGCCCAGCGCTGAGCTTGATATCTGGCACCCCACGTTCAGCGGGGGAGCGCGCTGGATTGAATGGGGCGGTTGCGGAATGGTGAATCGCAATGTCTTGAGGGCGGCAGGAATTGATCCCGATGAATATCAGGGTTTTGCCTTTGGAATGGGAATCGAGCGAACGTTGATGTTTAGAAACAACGTCCAGGACATGCGCGACATGGTCGAGGGTGACGTGCGTTTTTCTCAGCAGTTTGGGATGGCTGTCTAATGCGTATTCCTCTGAGATGGTTGGGCGAATTTGTTGAGTTGCCTGATTCGATTACGCCCGAAGATGTTCACCACTCCCTGGTGTCGATTGGCTTGGAAGAAGAGGCTATTCATCGCAGCGAGATTAGCGGCCCGGTCGTCGTCGGGGAAGTACTCGAGTTTGTCGCCGAGGAACAAAGCAATGGCAAGACAATTCGGTGGTGTCAGGTTCGGGTGTCCAACGAAGATGCCCCCGATGCCCCGGCCATTCGCGGGATCGTCTGTGGAGCGGGCAATTTTGAGCAAGGTGATCGTGTGGTGGTCGCCCTTCCCGGCTCCGTATTGCCAGGGCCTTTTCCCATTACCTCGCGAAAAACCTATGGGCATATTTCTGATGGCATGATCGCCTCGGCCAGGGAGCTTGGGTTAGGCGATGAACACGATGGAATTTTGCTACTGGAGAGCCTGGGAATCGACGAACCCGTGGGCACCGATGCGATTTCTTTGCTGGGGCTTGGTGATGTGGCGTGTGAAGTAAACGTCACTCCAGATCGTGGCTATGCGCTGTCGATGAGGGGTATTGCCCGGGAGTATCACCATGCCACCGGAGCAGCTTTTCGCGATCCAGCGTTGGCCATCACACCGGGAGAAGGAAGCGGCTTCCCCGTTGTGATTAACGATGAGTCCCCGGTGCGAGGTGTCGTGGGGTGTGAGGTGTTCATCACGCGAGCTGTGCGAGGGATTGATCCCACTAAGCCAACACCGGCATGGATGGTGTCGCGACTGTCGTTGGCCGGTATGCGCTCTATTTCACTCCCGGTAGACATCACCAACTACGTGATGTTGGAGTTGGGGCAGCCTTTGCACGCGTATGACCTTGATCGGCTCAGCGGTGGCATCACCGTGCGACGTGCTCGTTCGGGAGAAAAACTCACAACCCTCGATGGCGTGGAGCGTGAGCTCTTTGCCGAGGACCTACTAATTACCGACGACTCGGGCCCGATTGGCATGGCCGGTGTCATGGGTGGGCTCAGTACCGAAATTACCGATGCCAGTACCACTGTCTTGATTGAGGCAGCTGGTTTCGAGCCGGTGACTATCCAACGAACCCAGCGCCGTCACAAATTACCCAGTGAAGCCTCTAAGCGTTTCTCTCGGGGAGTAGACCCCCTCGTCGCCGAAGCCGCGGCCGAGCGTGCCGTCGAGTTGCTGGAGAAATACGCTGGTGGCACCAGAGATTCTCTGGGTTCGCGGGTGATCTCGGAGACTGCCGGTGTCATGCCTGAGCTGGCTTTAGCCAAGAATGCAGTGGCTGATCTGGCGGGGATGGATGTTTCTGGTGACGATACCCGCACGATTTTGCTCGACATTGGCGCCACCGTGGTCCCCACGGAGAATGGTTTCCTCGTCACACCTCCTAGTTGGCGCCCAGACCTTGTGGACGCTCCTGGATTGGTCGAAGAAGTCGCCCGGATCGTGGGGTATGACACCATCGCGTCGGTGTTGCCCACCGCTCCGCCGGGTCGCGGTCTGAGCGCTGAGCAAAAAGCTCGCCGACGGGTGTCACATTCTCTTGCTGCCTGGGGAGCGACCGAGGTCTTGTCCTACCCCTTTGTCTCAGCCCAGGCAAACGACACTTTTTCTCTCGAGGATGTCGCCGGGGGAATAACGGTGGCCAACGCTCTGGACTTGGCTACCAATCGCATGCGGGTGTCGTTGATCCCGGGTCTGCTGGCCACAGCGCACCGAAATTATTCCCGAGGGTTTACCTCCCAAGCATTGTATGAAACGGGATTGGTCTTTGTGCCGGGGTCCACAGACCTGGGGACAAGCACTATTCCGGTCGGTAATGAGCGACCTAGCGAGAAAATCTTGGAAGAGTTATCTGCCTCGATTGGCCATCAGCCGTGGTCTGTGGGCGCCCTTTTCTTAGGGGATTCCACCTCACGCTCACCCGGGCTCGAGGCCCGCAGCAGCGATGTGGGGGATGCCCTTGATGTGGTGAATCTCATCGGCACTGCTCTTGGGGTAACTTTCGAGCTTGCCAGTGCTACTCACCCGGCTTTTCATCCCGGCCGATATGCCCAGGTGCTCTGGGGGTCTAGCGTTGTGGGCCGAGTGGGCGAGTTGCTGCCTTCGCTGGCCAGAGCGCATGACCTACCCGAGCGGGTTTCGGTGTGTGAAATCGATGTCGATGCGGTCTTAGTACAGAGCGATGGGGCACCTCACATCGCGCATCCAATCTCGGTATTCCCTGCTGCCACGCAAGATGTTTCGCTGGTGGTGAGTGACTCTGTCAGTGCCGCTGAGCTTGCCGCAGCGCTGCGTGAGGGCGCTGGGGAGCTCATGGAGAGCCTGCACCTAGTCGATGATTACCGCGGTGCCGGGATAGACGAAGGGTTCAAGTCTTTGACGTTTGCCCTGCGTTTTAGATCCAGTGAGGGAACTTTGACTCAGGCTGAGGCGACCGAAGCCAAAGAGGCCGGAGTGGCACTTGCCGCCTCGCGCCATGGCGCCACACTTCGCGCTTAATTCCATCGAGTGACCTTCAATAACTGGTCTAAGGTTGTCCTATGACAGTGCGGGTGGCCATCGCGGGGGCCAGTGGATATGCCGGTGGCGAGCTAGCCCGGCTTCTTGCCCAGCATCCAGAATTTGAGGTCACGACACTGTGCGCCCACAGCGCCGTGGGGGAGAGTGTGGCCAGTGTTCATCCACACTTAGTGGACTATGCCCACCTGCGTTTCCAGGAAACGAGCCTGGAGATCCTGGGCGGGCATGACGTAGTGGCGTTGGCGTTGCCCCATGGCCACTCGGGAGCTCTGGGGGCACAACTGCGGGAATCTGGCTCCCAGCGCTTGCTGGTGGACCTGGGTGCTGATCATCGCCTGGAGGACCCCCGGGAGTGGGACACCTTTTACTCCGGCGAATTTAGCGAACCCTTCGTCTATGGCATGCCGGAGCTAGCCCGAGCACAGGGACCTTCCTCGCGTGAGCTCATCTCCGAGGCGAGTGCTCTCGCCATTCCTGGCTGTAATGCCACGGCGGTGACCTTGGCGCTTGCCCCGTTGCTCGCTGCCGGCATGATTGAGCCGCGTGACCTTGGTGCTCAGTTAGCGGTGGGCTCCTCGGGCGCTGGACGCAGCACTCGAAGCGACTTAGCAGGATCAGAATTGTTCGGCTCCGCTCACGCCTATTCCCTCGGGGGAACCCACCGTCATATTCCCGAGATTCGTCAAAACCTGGCTCACGCCAGTGGCCAGGAGACGACTCTCTCACTCAGTGCCGTGATGGTTCCGATGTCTCGGGGAATACTCGCAACGTGTAGCGGTATTCGCACCTCTGAGTACAGCGCGTCAGATATCCACCAAGCGCTGTGGGAAGCCTACGAAAGCGAAGCGTGCGTCACAGTGCGTCCACTGGGCACTTTGCCCAAAACCGGTGAGGTTGTGGGCAGTAACACCCTTGCCCTGGGTGTCGGCGTGGATGAGGCCACGAATCGCGCTTTTGTGGTCGCGGCGGTGGATAACCTGGTCAAGGGCACAGCCGGGGCGTGCGTCCAAAGCATGAATCTCGTGTGGGGTTTTCCGGAAACCCTCGGTCTTAGCCTCAACGGAGTGGCACCGTGAGTGTGACCGCAGCAGCGGGTTTTAGTGCTGGCAGCGTCTCAGCGGGGCTCAAAGCCAGTGGAGGACTTGACCTCACCGTCGTTGTCAACGAAGGTCCCCTCGATCACGCGGCGGCGGTCTACACCTCCAATCGCGCCAAAGCGCACCCCATTATGTGGTCCAGCCAAGCCATGACCTCCCACCGCGCCAGAGCCATCGTGCTCAATTCCGGAGGCGCCAACTGTTTCACCGGCCCCCAAGGTTTTCAGCTGACCCACGCCACCGCCGAAAAAGCAGCATCCCTTCTGGATAATGCCGGCGCTGCGGACATTCAGGTGTGTTCTACCGGGTTGATAGGCGAAGAGCTACCCGCTGGCGCAGTCCTCGCCGGTGTTGAGGCTGCCATGGCCCATCGCGAGGGTGGTGAACGCGCTGGTGGTGAGGCTGCTAGGGCCATTATGACTACGGATTCACAGCCCAAGATGGCCCAGGTGAGTTTTACCTTCCCGCAGGGAACCGTCACTATCGGGGCAATGGCAAAAGGCGCTGGGATGTTGGCGCCTGGTCTTGCGACCATGTTGGTCGTGATCACCACAGATGCGGTGGTGGAATCTAGCGAACTCGATACCGCTCTGCGCCAGGCCACCCAGCTCACGTTTGACCGGTTGGACTCCGATGGATGCATGTCCACCAACGATCAGGTCACGCTGATGGCTTCGGGTGCCAGCGGGATTACCCCTCCGATTCCTGTGTTTCGCGAAGGTGTTCTTGCGGTGTGTCAAGACTTGGCTGCCCAGTTGTTGGCTGATGCTGAAGGCTCTAGCCACGACATCACCATTGAGGTGGTCTCGGCAGCAAGTGAAGAAGACGCGCTTGCGGTGGGACGCGCTGTGGCGCGAAGCAACCTGTTTAAGGCCGCTATTTTTGGCAGGGATCCCAATTGGGGCAGGGTCTTGGCAGCGATTGGCACCGTTGATGTGGCGGGAGATGTTTACGCTATCGACGTCAGCATCAATGGCGTTCGGGTGTGTCATGCCGGCGGGGGCGACCGACCCCGCAGTGAAGTGGATTTGTCCCCCAGGGCAACCCATGTCTTGATCGACTTAGCCGCGGGGAGGGAGTCGGCCACGATTTGGACGAATGACCTCACCCATGACTACGTCCACGAAAACAGCGCGTATTCGAGCTGATGAGCGATAACGATATGACCTCGCACGCGGAAGCCTTTCTCAAAGCCGCCACCCTGACCGAAGCATTGCCCTGGATGCGAAGGTTCCAGGGGAGCATATTTGTCGTCAAGCTCGGCGGAAACGCCATGGTCGATGACGAACTTCTTCAAGCTTTCGCCGATGACATGGTGTTTCTGGCCACTGTGGGAGTGCACCCGGTCGTGGTCCACGGAGGTGGCCCCCAGATATCTCAGGCGCTTGCTGAGCGCGGAATTGACAGCGAGTTTCGAGGTGGCTACCGGGTGACCACCACCGAGGCAATCCCCATTGTCCGCGATGTTCTGCGGGAGGGCATCAGTGCTGATTTAGCACGGCGGATTAATACCCATGCCGAGGTAGCCATCGTGCGCTCTGGCGAAGATGAGGGTCTTTTCCGGGCGGCTAAACGTGCCATGGTCGTGGATGGTGTCGATGTCGACCTGGGCCATGTGGGGGATGTGGTGAGTGTGGACCCCTCGAGTATCCAGCGCCTGATCGCCGAGGGAAAGATCCCAATTATTTCCTCGATTTCGCCCAGTGACGATGGCGCCTCGATTCTCAACGTCAATGCAGATGCCGCGGCAGCGGCGCTAGCCATTGCATTGCGGGCCGACAAGCTCGTTCTTCTGACCGATGTGGGTGGCCTCTATGCGCAGTGGCCCTCGACGGATTCGATCATTTCGAGCATTTCCTTGGAGGAATTAGCAGTGTTGCTTCCCACCCTCGAAAGCGGAATGATTCCCAAAATGACTGCTTGTTACGACGCGGTGGCCCAAGGAGTGGCCAAAGCGGCCATTATTGATGGCAGACTGGCTCACTCCATCTTGTTGGAAGCTTTCACCACCGAAGGCATTGGAACCGAGGTAACTTCGTCATGACCCGCCATTTTCTCCGCGATGATGACATCACGCCTGCGGAACAACACGAGATTTTAGACCTGGCCGTGTCGATGAAAGCCGCACGGTGGGATAAGCGTCCCCTGGAGGGACCGGAGACAGTCGCGGTAATTTTTGATAAGTCCTCCACCAGAACCCGGGTGTCCTTTGCCGTGGGAATTGCTGATTTAGGTGGACAGCCCCTGATTATTTCCACCGCGAATTCCCAATTAGGCGGCAAGGAAACCCCTTCGGATACGGCGCGAGTATTAGAGCGCATGGTGGCCGCCATCGTGTGGAGGACCTATGGGCAAGAAGGCCTCGAGGAAATGGCTCGGGGAACTACGGTCCCGGTGGTTAACGCCCTGAGTGATGATTTCCACCCCTGCCAATTATTGGCTGATTTGCTCACGATTAGGGAACACAAGGGCGCCCTGGCGGGCTTATCGCTCGCCTTCTTGGGTGATGGGGGATCCAACATGGCCCAAAGCTACGCACTCGCTGGTGCGACGGCGGGAATGAACGTGAGCATTGCCTGTCCCGCAGAATTTTCTCCCGCCCCGTCGGTCATTGGCGATGCCCGCGCGATCGCTGAGAAAACCGGCGGTTCGATTCACGTGATGGAAGACCCCGCTGCCGCGCTCCAGGGTGTGGATGTGGTCGTGACCGACACCTGGGTATCGATGGGCAAAGAAGACGAAAAGGCCGAGCGGGTGGCCACCTTTGGTCGCTACCAGGTGGACGCAGAAAAGATGGCTCTGGCGTCCCCCGAGGCCATTTTCTTGCACTGTTTACCGGCTGACCGCGGGTTCGAGGTGGCACCCGAGGTTATTGATGGCCCGCAGAGTGTTATCTGGGATGAATCGGAGAATCGACTCCACGCTCAAAAGGCACTGTTGGTCTGGTTGTTGGAGCGAGCTTAGTCTGCACACTTCGCTTGTAGACTGAAGCTTCGTGCACCCAACCATGGTGCAATCGTGGCGTTAGTAGAAAGAAGTCACCCCTGTGTCAGAACGTGTCGTTTTAGCGTATTCCGGTGGTCTAGACACCTCGGTGGGTATCGGTTGGTTGAAAGACGCCACCGGTAAAGAGGTCATCGCGCTGGCTGTTGACGTAGGTCAAGGCGGCGAGAACATGGACGACATTCGCCAACGCGCGCTGGACTGTGGCGCCGTTGAGGCGATTGTGGTGGACGCCAAAGACGAGTTTGCCCAAGATTTTGTGATGCCTGCACTCAAGGCCAACGCTCTGTATCAAAAGCGCTACCCCTTGGTTTCTGCGCTCTCTCGGCCCCTGATTGCCAAGCACTTGGCCAGAGTTGCCGGGGAATTGGGAGCAAATAGTGTGGCGCACGGGTGCACGGGTAAGGGCAATGACCAGGTGCGCTTTGAATCCGCTGTGGCAGCGCTGGCTCCCGAGCTCACCAGCATCGCCCCCATTCGGGACCTGGCCTTGACCAGAGATAAAGCCATTGCGTACGCCGAAGAACACGGGTTGCCAATCAAGCAAAGCAAGAAGAACCCGTATTCGATCGACAAGAACGTCTGGGGTCGCACGGTGGAAACCGGACCCCTGGAAGATCCCTGGAATGCCCCAGAAGATGATGTCTGGGAATACACCAGCGATCCTGCCGCGGGCTTACCCGGCGAAGATGTGGTGATTACCTTTAGCGAAGGTATTCCGGTGGCGATTAACGGCAAGGCTGTGACTCCGTTGGCCGCTATTGAGCAGCTCAATGTGCTGGCCGGAGCTCATGGCGTGGGCCGGGTCGACATTATGGAAGACCGCCTGGTGGGCATCAAGAGCCGCGAGGTATACGAGGTTCCTGCGGCGTTGACCCTGATTAACGCCCACGAAGAATTGGAGAACCTGGTTCTGGAGCGTGACTTGGGTCGATACAAAGCCAAGGTTGAATCCGACTGGGCCAACCTGATTTATGACGGCCTGTGGTTTTCTGATCTCAAGTCCAGCCTGGACTCCTTCATTAATCACACTCAGGCGCACGTCAGTGGTGATGTTCGGGTGCGGCTCGAGGGTGGAAAAGCAACGGTGACCGGGCGCAAGTCAGAGCAAAGCTTGTATGACTTTGACCTTGCCACCTATGACACCGGTGACACCTTTGATCAATCGCACGCCAAGGGCTTCATTGAAATCTGGTCGATGCCAAGCAAGATTTCGGCCAGGCGGCAGGCGCGGAAGTAGCGGGTGCTTCATGGCTGGTGACACGGGTGAGGGCGCTCTCTGGGGTGGCCGTTTTTCCCAAGGACCCTCTCCTGAGATGGTGGCCCTGGGCCAGTCCACCGGGTTTGATTGGGTGCTGGCTGGCTATGACCTCACTGGTTCTATCGCTCACGCCCACGCCCTAGAAAAAGCGGGGTACCTCACTGCGAGTGAGGCAGCGACGTTGGTCACTGAACTCCACGCAGTGAAAGAGCAAGTAGAGCAGGGACTGATCGTTCCCCAGGCCAGCGACGAGGACGTCCACGGCGCTTTGGAGCGTATCTTGGTCGAAAACCTCGGAGCGGAACTCGGAGGCAAACTTCGGGCTGGTCGATCGAGAAATGACCAAATTGCCACTCTGATCAGGATGTATTTGCGTGATCAGGTTGCCCACGTGAGTGAACTCTTGCTCGCCGTCGTGGACGCTTTGGCGACGCTAGCGGCGGCCCATCCAAATGCTCCCATGCCGGGGCGGACCCATTTACAACACGCTCAACCCATCCTTTTCTCTCATCATCTGCTGGCGCACGCGTGGCCGCTGCTGCGCGATGTGGATCGTTTCGCCCATTTGCGCACCAGGCTTTCGCTCTCGCCCTATGGGGCAGGGGCCCTAGCTGGCTCTACCCTCGGTTTGGATTCCCAGGCGATTGCTCAGGAGCTCGGCTTTGAAGCCCCCATGGCTAATTCCATCGATGCCACGTCGTCACGGGATGTCATCGCCGAAGCGTTGTATGTCTGCGCCCAGGTGGGTGTGGATACCTCGCGGTTGGCAGAAGATTTGATCTTGTGGTCCACGGCGGAGTTTGGCTACATCACCCTCGATGACGCTTTCTCTACGGGGTCCTCGATTATGCCTCAGAAGAAGAATCCGGATATTGCGGAACTTGCCCGAGGAAAATCTGGACGGCTCCTAGGTAATCTCACCGGCTTGATGGCCACCCTCAAAGGGTTACCGCTGGCCTATAACCGAGACCTGCAAGAGGATAAAGAGCCCCTTTTTGATTCCATGAACACTCTGGGCCTGGTGTTGCCCGCGCTGCGGGGACTTCTCGACACTCTCGGGGTTAATGAGCAAGCCCTTGCAGCCAGGGCTACCGATGGATTCTCCCTCGCCACCGATATCGCGGAATGGCTGGTCCAGCAGGGAATGTCGTTTAGAGAGGCCCATGAGGTTTCGGGTCGCGCCGTGGCGATGTGTGAACAACGCGGCATTGATCTTCAGGATCTCAGCGGGGAGGATTTAGCCTCGCTCTCACCCGTGCTCACGGTAGAGATGATCCAAGGCCTCAGCGTTGAATCCGCACTCGATGCTCGCTCGGGAGTGGGGGGAACAGCACCCTCAGCGGTGGCAGCGCAACACGAAGCGTTGCGTGCCCAGATGAAGGTCCTGAGGGCCGCTCTGGCTAGCTAAGGTTCCCCCGAAAGCGGTGTAGGAATTCTTTTGTCCGTTGCTGTCTGGGTGTATCGAGCACCTCTGCAGCGGGTCCGGATTCACACACGACACCGCCATCCAGGAATACCACCGTGTCCGCTACTTCTCGGGCAAAAGCCATTTCGTGGGTGGCCATCACGATGGTGGTTCCCTCATGAGCAAGGGTGCGCACCAAATCGAGGACTTCGCCCACAAGCTGAGGATCCAGCGCGCTGGTGATTTCATCCAAGAGCAAGAGATCGGGGTTGGTGGCAATAGCCCGCACCAGCGCAACTCGCTGTTGTTGACCGCCGGAGAGGCGATCGGGGTATTCGTGAGCCTTGGCGGCTAGTCCGACCTGCTCGAGAAGGCTCATGCCGTTCTCGGAGGCCTCTTTCTTCGATTTCTTCAGAATCATTTTTGACGCCAACGTGACGTTATCGAGAACACTGAGGTGTGGAAACAGGTTGAGTGCCTGAAAGACCACTCCAATCCTCGAGCGCACGCGGTCTTGGTTGATGTGCGGGACGCTAATGTCATCTCCGCTGAGCCAAATCTGGCCATCATCCAGTTGCTCCAACAAATTGATGCACCGAAGCAGTGTCGATTTTCCCGAACCGCTCGCGCCAATGAGTGCGACGACATCACCTTGATGCACGTCGAGATCTATGCCACTGAGCACCGGGGTGTGGTGGAACTGCTTGTGAATATTCTCCAGGCGCAGGGTGGGCGTGGCGGTCATACGAGCGAGCCCATCTGCTCACGTTCGCGAAGTCGAGCCGTGTACCAATCGGTGAGGCGGATCATCGGCAACGCTAAGAGCACAAAGAGCAAGCCGGCTAAGACATAGGGCGTGAAGTTGAATGCCTGGGCGGTTTCGATTTGTGCCGCGCGAACAGCATCGACTGCCCCCAAGACCGATATCAACCCGACATCTTTTTGCATCGCAATAAAGTCATTCATCAGCGCCGGGGTTACTTTGCGAATCGCCTGGGGCATCACGATTTTGCGCAACGTGGTGCCATAGCTCAGCCCCAAGGACCGTGCTGCGAGTCGCTGGGAAGGGTGGACTGATTCAATCCCTGCCCGAAACACTTCGGCGACATAGGCCGAGTAGGTCAAAATCAGTGCGATGGTGCCCCAAAATTCCAGTGGCATTCGCGGGAAAGCACCTAGCCCCGGAATTCCGAAACCCACAATGTAGAGAACGATGATCAGGGGCATTCCTCGAAACAAATCCGTATACGCGGTGGCCAAGACCCGCAACGGGAAAAAGATGGCCCCCTTGAGGGTCCTGATGGTGGCCAGTAACAAAGCCAGAATAAGCACGCCTACCGCCGCAAAAAGCAGCACGCGGATGTTGAGTAGCAAGCCTTCGAAGACTCGGGGCCAGGCGCCTTGGAGGACTTCGAGATTGAAAAAACTGCGCTGGACGAGATCCCAGCCCGGGGTGTTCACCACGCCAAACCAGAGCACGATGGCAAAGACCAGAGTCGAGGCGAACGAAATCGCCACAGATTTGCGGCTTTGTTGTGTGCGAAATGCCCGCCGGCCCAGTTCTATTTCACTGGGCTGACGGGCATTCGCAGGATTACTCACCATAGAAGGTTAGTAGGTCCTAAAGGGAGTACTACTTCAGTACCGGTGCACCCTGGTCGCTGCCGAGCCAGGTGTTGGTGATTTCTTCGAGCTTGCCCGAGGAAACCAAGGCAGCCAATGCGTCATTGACAGCCTGAGTCAGCGGGCTGTCTTTGGCTAGGACCAAGCCCCAGTCATCGGACACTCCGGCGTTGGCGGGAAGTTGACCCACCAGAACACCATCGGTGATCTCTACGGCCGAGAGATAGAACGCCGTGGGCAAGTCCACGACGAGCGCATCAATCTGGCCAGTTTCCAGAGCCAGCTTGGCATCGTCGTTGTTGTTGAAGGCCTGTGCGCCCTGGGTGGGCTTAATGGTTTCTTCGACAACCTGGAAGCTCGTTGTTCCTGATGCGGCTCCGATCAGGAGGTCCGCGAGATCGGCAACCGACGTTGCCGAAGCAGCAGGGGAGCTTGCCACGGTGATGATGGCTTGAGGTGTGGAGTAGTAGGGAGTGGAGAAGTCGACGTTAGCCGAGCGCTCTTCGGTGATGGTGTACTGCTGAAGGTTGAAATCAAAATCCTTCGGTCCGGGCTGGATAGCTGCTTCGAAGGTCGTGCGAACCCACACGACATCCTCGGGGGCAAACCCAAGCTCTTCTGCCACAGCGTAGGCAACGGCAGCTTCAAAGCCTTCGCCGCTTTCGGGGCTGTCGTCCATGACGTAGGGGTAGTACGCGGGCTCACCCGTGGCGATTGTGAGTTTGCCTTCCGTGACGGTATCGCCGCCGGCGGCGCCACTCGAGGAACAGGCGACGAGCGATGCGGCCAGGGCGCCAATTCCCAGAAGCGAGCCAAGCTTCTTCCATGTGGTGGTGCGAGACATAATTTTCTCCTTGACTTAAAAACGAATTAATCAGCGAGCAATATTCTCTCCTATTTCGCCACGTCACTGGTGCCTTCATGACGCTGTGTTACCTGGCTGATACTCTGACCCTCGTGCCAGAGCAAGCAAACCTCGCTACCCAAAGCAATGACGGGTCGTTTTCCTCACTCCATGAGGAGCTGGTGTGGAGAGGCCTGATTCATGTCTCTACCGACGAGAAGGCACTATCCGCTGCCCTGGGCGGCGCCCCCATCTCTTTTTATTGCGGCTTTGACCCCACCGCCCCAAGCCTGCATTTAGGGAACCTGGTTCAACTATTACTGATGCGCAGGCTCCAACTAGCCGGTCACAAGCCTTTGGCTTTGGTCGGTGGATCCACCGGCCTCATTGGGGATCCCAAGCCCACGGCAGAGCGGGTATTGCGCGAACCCGAGGTGATCGCCTCCTGGGTGGAACAGCTGGGCCACCAGGTCTCGCGTTTCCTAGATTTTTCAGGACCCAACGCTGCGACACTGGTGAACAATCTTGACTGGACCAAAGATCTCTCCGCCATTGACTTCCTGCGCGATATTGGCAAGTACTACCGCGTGGGCACGATGCTCAAAAAAGATGCGGTAGCGGCCAGGCTCAATTCAGATGCCGGTATTTCCTACACCGAGTTTTCCTACCAAATCCTCCAGGGTATGGATTTCTTGAGACTGTATGAAAACTACGGATGTCTGCTGCAGACCGGGGGATCGGACCAGTGGGGCAATCTCACCAGTGGCACGGACCTCATTCATAAGGCGCTGGGTGTTTCTGTTCACGCCGTGGGGACACCACTGATTACCAATTCGGATGGCACCAAGTTCGGCAAGTCCGAAGGCAACGCCATTTGGTTGGACGAGGCGCTGACGAGTCCCTATGCGATGTATCAGTTTTGGCTCAACACGGATGATCGCGATGTGGTGGAGCGACTCAAGATCTTTACCTTCCTCACCCGCAGCGACATTGAAGCTCTGGAAACTGCGCTCGCGCAGGAACCGCATAAGCGTTTAGCCCAAAAGGCCCTCGCCCTGGATGTGACCTCGTTGGTGCATGGGCGTGAGCAAGCATTAGCGGTGCGAGAAGCATCGGAAGCGCTCTTTGGAAAGGATTCCTTGGAATCGCTCAACCCAGAGGCATTTGCTCAAGCGCTTGCTGAATTGCCCTCGGCGACTCTGAACTCTCAGGCCACCATCGCGGAGGCCCTTGTTGCTACCGGTTTATGCCAGAGCGCTTCGGAAGCGCGGAGGGCTATTACCCAAGGGGGAGTGAGTCTCAACAACGTGGCGATGAGCCAGGAGAGCGACCTAGTAGGAGGGCCCCGCCCTCCACACCCCTCAGCATTGTTACTCAAGCGCGGCAAGAAGACTTTTGCGGCCCTCTATCTCAGTGCGTAACGCACTCTAGAGAGTGGGCAATGAGGCACGACACGCCCGGGGTGACAATGATTTGTGAGGAAGCACTCTGGCCTCTATAGTTGTGAAGTTGTCACCCCCAAAGATCGACTAGGGCCCAAGGCTTTGTCAGTCTCAAGCGGAGCTTCAGGTGCCTCTTATTTTCACTGCTTGCAGTAGGGGAAATAAGGCGCTAGAGTGGCAACTCCAACGTTTCACAGCGTCGGACTAGACGAGTCTTCATGACATGCGAAGTCCTGACACCGAAAGCTGCGCTGGGTAAGTAACAAACTGGACAGATGTCCGACGCTCTACTGGGAAACGAGTAGAAGAGTCAGCGACGCCCGATCCTTGAGAACTCAACAGTGTGCACTAAGTCAATGCCAAATAACCTCCGTGGTG
>JAFMKX010000074.1 GCA_017852615.1 Pontimonas sp. | reverse complement strand
AGAAGACTCGTCACCGTCCTCGCTCGCCTTGGCCCTCGATTATGGTGCGGGACACAAGCGCGCGAATTCAGCCGAGGCGCCCGAGAGTGATCCTGAGCTTGTTATTGTCGCAACGCCGCCCGATGTTGTGGCCACGGTGGTCGTGGAGCAGCTGAGCGTTTTTCCACAGGCGATTGTGATGGATGTTGCCAGTGTGAAGGAACAGATTGCGGTGGAGGTCGCATCCCATCTCGAGAACGCCTCGCGATACGTGGGCACCCACCCCATGGCAGGTCGAGAGCGGGGCGGAGCGGTCTCCGCGAGAAGCGATCTCTTTACTGCTCGACCCTGGGTGATTTGCGAATCCAACACGGCTCACAGCTCGCTGATCGAAGAATTTGTGACCAGCCTGGGTGGCATTGCGATCCAGATGAACGCTCACGACCATGATGAAGCGGTCGCCCTGGTATCGCATCTACCCCAAGTCGTTGCCTCTTTGGCGGCAGCAAGGTTGAGTGGCGCCACGGAGTCCACGCTGGCTTTGGCCGGCGCAGGTCTGCGCGATGTCACCCGCATTGCGGCCAGTGATCCGGGTCTGTGGGTGCAAATTCTGGCGGCGAACGCACCTGCGATTGTCGACCAACTCCGTGCCGTTCGTGAAGACATGGACACGGTGATTCAGGCTCTGGATGCTCTGGAGAAACCGGGATCGCGAAAAGTTATTGCCGATGCTTTGCAGGCTGGAGTCTCAGGGGTCTCCGCTTTGCCGGGCAAACACGGTGTTTCCACTAGCTACGCCTCTCTGGTGGTCGTCATCGATGACACCCCCGGTCAGCTCGCTCGCTTGCTCACCCAGTTAGGTGACTGGGCGGTCAATCTTGAGGATCTTCGCTTAGAGCATTCCCCGGGTGCTCAGGTGGGTTTTGTGGATCTCACGCTGGCACACGATGTCGTCTCGGAAGTAGAAAACAAGCTTGTCGCCGGCGGCTGGCGCATTGCAGGAGAAAACGCATGAATTCAGTAATCGTTGTTGCCATTGATGGGCCCGCGGGTAGTGGTAAGTCGAGTGTGTCTAAAGCTGTGGCAACACAGCTGGGATTTAGCTATTACGACACCGGTGCCGCCTACCGAGCCCTTGCGTGGGCAGCCCGGGCTGCGGGCATCGATGTGAGCGATGAGGCAGCTGTGGTTGCGGTTCACCATTCGATGTCTTATGTGGCGTCAGAGGACCCCACTAACCAGTTTTTCCATGTCGATGGCACCGATGTCACCCAGGCGATTCGAGGCAGTGATGTTTCGGGAACCGTTTCTGCCATAGCCCAGCACCCGCAGGTGAGAAAAGACTTGGTCGAGCACTTTAGAACCGTTATTGCTCAGTGCGCCAACCCCGGCATCATTATGGAAGGACGCGACATCACCACGGTCGTTGCTCCCGATGCCGATGTGCGGGTGTTGCTTACTGCTGCCGAGGAAGTGCGCATCCAGCGTCGTGAAGCAGAAATGGGCGGCACGATATCTGCTCCTATCGCTCAAGCGCTCAAAGATCGAGACCGCAAAGACCAAACCGTCGTTGATTTCATGAATGCTGCTCCGGGGGTGAGTGTCCTAGATTCTGGGCCTCTCAATCTGGAGGAAACCGTGGAGGCAATGCTCGAGATCATCCACAACCAGACAGGCCTCACTAGTGCCCGATAACACCGAAGAATGGTCCGACGACGACGCCATTGAGCCAGATCCAGCTTTCGTCGAGCGGGTTGAATCCGTGGATGACGAAGAGGGAGATCGGCGCGCTCAAGCGTTGTTGGCAGGTCTGGAAGAGTACGAACTAGAAGACGACGACCGCGACGTTCTCGATGCGTATGGAGACGATGACTCTCCTATTACCTATGGCAAAGCTCTGCCGGTCTTAGCCGTGGTGGGTCGCCCCAATGTAGGTAAATCAGCCCTCGTCAACAGAATTCTTGGCCGTCGTGAAGCAGTGGTGCAAGACACCCCCGGCGTGACACGGGACCGCGTCACGTACAAGGCGCTGTGGAACACCACGTCCTTTACGTTGATGGATACCGGCGGATGGGAGCCCGACGCTAAAGGTATAGCCAAATCTGTGGCGATGCAGGCCGAGGTCGCCATTGATTTAGCTGACGCCATTTTGTTTGTCGTGGATTCCACGGTGGGCGCGACGGCCACTGATGAGCAGGTGGTGAAACTCTTGCGCCAAACCAACAAGCCCGTGGTCTTGGTTGCCAACAAAGTCGATGATGCCCGCCAAGAACCTGGTGCAGCGGCGCTGTGGAACCTCGGCCTGGGGGAGCCCTGGCCAGTGTCCGCGCTTCATGGTCGCGGGGTTGCCGACTTATTGGATCACGTGATCGCTCGCTTACCCGATGAGTCAGCTGCGGCTAAAGTCGAAATCGGCGGACCGCGACGTGTTGCGTTGTTGGGTCGACCCAATGTGGGCAAATCAAGCTTGTTGAACAAGGCTGCGGGATCTGAGCGTGTGGTCGTGAATGAACTTGCGGGTACCACCCGGGATCCGGTCGATGAAATGGTCGAATTAGCTGGCAAAATGTGGCGATTTGTCGATACCGCGGGTATTAGGCGCCGCGTCCACATGGCGCAGGGCGCAGACTTCTATGCCAGCCTTCGCACCACAGCGGCCCTAGAAAAAGCCGAGGTAGCAGTAGTGCTGCTTGATGTGACCGAACCAATTAGTGAACAAGATGTGCGCATTATTGATTTGGTCTTGGAATCGGGGCGGGCGTTAGTCCTCGCATTCAACAAGTGGGACCTCCTGGACGAGGACCGCAGGAGATATCTCGAGCGGGAGATTGAGAAAGATCTTGCCCATGTTGCTTGGGCGCCACGCGTCAACATTTCTGCCACCACCGGTCGACACTTGGAAAAACTCGTTCCTGCCCTCGAAGTAGCCCTGGAATCGTGGGATACCCGAGTCGCTACCGGTAAATTCAACGCGTTCTTGGCGGAGTTGGTGGCAGCGCACCCGCACCCTGTGCGCGGAGGGAAACAGCCTCGAATTTTGTTTGGGACGCAGGCTTCCACCAGACCCCCTACCTTTGTCTTGTTCACCAGTGGGTTTCTTGACCCTCAATACCGACGCTTTATTTCTCGTCGGTTGCGAGAGGTTTACGGTTTCGAAGGCTCTCCCATTGTTATCAACATGCGTGTGCGGGAACGACGGGGCAAGAAAAAATAATCGTGTCGATCAAACCTCCGCCCTTACCTCCAGAGCACCTGAGAGATCCCGGTGATGCGTGGGTGGAGGGGCCCGATGGCAAAAGATATTGGGGGCGATTTGGGGCTGCGGGCCTGGTGGCTCTACACCCGCCACTAGGGATTTTGCTGCAGCTTCGCGCAGAGTGGTCCCACCACGGGGGCACCTGGGGTATTCCCGGTGGCGCACTCAAAATGGGGGAGGAACCCATTGCGGCGGCACTTCGAGAAGCCGGGGAAGAAGCCGGGGTTCCCGAGGGAGCTATCGAGGTGCTGGAAACATCGCGGTTAGACCTGGGTTTTTGGTCCTACACGACGGTCATCGGGGTAGCGGGCGCATTTTTTGAACCCACTCCCACCGATGCCGAGAGTGTCGCACTGGAATGGGTGCCTATTGATGCTGTCCAGGACCGCGAGCTTCACCCCGCATTTGGGGCTGGATGGCCTGACCTGCGTGCTCGTCTTCATGCTTACCTGCGCTCTGGCCACCGCCTTGACCTTGATGACTAGGCATTTGATCAGGGCTCGACGTCCCGCCGTTGTCGGCAGCGAGTTCAAAAAGGGGTAAGTGGGATTCCTCAGAGGCGCGCGGGAGGTTTGTCAGCACTCGCTCCAAGTTAGCGTCGTCCGTCATCGCCAGTAGTTCGTCATACATTTCCATATTGGCAATCTCACCTTCGGCCCAGGCCCGAGCGGCAGTGAGCAAATCCTCGGGGGCGCTGACGTTGCCTAAATAAGGGTTCTCGGGCACTTCCACGCCGTATCGCTCTAATTGCCGAATCAGAGCACTGATGTGACGCTCTTCAGAGTTTTTGATTGTCACGTAGGGCTCGACATCACCAAATTCGTCAATCACGCTTTGATACATGGCTGCTGCCGCATATTCCCCATCGGGTCCCATCAGCGCGTACCAGGCCACCCACGCGTCGCTTCCTTCTGCGGGAGGGCCCGCCATGAGATCCGGTGATGTTTCCGGGAGCGTCGGGGACACAGAGTCACTGGCCGCAGCTTGACTCACGTTGGTATCGAGCGCTGCAGAGCACCCGGTGATTCCCAGTGCCGTGACTATTGCCAGTGTGGCGCCGGTGAACATCAACTTCTTGTCTTTCATGGTGTGTTTCGCTCTCAGTCAGGAGTTCCTTATGCACCACACGTTAGAACTCTTAGCTATGGAAACTCTATGGAAAACTTATGAAATACTTTTATCTTGACTATGAAGAACCTGTTCCTTCCACTTCGTTCGAGCAGGTAGACTCGTGAAGTTGTCGGTGAGAAATTACCGCCATGCCACGGGCTGTGGCGCAGCTTGGTAGCGCACTTGACTGGGGGTCAAGGGGTCGCAGGTTCAAATCCTGTCAGCCCGACAGAGGAAGTAGAGGGTTTCTTTCGCCACTAGCCCGGGTTTTCACCTTGCTTTGCTTTGCATGGATTCG
>JAFMKX010000011.1 GCA_017852615.1 Pontimonas sp. | reverse complement strand
AACAGGCGACGCAGACGGTTGTTGCGGTTGATCACTCGGCGATAGAGGTCGTTGAGGTCCGAGGTGGCGAAACGGCCACCATCGAGCTGAACCATGGGACGAAGCTCCGGTGGAATAACCGGCACAACTTCCAAGACCATCGAGGCAGGCGAGGCGCCTGTTTGCAAGAAAGCGTTGACCACTTTCAAGCGCTTGATGGCACGGATCTTGCGCTGGCCTTTTCCATTAGCAATCTCGTCGTGGAGCTTTTCGGCTTCCCCTGCGAGATCAAAAGCCTCGAGGCGACGACGGATGGACTCGGCACCCATGTGGGCTTCGAAGAACATGCCGTAGCGATCCTGGACGTCCTGGAAGACGGCATCTTCAGCACGAAGATCGCCCACCTTGAGTGAACGGAAGTCATCCCAGACGCGCTCGAGGTGAGCAATCTCGTCATCGAAGCTCTTGCGAATAGAAGCAAGTTCCTTCTTGCCAGCGTCATCAGTCTTACGCTTCTGGTCAGCTTTGGCGTTGGCTTCTTCCAGCGCTGCGAGGTCCTTTTCCAGTTCCACCATGCGGTCGCTCAAGAGTGCGTCGCGCTCTTTTTCCGACTGCTTGATTTCCTGGCGAAGTTCCTTCTCCAGCTCGGGCAATTCGCGGTGGCGAGCTTCCTCGTCCACGTTGATGATCATGTAGGCGGCGAAGTAAATGACCTTTTCAAGGTCCTTCGGTGCCATGTCCAGGAGGTAACCCAAACGGCTAGGAACACCCTTGAAGTACCAGATGTGGGTAACAGGGGCAGCCAATTCAATGTGGCCCATGCGCTCACGACGCACGGACGACTTGGTGACCTCTACTCCACAGCGCTCACAGACAATGCCTTTGAAGCGCACGCGCTTGTACTTGCCACACGCACACTCCCAGTCACGACTGGGTCCAAAGATCTGCTCACCGAACAAACCATCCTTTTCAGGCTTGAGGGTTCGGTAGTTGATGGTTTCGGGCTTCTTTACTTCACCATGCGACCAGCCACGGATGTTATCCGAGGTAGCAAGGCCAATGCGAAGGGCGTCAAATGTTGTTGCTTCCAGCACGATTAATCTCTCTCGTTAGTTCTTGACGTCTAAATTCTTAGATTTCGTCCACGGACGAAGTCTCGAAACGGGTCGAGATGTTGATGCCCAGTTCTTCCGCTGCGCGGTAGAGCTCGTCATCAGAATCCTTCAGCGAGACCACTTGCCCGTCTGCTGAGAGCACCTCCACATTGAGACACAGTGACTGCATCTCTTTCATCAACACCTTGAAGCTCTCGGGAATACCGGGCTCCTGAATGTTTTCGCCCTTCACGATGGCCTCATAGACCTTCACGCGGCCCAGGATGTCATCCGACTTGATGGTCAAGAGCTCCTGGAGAGCATAGGAAGCGCCATAGGCCTCGAGGGCCCACACTTCCATCTCACCAAAGCGCTGACCACCAAACTGAGCTTTACCACCCAAAGGCTGCTGCGTGATCATCGAGTACGGTCCCGTGGAACGGGCGTGAATCTTGTCATCGATGAGGTGGTGGAGCTTGAGGATGTACATGTAGCCCACCGAGATGGGGTCAGGGAAAGGCTCACCGGATCGACCGTCGAAGAGACGAGTCTTACCCGTGGAGTTCACCATGCGGTTGCCATCACGATTGACCAGTGTCGAATCGAGCAACCCGGCAATTTCTTCCTCGCTGGCACCATCGAACACCGGTGTTGCCACCTTGGTGCCGGGCAGTGCTTCCTTGGCGGAATCGGCAAGACGCTTGGCCCATGCGGGATCCCCGCTGACCTTCCAGCCCTGCTTGGCAGCCCAACCCAGGTGGATTTCCAGGACCTGACCGAAGTTCATTCGACCAGGAACACCCAGTGGGTTCAAAATGATGTCGACAGGGGTTCCATCTTCCAGGAACGGCATGTCTTCGATGGGAAGAATCCTGGCGATAACACCCTTGTTGCCGTGACGGCCAGCAAGTTTGTCACCTTCAGAGATCTTGCGCTTCTGGGCGATGTAGACCACGACGCGCTGGTTGACTCCCGAGCCAAGCTCGTCGTCACCGTCCACGGCGTCGAACACCTTGACACCAATAATGGTGCCCTGCTCACCGTGGGGAACCTTGAGAGACGTATCGCGAACCTCGCGTGACTTCTCGTTGAAGATGGCGCGCAGAAGGCGCTCTTCCGCACTGAGCTCGGTTTCACCCTTAGGCGTAACCTTGCCCACCAAGATGTCGCCAGGGCGAACCTCGGCACCAATGCGAATGATGCCTCGCTCATCCAGGTTGGCCAACAACTCAGGAGAAACGTTGGGAAGGTCTCGGGTGATTTCTTCCTTACCGAGCTTCGTGTCTCGAGCGTCCACGTCATACTCTTCGATGTGAATCGAGGAGAGGGTGTCGTCCTTCACCAAGTCCTGAGACAAGATGATCGCGTCTTCGAAGTTGTAACCCTCCCATGACATGAAGGCCACCAAGAGATTCTTACCCAAAGCCAATTCGCCAGCTTCGGTGGCGGGGCCATCGGCAATAACGGAACCTTCGACAACCTTGTCGCCCACGTCAACGCGGACCTTGTGGTTGTAGTTGGTGCCCTGGTTAGAGCGGTCAAACTTACGCAAGACATACGTCTTGGTTCCACCCTTGTCCTGCTTGACCACAGCGTGGTCAGCGGAGACCTCGGTCACCACACCGGGAGCCTCAGCGACGATAACGTCACCAGCATCCACAGCGGCAAAGGATTCCATTCCGGTTCCCACCAAAGGCGACTCTGAAGCCAACAGCGGCACCGCTTGGCGCTGCATGTTCGCTCCCATCAGGGCGCGGTTAGCATCGTCGTGCTCGAGGAACGGAATCAGCGACGTGGCGACCGACACCATCTGGCGTGGCGAAACGTCTACGTAGTCCACCGTGTCGGGGGAGACGAGTTCAACCTCTCCACCCTTCTTACGGACCAACACGCGATCGACGGCAAAGGTGCCATCGGCGTTGAGGGGTGTTCCCGCCTGGGCGACGACAAACTCGTCTTCGTCATTGGCGGTGAGGTAGTCAATGTTCTTGCTGACCTTGCCCTTGGTGACGCGACGGTACGGGGTCTCGATGAAACCAAAAGCGTTGATCCGAGCAAACGAAGCCAACGAACCGATCAGACCAATGTTCGGGCCTTCGGGAGTCTCAATCGGGCACATGCGGCCATAGTGCGACGAGTGAACGTCACGGACCTCAACACCTGCACGCTCACGGCTCAGACCACCTGGGCCCAGTGCCGAGAGACGACGCTTGTGGGTCAGACCCGAGAGTGGGTTGTTCTGATCCATAAACTGCGAGAGCTGGCTGGTACCGAAGAACTCTTTAATGGCTGCCACGACGGGGCGGACATTGATCAGGGTCTGTGGGGTAATCGCTTCGATGTCCTGTGTGGTCATGCGCTCGCGCACCACACGCTCCATACGAGAAAGACCGGTGCGGACCTGGTTTTGAATCAGCTCACCCACCGCGCGAATACGACGGTTACCAAAGTGGTCAATGTCGTCCACGTCGAGACGCAGTTCAACCTTCTTGCCCCCACGAGAACCTTCAATGTGGGTACGGCCATCGTGCAGAGCCACCAGGTACTTGATCGTGGCGACAATGTCTTCCACGGTCAACACTGAGGTGCCCAAAGGAAGCTCGAGACCCAGCTTGCGGTTGATCTTGTAACGACCCACCTTGGCTAGGTCATAGCGCTTGGGGTTGAAGAAGAAGTTGTCCAGGAGCAAACGGGCAGCTTCTGCAGCAACCTGCTCGCCTGGACGAAGCTTGCGGTAGATGTCTTTCAGGGCTTCTTCTTTGGTGAGAATAGTGTCCTTCTCAAGAGCTTCTTCCACCGAGGGGAAACCCTTGAAGTGCTCACGGATTTCCTCGGTGGTCATGCCCAGAGCCTTCAAGAAAACAGTCACGGACTGCTTACGCTTACGGTCGATGCGAACACCCACCTGGTCCTTCTTGTCGACCTCGAACTCCAGCCATGCACCACGGCTGGGAATAATGCGAACGGAATGAATTTCCTTGTCGCTGAGTTTGTCCAGCGAGGTGTCGAAGTACACACCGGGACTACGCACCAACTGAGACACCACGACACGCTCGGTGCCGTTGATGATGAAGGTTCCCTTTTCGGTCATCAAGGGGAAGTCGCCCATGAACACTGTCTGGGTCTTGATTTCACCGGTGAGGTGGTTCATGAATTCTGCTTCGACATAGAGCGGAGCGGCATAGGTCTTGCCACGCTCCTTGCACTCGTCGAGTGAATACTTCTCGTCCTCGAGGTAAGGGTTGGAGAACGACAGTTGCATCGTTTCTCCACTGTCTTCGATGGGCGAAATCTCTTGGAAGATCTCCTGAAGCCCACTGCGGTCCGAAACGATGGTCTCGCCGGCAGCTTTCGCCGCGGCAACACGCTTCTTCCAGACTTTCGAGCCGACAAGCCACTCAAAGCTCTCGGTCTGCAACGCAAGCAGATCCGGAACCTCGACGGTGTCGCTGATTTTGGCGAACGACAGTCGCTGGGCGACTCGACCGTTCTTGGCAGTTGTAGATGATGCGGAACGCGCTGCAGCCAAGGGTAATTAACCTCCAGGGCCCTCATTAGGAGCCTCATTGTGGGTGACCAAACCGGAAAAGCATCGCCTGGAACTCAGCACAAGGAGTTCACCCCGCCGCTATACTCGGGGCTCTCGAGTCGACCACAATTTGACGGCACGAGAAGTCAGGGAAGCAAACCTCCACTGTATACGGTTTGATAACGATTTGTCTAGCCCGAGAGTTAACCTGCTAAGGGGGCACTGCTTGGGGATAAGGTCCGCGCGAGAATCTCCGCTTCGTTACCCTGGGGTGATGGCCGAATCAGGGTGGGTGGAACAGCGAGCTGCTGAGCTCCTTGAAGCCCACGGACTTTCTCCGCAGTGGAGTTTTGGCTGGGATCGGGCCAAAACACGCTTTGGCCAGTGCGACCATCACCATCGGCGTATTTCTCTTTCGCGCTACCTCGCTACGGCGGGAAGCCTGGAAGAAGTTGACCAGGTGTTGTTACACGAAGTGGCCCATGCGCTAGCAGGCAGTCGAGCAGGACATGGACCGAGATGGCGCAGCATTGCTCAGTCTTTGGGCTACACCGGTGGGCGCACCCATAGCGCTGCGCTTGATCGCTCCCATGCCCGATGGATTGGGGTGTGCCCGAGTGGGCATGAAATTGCGCGCTACCGTCGCCCGGGTAAACCTGTGTCCTGCGCTGCGTGCGATCGCCGATTCAATAGCAACCACCTCATCGCCTGGTCAGAAAGTGTCCACTACTCGGCGAGGGTCACTTCTTTCCAAAAACAGACGTAGCCGGCAAAGTCTGCCCCGACACGATCCGTCGCTCCGGGTCGCAATTCGTTGTAGGAAAACGCCCGATCTTGATACGACTTACCCTCGAGGGAAATCGTGTAGTACTGGCACTCACCCTTCCAAGAACAGGTGTACGCAGTGGGGCTAGGGGTGAGGTACCCGAAATCGACACTGGCCGGTGGGAAATACCAGTTTCCTTCAATGCGAATCAAGTCTGATTCAGGTGCCTGGGCAATGACGTGTCCATCGATAGTTGCTTTCATACTCGCCACGCTAGGCCCGAGGGCTGAATGCCAGGTGAATAGGTAACACTGGGGGCGTGAAAGTTTCTCTTCGTGTGATGTTGCCGTGCACCGTCAGCGAAGCCTGGGCGGCTTTGCATGATCCCGCGGTGTTCACCGCTGTGTCGAAACCCTTTCTGCGGTTTAGACCCGTTAATCCTGAAGCGTTCCCGAAGGCCTGGTCTACCGGTTCGACCTATGTGGTCGAGGGTCTGGCACTGGGCTTCATTCCTCTGGGTCGCCAGGAAATCAATCCCGTCACCACCGAATCCGATACCGAGAAGACCTTGAGCGATAACGGTCGAGGTATTTCGGGAGCACTGGGCTTACTCTCTTCTTTTCGCCACCGGATGACACTGCGACCCAGTGGGGTGGGGCCTACCGAATTGCAGGATGAACTGGAATTTGATGCGGGTGTTCTCAGTCCTCTTTTTTGGCTGGGGTTTCGAATGTTCTGGTGGTGGCGTCATCGCGTAATGAAAAAATTAGTGTCCTCGTGGCGCAGCGACGCAGGACTCTCGTGGGATGAGCGCTACACGCGGAAAAAGTGGAGTGGCAACCCCAACTCCAGCCTGGTGGCGGCGGTATCAGGCCTCACCCCCGGGACCGCCCTGGATCTTGGGTGCGGGGAAGGTGCCGATGCCCTGTGGCTTGCCGAACAGGGCTTCGAGGTCACCGCGCTGGATGCATCACCGCTTGCGTTAGCCCGCGGGGAAGAACACCGAAGGGCGCAGGTGACACGGGACCACCAGCCTCGAATTATTCGCTGGATCGCTCAAGATGTGATCACTGAGCCCTTACCCGAATCCCCTACAGGGTTTGATCTCATCACCGCCAGTTTTTTTCATGTACCTGCCACCGAGCGCAAGCGCGTATGGAAAAAGATGGTGGCAGCGCTTGCCCGCGGCGGAACCCTGGTCATTATTGGCCACGCCATCGAAGAAGCCACCAGTGGTGTGCATGGTCCACCCCAACACCTGCGCTTTGATCACGCAGAGCTCCGGGGCGCAATACCGAAGAGCTGGAGCAGCGTCAAGGTTGAGCAACGCACGCGAGAGCAACGAGGAAGCGATGGTGCGGTGCACACCGTCACCGACACTGTCTTGGTGGCTCAGCGCTAAGACGCTTCTAGCTCAGTGCGCCCACGGTGGCCAGCGCGGCTTTGAGTAACGCCCCTCGCCCACCTTCGAGCTCTCGCAAGACCTCCACCGACGTGGCTTCCTCTGGAGTCATCCACGTCATATCTAGCGCGTCTTGACGGGGTTCGCAGGTCCCCGTTACCGGCACCACGTAGACCAGTGAGACCGCGTGTTGGCGGGAGTCGTGAAACTTCGTACCAGGAAAGGGAAAGTATTCCGCGATGTGCGCAGGTTGTGCCGCCGGCGGTAACTGGGGAAAGGCCATCGGACCCAAATCCTTTTCGAGGTGTCGGAAGAGAGCATCGCGCACACTTTCACCAAACATCACCCGACCGGCAACGAGAGCCCGGGCAATGGAGCCCTCATTCGACACCCGAAGCATCAGACCCACCTCGGTGACCTCCCCCATGCCATCGAGTCGCACAGGAACTGCCTCCACATAGATCAGCGGCATCCTTTGGCGAATCTCTGAGAGCTCATCATCCGAGAGCCAACCAGGGTTGGGGTCGGGGGTTCGGGTCGAGGACATAGTTCCTTTTTACTCCGATTCGCCAGAAATGCGAGCCCCCGCTGAGACCAAAGCCTCGCGCAGCGAGTCAGCATCAACACGCCATTGGGAATGCCACGCATCATTAATCAGCACGACCGGGACGCTATCGGTGTAGGCGGCTTCCCATTCCGGGTTTTCGCTCACCATCCGATGAGATATTTCTAGGTTAGAAAAGTCGCTGGTCGATTGGGTGATGACCTCCCAGGCTTCGTCGCAGAGGTGGCATCCCTCGCGGCTGAACATGACTAGGGAAATCGAATCCATACGCAAAGCCTATGCTGAACAGCGATGACCCCCTCAAAAAATTCCACAGGCCGATCGGTTCCCACTCCGGTTATCGCCTTCGTGGATGTCGATAACACCCTGGTCAAAGGGGCCAGCATTTACATGTTTGCTATCGAGGCGTGGAAATCAGGCTTCATCAAATGGCACCACGTCATTCCGGCTCTTTTTCAACAGCGCTACTTCATCCGCAAAGGCGAAACCAGCAAGCGCATCACCTCCACCCGAGAGCGTGCCCAGGCCTTAGTCGCCGGACACAGTGAGGCTGACTTTAATCAGGTTGCCGAAATTGCCTGGCGGCGATCGATTGCCCCCAAAGTTTTTGACGACATGCTGGTGCGACTCCAAGAGCACCTGAGTCACGGGGATCAAGTGTGGTTGCTCACCGCGAGTCCCCAAGCTCTGGCCTCGGTGATGGCCCGCGACCTTCGTCTCACCGGAGCGATTGGGACCACAGTCGAAGTTGTCGATGGAGCCTTCACCGGCAACATCGAGGGGGAAATGCTCCATGGCCCCAAGAAAGCCGAGGCTGCCACAGAACTAGCAGATCGCTTAGGGGCGAAACTAGAAGACTGCTATGCCTACTCCGATTCGGCGGCCGATATTCCACTGCTCGAGTTGGTGGGTCACCCCAGTGCAGTTAACCCCGATGCAGAGCTCTTGGCCCACGCGGAGCAACGCCACTGGCCGATCATCTGGCCAGATCAGACCAAGAAAAACAAACGCCGACGGTCTTAGTGGGCAGAGAAAAGCGCTGGCCCCGAGGATTCTCGTGAACCAGCGCGCTAACCAGTGCCGCTACTTCTTATTGCGACGCTGGTGGCGAGTCTTGCGAAGCAACTTACGGTGCTTCTTCTTCGCCATACGCTTGCGACGCTTCTTGATAACTGAGCCCATTAAGTGTCCTTCAAACCTTGAGTCTTTAATGCGTGTCGCCCGGGCGCGGACAACTTAGGGAGTCTAGCGCAGTGCAGCCGGCTCAGCCGACCTGGTTCATTTCGTCGTGGCCATGCTGCCCAAAGAGCATGCTGGTCACCGCTGATTCGGGAATACGAAACGAGCGACCAAAGCGCACTGCGGGAAGTTCACCCGAGTGGACCAATCGATACACCGTCATAGTCGATACCCGCATCGCATCGGCAACCTCGGCCACCGTGAGAAAGTTCATCGCTGAGAGAGGGGATGCCATGGGACTCTCCTCGTGTGCTCAGGTGGGATACGAACTACCTGTCACACCATAGAGGCCAGGTTGGCCTGTGTAAAGAGTTTTATCGTCGCGTTCCCAGCACCACGCCATCGAGAAAAGCCATGACGTCGCTAAGCAGGGATCCTGCCGCGCGACCCAGCGGAGCTAAATCCACGAAAGGAACCGCCGCAGTGTCATCTCGGGCTTCAGGCGAGGCGGTGGCAGAAACGCGTGTCGCCCCGACCCATGTTCTGACGGCACCCAGCGCGGCATCATCAAATCGGTAGTAGCGATGTTGGCCGTCTTCTCGAACAGAGACTAAGCCACTTTCTCGCAGTACTTTGAGGTGCTTAGACACCGTGGGCTGGGTGATACCCAGGGACTCCACCAACTCCCCCACACTCATCTCACGCTGGGGGTGAGAAGGCGATCGCAACAAGTCCACAATGTCGCGCCTCGTGGGGTCAGCCAGTACGTCAAAGAGGTCGGTCATAACTCAGTAGCGTACAAGTTCTCGTGCAGGAGTACTATGGCGGGCGTTGTCCCAGGTGCGGATGAGGAAGAAGGCAGGGCGAGTGTCGTCGTGGCTAGGTTCACTCAAACGGCGCGTTGCTGGCATGACCAGGAGACGCTCTGCATCGCAGCAGCGCCTGAACCGTTATCAAACCCCTCGGGGATTTGGCCGGTTTCTTGCTCTGCTTCAAGGCGTCCTGGGAGGGCAAGCAGCCACGTTGACCGTGGTTGTTTTTCTCGTCTTAGTGACCATCACAGCGACCCTGTTAATGCTGCCTCAGGCGTCCGCTTCCGGGGTAGCCACCGCACCTGCCGATGCCCTCTTCACCGCGGTATCGGCTATTTGTGTCACCGGACTCACGGTGGTGAATATGGCGACTCACTGGTCGGCCTTTGGCCACACGGTCATCTTTATCGCCTTGCAGGTAGGCGGTATGGGAGTGATGACGCTGGCCACACTGCTCGCCGTTATCGCCTCGAAGCGTTTAGGGCTCTCGGTGCGAAAAATGATGGCCGGGGATGTGGATCCTTCTCGCCTGCACGAGCGCGATGACTTAGAGGGTCACGGCATGCGCCTCGGTGACGTGAAGGGATTGCTCAAGACAGTCTTCATCAGTGTGATCGCTATCGAGTTGGTGCTTGCCGCCATCATTATTCCCAGGCTCTATGTTGCGGGCCTGGACCTCACCTCTGCGTTGTGGCAAGGCGGCTACCTCGCTGTTTCCGCTTTCACGAACACCGGTTTTGTTCCGCTTGTCGATGGACTGTCACCGTTTGCTGCCGACCCTGTGATGGTCTTCACCATCGGCATTGGTGTGTTTTTGGGCAGTATCGGCTTTCCCGTTATCTATGCCATTGCCCGGGCTGTTCGCACCGCGCGTCGGCGTCGATTGGGCAGCACCTGGGACCACGCCCGCCTGGGTGTGCACGCGAAACTCACACTGGCCACGACAACCATTTTGTTAGTGTTGGGCGCCCTCGCGATCGGCGTCTTGGAGTGGGGCAACGAGAACACACTCGGTGGACAACCCGGCGAAGTTCGCCCGATGACCGCGCTGTTTACCTCGATGATGGCGCGCTCTGGTGGATTCAACACAGTGGATACCTCTGAATTTGGTGGAGCCACCCTCTTAGTCCTCGACATGCTGATGTTTGTCGGTGGTGGTTCAGCCTCCACCGCGGGGGGAATCAAAGTGACGACCTTGGCCATTTTGTTCCTCGCCGCCTTTGCGGAATCTCGCGGGGATCAAGACATCGTTGCCTATGAGCGTCGCATCCCCTCGGACACGGTGCGCCTTGCGGTGAGCGTGGTCTTGTGGGGAGCGAGCATTGTTGCCATCGCCACCATCGCCCTGTTGCGCATCACGGACGCACCGCTGGAGCGCGTGCTCTTTGACGTAATCTCTGCCTTTGCCACCTGTGGTTTGAGCGCTGGACTCACCACCAACGATTTGCCCGATGCCGCCAAATACGTCTTAGCCGCCACCATGCTGCTGGGTCGTGTTGGTACAGTGACGCTGGCGACTGCTTTGAGTGGAACCCACCGTCAGACGGTATATCGCCGGGCAAAAGAAAGGCCGATCGTTGGTTGAGAAAATTCCGCATGATGCACCGGTATTAGTCATTGGTTTAGGACGCTTCGGCGCCGCCACCGCCGGAGAACTCGACAAGCTAGGACGCGATGTTCTTGCCGTTGACGAGGATCCGGCTTTGGTTCAAAAGTGGGCTGAGCGCGTGCGCCACACCGCCGTCTTGGACGCCAGAAATATGAGTGCACTAGAACAAATTGGTGCCCGGGATTTCCCGATCGCCGTGGTGGCCACGGGATCCTCTATTGAAGCCAGCGTGCTGATTACCACCAACCTGGTCGATCTCAAGGTTCCCCAAATCTGGGCCAAAGCCATTAGTGAATCCCACGGAAAAATCTTGACCCGTATTGGAGCTCACCGAGTTATTTATCCTGAGCGCGAAGCCGGCGAGCGAGTAGCGCACTTGGTCTCGGGTCGCATGATTGACTTCATTCGCTTTGATGACAACTTTGCCCTGGTGAAGATGTATCCACCCAAGCCCATTCGGGGTCTTTCCTTGACCGATTCCAAGGTGCGCTCGAAATACAACATCACCGTGGTGGGGGTTAAGTCGCCTGGTAAACCCTTTACCTACGCCACGGAAAAGACTGTGGTTACCAACCACGATCTGATTATCGTTTCGGGCACCAACGAGGACATTGAAACTTTCGCAGCGCTGGATAAATAACTAGTCGCCAGCGAGCTCCTGTGCTCGAGCGATTGCTGCGGCACTGGCTTGGCGAATAATGCTGGGCAGATCGGCTGCGGCATAAACGTTAAGGGCCGCTTCGGTCGTGCCCTGGGGGCTCGTTACGGCCTCACGCAATTCGTGAGGAGCCTGGCCAGATTGTTCTAGTAACGCGAGCGCGCCGACGAACGTTCCTCGAATCATCACCTCGGCTTGGTCTGGACTAAAGCCCAATTCACCCGCCACTTCAAGAAACTTCTCCATAAAGAAATACACATAAGCAGGGCCCGAACCCGAGAGCGAACTCAGAGCATTGATCTGCTCCTCCGCAATCACCAACACTTCCCCGACGGTGCCAAAAAGGTTTTCCACCTCGCGGGATTGCTCCGGGCTCACCGTGGTGCCAATACTCATCCCGGTCACGCCTTTACCCACCCCCGAGGGCGTGTTGGGCATAGCCCGCACGAGGGCTCCTGGCCATACTTTTTCCATCGTAGGAATCGTGATTCCCGCCGCCACACTCACCATCACGGCATCAGGGTGGGCCTGGGAAGAAATCTCGCCAAGCAATTCCACTATTTGATAGGGCTTCACACCTAAGACAACAAGGCGGGCGGTCTCCAGGGCCCATGCATTGGCATCGCTATCTTCTTCGAGGCTCTTCGCTTCCACCCCGCTGGCTCGGAGGGTGTGGGCGGAGGCCGCACTGCGAGTGGTTACTCGAATACTCTCAGCCTCGATTCCTGGTGCGAGCAGCCCGCGCAGGATGGCACCACCCATATTGCCCGTGCCCAAAATTGCCACCGAAGGAAGAATTGTGCTCATCTTCTAAGTGTAGATTGGTGCCAAGCTGTCATAGACGCCACGAACGATTTTTGAGGTATTCGGTATGGGTGGAAAAAAGAAATCGCAAGAATCCCTTCCCGAGCGCGGTCCGATTCTGGCCGCACTAATGGACACTCCCGACGCCCAGTCCGTCTTGCGCTTGAGCGTGGTGGCCGAACCCGATGGTCACTGGGTCATCGCCGCCACGGTGCAAATGATTGATTCGCTGCAGGTGTACGTGCTCTCCCACGCCCTCGATGACGCCAAGCGGCGTGTTCGAGAGGTCGTAGGCGACACCGTAGAGGTCTATATTGAACCTGAGTTGGTGCGAGACCCTGCCTTGGAGGCTCCCGCCACCGATGTCATCGTCATCAAAGCATCCGATTAGAGAAAGGCACCCCCATGGAGCTCGCCCGCAATCTAGGACTGATCGTTCACTTCTTAGGCCTTGCCATGATTCTGGGGCCGTTTCTTGTTCAGATGCGATCCCACTCGGGCTACTCGTTTGGGTGGGTAGCAACGGGTGCGCTTCTCCAGCTTCTCTCCGGTAGCTTCCTGACCTTTGTGGCGGAAATGCGCGTGGCCGAGGACCCCGATGAGTCGGTCAACCACATGAAAATTGGCGTCAAACTGCTACTGGCACTGGTCATCCTCGTAGTCGCCCTGGTGGGCCACTCCAAAATGAAGAAGTTTCCTACCGGGGCTTCGCCTCGTAAGCTTCTGCCTCTGCTGCACATCGCCGGGTTCTTGGCCTTGACTGATCTCGCACTGGCGGTGCTGTGGCCAGGCGTAGTGACCTAGGTCTATTTCTCGGCAAAGAAATCAGCCAGCAGGGCCCTACATTCTGCTTCGCTGATTCCCCCGATGACTTCCGCCACCCGGTGGGGCAGTGAACGATCGCGCACCAGATCATGCTTACTCCCCGCCGCCCCGGCCTTGTCATCCCAGGCGCCAAAGACCAACCGGGAGATCCGGGCCTGAGCGATAGCGCCGGCACACATCACACAGGGCTCCAGCGTGACCACCAGGGTGTGCTGGGACAGGTTCGCGGTACCTAAGGCTTTGCCCGCTGCTCGCAAGGCCACTATTTCCGCATGGGCCGTGGGGTCGCTATCGCGCTCTTTGGTATTCACGCCCTGGGAGATGACATACCCCGCGGGGTCCAGCACGAGTGCCGCCACCGGGACATCTCCCGTGGCGAGGGCAGTCTGGGCAAGCTCAATCGCATCGGCCATGAGGTCTTCATCACTGCGCATGGACACAGACTATCCAGACGATTCTGCTCCCGAGCCTCAGGTAGTGTGAAGCGCATGCAGGTACACGTCGCCGATCATCCCCTCATCTCCCACAAGCTCAGCCTGTTGAGGGATAAGAGCACACCCTCTCCCACCTTTCGAGCCCTCACCTCCGAGCTCGTCACGCTGTTGGCCTATGAGGCGACCCGCCACATTCGCGTCGAAGACCAAGAGATTGTCACACCGGTGACCACGACGGTGGGGAAAAAACTTGCACAGCCACGACCCGTGGTGGTCCCCATTCTTCGCGCCGGGTTGGGGATGCTCGAGGGAATGGTGGCGTTATTGCCCAGTGCTGAGGTGGGCTTCTTAGGAATGGTGCGTAACGAAGAGACCCTTCAGCCGAGCGTCTATGCCGAGCGTCTACCCGAAGACCTCGCCGATCGTCAGTGCTTTGTCCTGGATCCGATGCTGGCCACGGGCGGGTCTCTGTTGCAAGCCATTAACTTCGTCTTCGCCAAAGGCGCCAGGGATGTCACCGCGGTGTGTTTACTCGCAGCACCCGAAGGACTGGCGGCCATCGAGAAAGCCCTCGATGGTAAAGACGTGACCATCGTGTTAGGCGCCCTCGATGAGAAACTCAACGAGCACGGATTTATCGTGCCGGGCCTGGGCGATGCCGGAGATCGACTCTATGGAACCGTGGGCTAAGCCACAAAGACTTGACGCCTGGGGCCTTGCCTGGCCATAATCAAGCCATGACACTCCAGGACAACACAGGTCGCTACGACCTCACTGCGTGCCTGGCTCTGTGTCGCTGTCGAATGTGTGCCTAATCAACCCCACACCTTCTTATCCCAGGCCTTAGGCCCTAACGAATCGACAGCACATGACTTCTCCCTCGTCTAACGAACCGCGAGGTTTTGCCCTCTATGTGGGTATTACCGAAGATGATGCGAAAGCGGCAGGGGTGTCCCTGCAGCACATCGTCACAGAGCTCAAGACAACACTCAACGCCATGGTTCCCGAGACCCACACCCATGCCGCCATCGCACTTGCTCCGAAAGGGGCCGGTGGCCGCGATCTGGACATTGTCCGAATGGCGCTTCATGATCCCGCTGCTTTAGCGAAACTGAAGCCAGCCTCCAGCACCAACGAGTATGAAGTGGTCATTGATATTTCTCGCAAGCGCGTGGAAATCGGCGACGAGATGGCGCCGTTGACCTATAAAGAGTTTGCGCTGCTGCAGTTCCTGGTCCTGCGCGAAGGCCAGACTGTCAAACGCGAGACCATCATCGAAGCGCTCTGGGCAGCCGATGACGAAGACATCCCGAATTCCCGAACTATCGATGTGCATATTCGCAGGCTTCGCTCCAAATTGGGCGCATATGAAGATATTGTCCGCACGGTGCGAGGTGTGGGGTACCGCTTTGATCGCCATGCCGATGTGACTATTTACTACGGCGTCGCTCCGTCACCGGACATGATTTAGCGCCGAAAAGATTGCTCCCCGCGGCGCTCTAGACGCCGTTACCATTTTGTTATATAGTCGCATCATCGTCAGTTGTTAGCTGGTTCAGCTCTCGACAGAGTGATGGAAAGACATTCTTGGTGCAAGGGAAATAGGGCCGGTCGCTCGCCTCAGCGGCCGGCCCTTATCTTTGCTCCGCCAGACTCCTCATCACTCCCAGCAAGGCGCTCTACGCTGGTGCCATGAGCGCTTCACCGAGCATTGTGTGGTTTCGCCACGACCTGCGTTTGGCCGATAACCCCGCCCTCCAGGCAGCCCTTGCTCGCGGCCAACAGATGGTGTTGCTCTACATCCACGATGACGTCTCTCCCGGGATGCGTCCTATGGGTGGGGCGAGCGCGTGGTGGACCCATCACTCGCTGGTGTCCTTGGCTAACGATATTCGGGCTCTGGGTGGGCAGCTCGTGCTCCGCCAGGGTCCAGCCCACGACATCATCACTGCCTTGGTGGAACACACCGGAGCCGGGGGCGTGTATTGGAATCGACGCTATGGCCGATCTCGCGACGGGGACCAAGCGCTAAAGACACACCTGCGAAACGCTGGTGTCATCTGTGAAAGCTTCGGCGGAAACCTACTATTTGAACCCTGGAGCGTAGCCACGGGCGAAGGCAAACCTTTTCGCGTGTTTACCCCTTTTTGGAGGGCCTGCGTAGCAAGTGAGCCGCCTCGCCTGCCGCTACCCGCACCCACGTCCCTCGAGTGCGTGCCGGGCATAGCCAGCGACGAGATTGAGAACTGGAGTCTCACCCCCCACTCCCCCGATTGGTCGGCAGGGATTGCTCAGATGTGGACACCGGGCGAGGCCGGAGCCCATGCGCGCCTAGAGGACTTTATCGAGAACATTTTGCGGGAGTATCACCGCCGTGATGAGCCCGGACCGATCACGACGTCTCGCCTTAGCCCTCATCTGCGCAGCGGTGAAATCAGCCCCCAGAGCATTTGGTATGCGCTTGAGAGGAACCTGCCGGGAGATGCCCAGGCCAACAAAGCCAAATTCCTCAGTGAAATTGGCTGGCGAGAATTCTCGTACAACATCTTGTATCACTTCCCCGAGCTCGATACCGCGAATTTTCGGCCGGAATTCGATCGCTTCCCGTGGGGAGAGCCCGAGGCTTCAGCGCTGAGAGCCTGGCACCAAGGCCGCACCGGCATTCCTCTGGTGGATGCCGGAATGCGGGAGCTGTGGCACACCGGCTACATGCATAATCGGGTTCGGATGGTCACCGCATCGTTCTTGATTAAGAACCTCCTGGTGGATTGGCGCGTGGGGGAATCGTGGTTCTGGGACACGCTCGTGGATGCGGATGAAGCCAACAACCCCGCTAGTTGGCAATGGGTAGCCGGAAGTGGCGCGGATGCCGCACCCTACTTTCGGGTATTTAACCCCGTTCTCCAGGCAGAAAAATTTGACCCGGAGCAGGTCTATATCAAGCGTTGGATTCCCGAAATCGGCACGGACGCATATCCCGATAAGCCCATTGTTGATCTCAAAGCCAGTCGGGAAGTCGCGTTGGAAGCGTTTGCCAGACTTAAGGGCGAGCGCCCACCTGAGTGACGCATCGCGCAGAGAGCTCAATAGCCCGCTGCGCCGAGGCAACAATGGATGCTCCACCAGCTAATCCAGCCAATATCCCCGCGTTAAAGGAATCACCCGCACCCGTGGGATCCACCACGCTCAGATGAGGTGCCTCGATGTGGTGACTACTTCCGTCCTCCCAGACCAGGGCACCTTTCGCTCCCCGTGTGACAATCACCGAAGGGAATCGAGTGGCCAGCATGGCTATGGCGTCATCAACATCTACGCTGCCACTGAGAATTTGGGCCTCTTGCTCGTTGCAGCGGAGCACTCGAGCAGACGAAATCAGGTCAAGAAATCTCTCCGGGCCAAAATCTTCCAGAAAACCCGATGACGACGCATCCACCATCACGCCCACGCCTCGATGGGCCGCTTCGGTGACAAAAGCGCTCATCACCTCAGCATGATCATGGTGAAAAAAGCTATAGCCGGTCACATGCAACCAGGATGCCCCCACAAGGGAATCCTCGGGAATAGCGGAGAGCTCTAGAGCGACGTTGGCCCCCCGGTCGGTGGCCATGGATCGTGATTGCCCCTGGGCAATAATCACGATGGTTCCCGTGGTGCGCTCGGCATCAGCCTCCAAATAGGGGCTCACACCCGCAGAGCGGAATTCCGTCGCGAATCGGTCACAATCTGCCGCACCCACTCGCCCCACAAAGTCCACCGCCACACTTTCCTGGGCTAACCACACGGCGGTGTTCGCTGCCGAACCACCTGAAGTGCGCTCGATTCGCGCCGGTGTATCCGTATCGGGACGCAGCGGTCGCGAAATCACCGCAACCACATCGTCCATGACATCCCCCACGATGAGGACCCGGGGAGAACCCATCAACGCTTCGTCCACGCGGTCGCAATAGCCAAGGCCACCGCAACATTGTTGGTGACCAAATCAAGGTTCACCTTGAGACTTTCGCCCGCGGAATTTTGTTGGATAAAGGCCAAAAGGAACGGGGTGACATCGTGGCCACGAATTCCTGCCTCGTGTGCTTCGTGCAAAGCCTGCGCCAGAATTCGATCATGGGTGATGGGATCCCATTGTTGATCCGCCGGGACAGGGTTGGCCACAATGAGGCCACTGCGAAGGCCCAGCGAGTCCCGAGAGGACATGATGGCGGCGACTTCCTCGGGGGAATCCACCCGCCAATCCAGAGCAAAGGGGCTTTCTCGCAACCAAAATGCGGGAAAGGTAGTGGTCTGATATCCCAGAATCGGGATGCTGGAGGTTTCGCAACGCTCGAGCGTGGCGCCAATATCGAGAATCGACTTAACTCCAGCAGAGACCACCGTGATGGGAGTGGTAGCCAGGATGGGAATATCTGCCGATTCATCAAAGCTCTCGGATGCGCCGCGATGGACTCCACCGAGTCCGCCGGTGGCAAACACCCGCACCCCGGCGGCTTGGGCAATAAACGCTGTCGAAGCCACCGTGGTAGCCCCGGAAAGCCCCTGGCCCATGACGATGGGAATATCACGCACGCTGGCCTTGGGCACCTCGGTCATGGCGATGAGTTCGAGTTCACTCTCCGACAAGCCCACCCGGGGAACCCCGTCAATGATGGCCACGGTGGCGGGGACTCCACCGCCCGATCGAATCTGAGCTTCCCAGCCCTGAGCAGCTTCTACGTTGCTTGGCCGGGGAAGGCCGTGAGCAATGATCGTAGACTCCAGGGCCACCACCGGAATGTTGTGATCCAGGGCATGGCGGACTTCCTCTGACACAGCAACGACACTCATGCCTCTAGCGTAAGGCGATGGCCCCCCATCAGGGCACAGGCGTGCGTAGCGCTATACCCCCTGGGGTATAGTTGGTCCATGCCCTCACAACCCGATCTCGCCAGCGTTGGGGACACAAATGGCTTCGACTCCGATGAACCCATGGTCAATGAACGCAGTGTGCGCGCGAGCGCGGGCCTTCTGTTTCTTCTCGGATTTAGCGCGCTGTCGGTGGCTTTTTTCACCGGTGATTCCCAACCCCTCCAAGGCTTCGCCATCGTGTTTCTTCTCGAGATGGGGATTCGATTAGGGCTGGACCATCGCTTTTCGCCGTCGATGATCCTGGGTGCCCTTGCCACTCGTTCTCAGCGCCCCGAGTGGGTCAGCCTGGAGCCCAAGAAATGGGCGTGGGGCCTGGGCTTCGCTTTGGCTCTTTCCACCTGCTTAGCCGTGGGCTGGGGCAATCTCGAGGCAAGTGTGATGATGATCGCCTGCTCGGTATGCCTCGCCCTACTTTTCGCCGAGAGCGCGCTGGGGATATGTGTGGGGTGTTACCTCTTCACCCTGGTGCGCAGGACAAAGCCTTCGCGTTGCGCAGGAGATACCTGCGACTACACGCCGCCGTCACGGCGTTCACTTTTTTCTAGGAATGCGACAGCTCAGCACCACCACTAAATGGCGCTGCGCATGGCCCACAGGTCGGGGAAAAACGGGTTGAACAAAGTGGATATGAGATACCCCACTCCACTGGAACCGCCCGTGCCAATCTTTTTACCCAGAGTTCGCTCGACCATTTTCACGTGGCGGTAGCGCCATTCACCCAAGCCTTCATCAAGATCCACGAGTGCTTCACACACCAGCGCAGATTCAGGATCCGTTGTGTGGAGTGTCACCAACACTGCTTGAACATCCTCTCGGGGTTCCCACCCGAGGCTCACATCGCGAGAGAGAACATCCTCGGGCATCTGGTGACCTCGCACCGAGCAATAGGCAAGGGCGGAATCCCACACACTGCGACGGCTCATGGCAGCTTCCACTTTGAGTCGCGCAGGAGAGCCAGGAACCAAGTGCTCTGCCATTTTCATTCCGGTTCCCTCCTTCGCTTTCTCTCCCGCGTGGTCGCGACGACCCAAAACGGCTTCTAATTCACGAAACTGAGCGGACTGAAAACCGCTGGCGGACGACAGTCGAGATCGAAACGACTGGAATTGGAGCGGTGTCATCGTCTCCAAGACATCAATTTGAGCCACACAGGTTTTCATAATCGTGCGCACTCGTCCCAGAAGCGCCAAGCTGCGATGCGTATCGCCTGCTTCCAACGCGGGCTGCAGCGCAGCGAGCTCGTGCAGCATTTGGGCAAACCACAGTTCATAGACCTGATGAATGGTGATGAACAGCAATTCATCGTGTTCAGGACCATCGGACAGTGGCTGTTGAAGGCTAAGGAGCTCGTCAACCTTGAGATAGGTGGAATAGGTGACTGCTTTGTTGTGGTCATCACTCATTAGGTCACTCTGCTGCTTTCTGGCTCAACGCCGTGATAATCCCCTGACGCCATAAGGTCGCGAAGGCGATCAAACCCATCCCAGACTTCTTGATACGAGGTGGGAAGGGGAGAAATAGCCAAACGAATTGCATCGGGTTGCCGGTAATCAGGAATGACATTGGCAATTTTTCGAAGCGCTAGGGCAATCTTTTCTGCATCCGGGTGGCGAATAATGATGTGGCCGCCGCGGTGGTCCGCCTCCCTGGGGGTCCCCAGGGTCACTCCCAGCGGAGTCAACCACGCATCGACAAGAGCGATCATGAGCTGCGTGCCTAGCGCCGCCTTGCGTTCGATTGTTGCAATGCCGGCGCGTTCAATAATCTCGTAGCTTGCTTGAACGGCCCGGATTCCCACGATGGAGGGGCTGGCGGTTTGGAAGCCTCGGATACCCTGAGCTTTCTCAAAATAGGGACCCATCACGAATTGATCTTCTTGCGCAAACCATCCCTGAATCGGAACCCTGAGCTGGTCCTGGACGCTTTGACGCACAAACATCCAAGCGGGTGAGCCCGGGCCCGAATTGCCGTATTTATAGGTACACCCCACCGCTAGGTCAATACCGTTGCCATCAAAATCGAGGTCGATCGCGCCGCCAGCGTGAGAGCAGTCCCAAAGCATGTAGGCGCCGACGCTCTTGACTGCCTCAGTAATTTCCTTGAGCTCTGGCCTCGCACCCGAGCGGTAGTTAATGGCTTGAAGGGTAACTAGCGCCACCGAATCATCAAGATAGGGGGCAAGCGCCTCCGCCGTGACGCGTTCGTTCTGAACCTGCACCCTCACCGATCCAGGCCCGCCACTGCCATCGGTATCGAGAGTAATGAGCTTCAGATCACGCGCTCGGGCAATCCCCTCCAGGATGTATCGATCTGTTGGGAAATTAGCGGAATCAATAATGACGGTGGAGCGCTCAGGCAGCGCCTCAATTGCTGCCAGGGCCAGCTGGTAGAAGTTCACCGACGTGGTGTCACACACCAACGTTTGTCCTGGACCCGCACCCAGTGTTGCCCTGGCCAATAGATCTCCGGCGACTTGGGCCTCATCAATCCAATGAGACCACCCACCCACGAGCTCGGAGCCCCATTCCTGGGTCACGAAATTTGCCACTGACTCGATGGTGGCTAGGGGTAACTTGCCCAATGAATTGCCATCGAGGTAGCACTGCTCGGGATCACCGTGGTGAAATTCTGACCGAAACGGCGCCAGTGGATCAGTGGCATCCATCGCTTCTGCGGTGGAGCGAAGAGTAGGGTCTCCCGGAAAAACGTCGTTGGTCATCGGGCTATCTTAGGCGCACGGGCGCCTGCTTCTCTAGCGAAAGTTATCCAAACTTTCCCGAGACATAATCCTCTGTTGCTTTGACAGAGGGGTTAGAGAACATCTTCGCTGTGTCATCAAATTCGATGAGCTTGCCCGGCATTCCGGTGCCCGCAATGTTGAAAAATGCGGTGCGGTCACTGACCCGGCTTGCTTGTTGCATGTTGTGAGTCACGATCACGATGGTGTATTTCGATTTCAACTCTTCGATGAGGTCCTCAATAGCCAAGGTGGAAATCGGGTCCAGGGCCGAGCAGGGCTCATCCATCAAAATCACTTCGGGCTCCACGGCAATCGTTCGAGCAATACACAACCGCTGCTGCTGACCACCAGAAATGCCCGATCCAGGCTTATCCAATCGGTCTTTAACTTCTTCCCAGAGGTTGGCACCCCGCAGAGATTTCTCGACAAGATCATCACCGTCTGATTTAGAAATCCGACGGTTGTTGAGCTTCACCCCTGCTAACACGTTGTCGCGAATAGACATCGTGGGAAAAGGATTGGGTCGCTGAAAAACCATGCCCACTTCGCGACGCACCATAACGGGGTCAACACCGGGTGCATACAGGTCATCCCCATCAACTAACACTTCTCCATCGACATAAGCGCCGGGGATGACTTCGTGCATGCGGTTGAGGGTGCGGATCAAGGTGGACTTGCCACACCCCGAGGGGCCGATGAAGGCGGTGACGCTTCGGGGCTCAATGACCATGTTGACATCCTCCACAGCAAGGAACTTGCTGTAGTAGGCGTTGAGGTTCTTGATTTCGATTCGCTTCGACATATGGCTTCCTATCGGCTGAGCTTCGGGGCAAAAAAGCGGGCAATGAGTCGGGCGCCGAGGTTGAGCACCATCACAATCAGGATCAGGGTCAAGGCTCCTGCCCACGCTCTATCGAGGTAGGCCTCGGGAACAGAACCCTGAGCAACATAGGAGTAATAAACAAAGTTGGGCAGGCTCTGCATGCGCTCGCCAAAGAGATTGAAGTTGAAGTCATTGGAAAACCCAGCGGCAATGAGCAGGGGGGCCGTTTCACCCATCACGCGGGCAATAGCGAGCATGATGCCGGTGGTGATTCCCGCGATAGCCGTGGGCAAGACCACCTTGAGGATGGTCAGCCATTTGGGGACTCCCAAGGCGTAGGCCGCTTCGCGCAGCTCGTTGGGAACCAATCGCAACATTTCTTCACTGGATCGGACCACGATGGGAATCATCAAGACCGAGAGGGCAACAGACCCAGATATTCCCACCCTGGTTCCCGGTCCCAGCAGAATTTCGAACAGGGCGTAGGCAAACAACCCAGCAACGATGGAGGGAATGCCCGTCATCACATCAACAAAGAAGGTGATCCATCGGGTCAGACGCTTTCCTGCGCCATATTCCACAATATAAATCGAGGTCAGCAGCCCCACGGGCACAGAAATCAGACTGGCCGCAAGGGTCATGATGACGGTGCCCAACACGGCGTGAGCAGCGCCGCCACCGGCTCCCACAACATTTCTCATCGACAGGGTGAAGAAGTCACCATCGAATCGAATGACACCTTTGGAGACGACCGTGATGATCAGCGAAATCAAGGGGGTCAAAGCGAGGAAAAAGGCCAGCGTTACCAACAGCGTGGCGAGGCGATCGACAGCACGGCGAGACCCCTCCACGCGATAGGACAGGGAGAACAAGGCCAGGCCAAAAATTATCAACCCTACGATGACCACCAGCACCAGGCTGATGGTGTATTCCTCGTCGTCGGGGCGGAAGAAAGAAAAGAGTGACCAAGCAGCCAGAACCGAAGCAATCAGGGTGAGCCCTGGCGCATAGGAAGGCAACTTACCCGAAGCAAAAACATTTGCTTTCGAGATTCCCGAGGGGAGAACACTGGTCATTAGTTGGCCCCCGAGAAATCTTTGCGTCGATCCACAATCCAGCGGGCACCGATGTTGACCACCAAGGTGATCGCAAAAAGAATCAGCCCCGAGGCAATCAACACATTGACGTTGAGCCCATATGCCTCAGGAAAGCTCAGAGCCACATTGGCAGCAATGGTGGAGGGGTTGACCGAACTAATGAGGTTGAGAGAGATCACACCCGTTGCCGAGAGCACCATCGCCACCGCGAGTGTCTCACCCAAGGCGCGGCCTAAACCCAACATGGCCGCGGAGATAATTCCTCCCCGGCCCACTGGCAACACCACGGTGCGAATCATTTCCCATTTCGTGGAGCCCAAGGCAAGCGACGCCTCCTCATACAGGCTCGGGGTTTGAAGAAATACTTCCCGGGACACGGCGGTGATGATGGGCAAAACCATCACGGCCAACACAATCGCCGCGGTCAAAATCGTTCGCCCGGTTCCTGAGGCAGGTCCGGCGAAGAAGGGGATAAAACTGAGGTTCTCCGCGAGCCAGGTATAGCTCGGCTGAATCGCTGGTGCCAAGACGACTCCGCCCCAGAGGCCATAGACCACGGAGGGAACTGCTGCCAAGAGATCCACGAGGTATCCCAGGGGAGCTGCGATCCGGCGAGGAGCGTAGTGCGAGATAAAGAGTGCAATACCAATCGACACCGGAATAGCGGCGATGAGCGCAAGAGTCGCAGCCCAGAGTGTTCCAAAGACCAGAGGAAAGACCCACGACCAAAAAGATTGACCATCTAAGAGAGAAATGTCATTCGGGTCTGCCGTGATGGCCGGCAGGCCTTCGAGCATGAGAAAACCCGAAACAGCTGCCAAGGTAGCCAGAATGAAAATACCCGCCGTGCGGGCTGAGCCGGAGAAAATCCGATCTCCGGGGCGTTCCTTAACTCGACCTTTGGCAGAACTCGCGGGGGAGCTTATGCGCCCCTGGTGTTCTGCCATGTCAGCGCCTCTCGTCTAGATATTTTGTCAGGATGTCTGTGGCGTGGAGGTAGGAAAACGATAACCCTATGTAGGGAGTGTAGAGGGTGACGGCCCGGCTTAGACAACCGGACCGTCACCCGCTTCACCTACTTACTTGATAGAAGCGAGAATCGCTTCGGCCTTGGCGCGAGAGTCAGCCGAGATGGGGGCGTTGCCCGCATTCGCCTGAGCAGCCAGCTGGCCTTCTTCGCTCACCACATAGCTGACGTAGCCCTTGACCAGGTCCACGACGCTGTCATCGGCGTAGTCGTTGCAACCAATGAGGTAGCTGACCAAAACGATGGGGTAGGTACCCGATGCTTCGGTAGCACGGTCGAGCTCGATAGCGAGGTCGTTATCGCCACGCTCGCCAGGGTTGGCAGCAGGTGATGCGTCCACGATCTTGGCGGCAGCTTCGGCGCTGTATGGCACGTACTCCGAGCCGACCTTGACCGACACGGTTCCGAGAGAACCAGCGCGAGAGGCATCTGCGTAACCGATGGTGCCGGTTCCGTTAGTGACAGCATCGACGACACCGGAGGTCTGAGGTGCACCCTCGCCGCCCCACTCAGCTGGCCATGCTTCGAAGGAGCCAGCGTTTTCGCCAGCAAGCAACCAGAAGTCCGTGGAAGCCTTCGACATGTAGTCAGTGAAGTTAGCCGTGGTGCCGGACTCGTCAGAGCGGTGAACCGCGGTGATGGCGAGGTCAGGAAGATCTACGCCAGCGTTCTGGGAAGCAATGGCTGCATCATTCCAGTTGGTGATCTCACCAGTGAAGATTTGAGCCAAAGTGTCAGCATCGAGGTTCAACGAGGAGATTCCCTCCAAGTTGAAGATGATGGCGATGGGGGAAATGTAGGCAGGAATTTCCCAAATGCCGGCTTCTTCAACACAAGAACCAAAAGGTCCTTCGGTGATTTCATCTACCTTGAATGCACGGTCCGAACCAGCAAACGAGGAAGCCCCGCTCTGGAAGGTCTCTCGTCCTCCACCGGAACCGATGGGGTCGTAGGTAACAGTGACGTCAGGGTTTGCGGTCTGGAAACCGGCAACCCAGGCTTCCTGGGCGCTGCCCTGAGAAGACGCACCAGCACCAACAAGTGTTCCGCTGAGGGAAGAATTAGCTTCCGCCCCGGCAGTGTTTGTCTCATCCATTGCAGCTTCCTCGGTTGCAGCACATGCGGTGAGCACAAATGCAGCAGAGGCGAGAAGTGCAACACCAGCGAGACTCTTTGTACGAGTGATCATTGTGTGTATACCCATCCTTGGTTTTAGGGAATTGATAGTGGCACTTTCGTGCCATGGATAATCTCGCGAGGTCACGTGACGGTGGCACTGACAGATGGTGAACACGGGGTGAACAGTATTTTTCTCCGGAGCTGTGCCACAGTAGGACGCGTGAAAAAGCCAACACAGGTCATTACGGTGACACCTGCACCGTCTCTCGATCGCACCTACCAACTCCACAGCCTGAGCCTGGGTGAAGTCCACCGTGCCCACACGGTCACTTCGGAGTTTGCTGGCAAAGGCGTTAATGTCTCTCGGGCGCTGGCGATCGGCGATGTGGCATCCCTCGCCGTCGTTCCCCTGTCCTCGCACGACGAGCAGAGCCTCTCCGGCGATTCGATGATCGTGGCAAGCCCGATGGAGGCGCCGGTTCGCATTTCGATTACCCTCGCCGAGGACGATGGCCGCACAACGAAGATTAACGAATTCCCACCAGCGTTGAGTCCTTCACAGTGGCAGTCCCTTCAAGACACCACGCTGGCGTGCGTGCGGGAGCACTCACCCACATGGCTTCTCATCGCCGGCACCATGCCAGCTGTGACCGATTCCTCGTCACTGGAATGGGCTGAGGTTATTTCCCAGGCTCGGGCTGCGGGCTGTTCCATCGCGGTGGACACTTCCGGGGAAGCTCTGCGCCGTGCCGCCGCTGCCGGATTGCCCGACGTCATCAAGCCCAATGCGCCAGAGCTAGCAGAATGCGTGGGGCGCTCTCTCTACACACTCGGCGATGTTGTCGAGGCAGCCCGAGAGGTGATGGGTTGGGGTGTGGGGACTGTCTT
>JAFMKX010000073.1:2307-4747 GCA_017852615.1 Pontimonas sp. | reverse complement strand
GGCCACCACAGGAACGCTGACATCGGACCACGCGGCGACGTCGCGATCCGTTGCTCGATGCAGCGGGGGCGAGAGCAACAGAACCCCTGAAATGCGATCGACCAGGGCACGAGCGTGTTTGAGAATCACTTCGGTGCCAAAGGACCAGCCGATGAGCCACGGGGCTGGCAGCCCTTGAGCCTGGACAAAATCTAGTGCGGCAACCAGGTCATGAGCTTCCTCAATCCCCTCGCCGAAAGTTCCCTCCGACGTTCCCCGGGGTGAGCTCACCCCCCGAAAGTTGAACCGCAGTACAGCGATATCCGCAAGCGCTGGTAATCGCCACGCTGCTTTTCGAATCACATGGGAATCCATGAAGCCACCTGCTGTGGGCAAGGGGTGTAGAAACAGCGCGGTGGCCACCGGCGGGTGGTGCTCTGGTATCGAGAGCTCCCCCACCAGAGTGAGGCCATCAGAGGTGCGAAAACTCACCTCGGTACGGGTTGCGGGAAGAACGGTCGTAGAGGTAATCAGCATTAGTAGATCCTCCAGCAGTGTTTGTGCCAGTGGCGTCGCTCAGAGACATCGCGTTCTTCGCCCATAATTCCGTCATTTCGCCACGCCACAAGATGGGCAACACCCACGTCCACGCTGAGGTGACACCCGGGGCAGGTGTAGGTCTTTTGCGCATTTTTTTCGCTAATCGGCTGGACTGTGTAGGTATAGCCCCGTTTGCTTTCGGTTCGACGAAACCCTGTGGTCAGGCGATCCATATCAAGAGCTTCGGGCTCCTCACGCCCTCTGCCTCGGGAACGATTATTTTTGGGGCGATTACTGCGAGGCATGCCTAGTACCAATTCTTCTGTTGCGAATGACCCCAGGCTGCGCAGGGGGAACCGTATCGGGCATCGATATATCCCAATCCCCACCTAATTTGAGTAGCCGGATTGGTAGCCCAGTCAGCACCGGCACTGGCCATTTTGTCGCCGGGTAACGCTTGAGGAATTCCATAGGCTCCTGAGGATGGATTCATCGCACCGTGATTCCACTGCGATTCTTTGTTCCACAGAGCTACCAAGCAGGAAAATTCACCGGCATTCCAGCCCCTATCCAGAACCAAATCCTGGGCAATTGCCTGGGAGGTGCCGGGGTCGAAATTACCCGCAGCCGGAGCAGAGCCCCAACCGCCGCTGACACCGAACTCTTCGCGATTGAGGTTAGTTGCCGAGCTAGTGATCATGAGGTTTTGCTTGTTTGCAGCCACTTGCGCATATCCGGCGGGGTCGAGGGATGGCGAAGTGCCCGCCAGAGGAAGTGCTACGAAAGCAGCGACGGCAAGAATGGCCACCACGGGGGTGACGCGTCTCGGCGAGGGCGCGGCGGTCACCGGGGGCCGACGCAGGCGCAGACGCTCAAGGTTGTTCACAACGAGAACAGTCTAAGTCAGGCACTCTGGGCACGTGCTGGCTATCGAACGGCCAACATCACCGAAATAGTGTCATCCAACAGGGCATCCACCTGGGCCTCGTCATATCCCCCCAGAGAGGTACGAAGCAAGGCGCGTCTCACGGCCGAGACCGAGAGTGATTGGTTTTGCTGGAAGTAGCTCGCTACTTGATCACACAGGGCATCCACGTCGCCGACGTGATACCCGGGGCGAAGAAGGGACGTCGTGCGAAATTTCAGCTTGGCCGGTCTCGCTGCGCGGTCAAGAATCTCTTGGGCGCGCTCGCGAACATCCTTGTAATAGTTCTCTTCCCCCACGGCCTCGGTTTCGCTTAATCGCTCTTTATCCGCGAAAGCTTCTTCAAGTCGCCACAGGGCCTCATCAACATCTTTGGTAGCAAAACCTTCTTTGCTCACCAGGGGGAACACTTTGTGGCGAATATCAGCCGAGGTAAGACCGTCTTCGGCGCCCTCGAACACCCGCTTGGCACGCTCGAGAAACTCCTGGACCACCTCAGGGTCATATCCAGGCATACCTTTATCGGCTAAGGGGAAGGGACTATCCACGTGACTATTGTGCCAGCGAAGAGGCAAAAACCGCGGTGGACTGGCTAGGTGGCGAATATTTGAAACATCACAAACAACATCGCCATCGAGGGCAACATGGAATCCAGTCGATCCAAGAAACCACCGTGACCGGGCAACCACGACGAAATATCTTTGATTTCAAGGTCTCGCTTAATCAGTGACTCCACGAGATCCCCCAGCGTGGCAGATCCTAAGAGTACGAGCCCGAGAAGCAATCCCACCCAGACACCCACGTCGAGGAGGAAAAAGCCCAGGAGCCCACCGGAAATCAGAGCAGCAGCACTCGAGCCAGCGAATCCTTCCCAGGTCTTTTTGGGCGAAATTTTTGGCGCAAGAGGGGTTTTCCCCAGGCTGACCCCGGTCGCGTAGGCGCCGGTATCCACACTGGCCACAATCACGACACCTGCCAGGACCCACAAAACCCCAC
>JAFMKX010000073.1:0-1906 GCA_017852615.1 Pontimonas sp. | reverse complement strand
GGCCGCCCAGCCCGCTGGTCAATGCGGGCATTAACATCGCGGACCTGGTCCTCAAAATCATGAACCACCGATTCCAAGTGATCCAGTTGTTCGGTAACGGGAGAAGGTAAAAAGCTTTTCTTGCTCTTTTTGCGCCCGGAAGTGCCTGCTGGAGTGCTCATTAGATCTCCAGCAGTTCTGCTTCTTTCCGCTTCAGGGCTTCGTCGATTCCCTCAATATGGGTCTTCGTGATGTTCTCAAGTTCTTTTTCCGCGCGCGATACTTCGTCTTCGCCGACTTCCGAGGTCAAAGCATCCAGTTCGTCTTTTGCCTTCCGGCGCACGCTGCGAACCGATACTCGACCATCCTCAGCTTTTTGTCGGACGATCTTGACGTATTCCTTGCGGCGCTCTTCGGTCAATTCCGGCATGGTGACGCGAATAACTTCCCCATCATTGGTGGGGCTGGCATCGAGGGCAGGAAAGTTCGTAATCGCTTTTTCGATTTCTTTCAACGCACTCTTGTCATAGGGGGTTACCACCAGGGTGCGCGCCTCAATGTTCTGCATCCCCGCTAGTTGCGCCAGTGGAGTGGGCTGACCGTAATAGTCGACCATGATTTTTTGGAACAGGGCAGGGTTAGCTCGCCCGGTGCGCACCGTCTGAAAATCATCGTGCACCACATCGACGGCCTTAGCCATCTTTTCTTTACACTCCGCCAATACGTCAGCAATCATGGTGTTCTCCCATCCTTGCTTAGTCTACTTCGCCGCGTGTTTAGGAAAGAACCGTTCCGATGCGATCGCCCACGATGGCCTTGGTCACATTTCCTGCTGGCTCCATACCAAACACCATCATTGGCATCTTGTTATCCATACACAGGCTAAAGGCGGTGGAATCCACCACTTTCAATCCAGCGACTAACGCGTCTTGATAGCTCAGGGTGTCATATCTCGTTGCGGAGGGGTCTTTCTTGGGGTCAGTGGAATACACCCCGTCCACACCATTCTTTGCGACCAAAACCTCATCGGCTAACACCTCCAGAGCGCGCTGCGCTGCCACCGTGTCGGTCGAGAAATAGGGCAAACCAGCACCCGCGCCAAAGACCACAACGCGGCCCTTTTCCAGATGACGAATAGCGCGCAGAGGAATATAGGGCTCGGCGACCTGGGTCATCGAAATCGCAGACTGCACGCGAACCTGCGCACCGGCTTGTTCCAAGAAATCCTGAAGCGCCAGAGCATTCATCACGGTGCCGAGCATTCCCATGTAGTCCGCTCGGCGACGGTCCATTCCGCGCTGGGAGAGTTCGGCGCCCCGGAAGAAGTTACCTCCACCGACCACGATTGCTACTTCAGCGTGCTTGGCGCCTTCGGCGATTTCTCGGGCAATCTGGGCCACGACATCGGGGTTAACACCCAATTGACCGCCGCCAAATGCTTCACCGGAGAGTTTGAGTAGTACGCGTCTTTTCCGAGTAGCCATATCGCAACCTTTCCACAGCTCATCCAGCGTACCGGGCTAAGAAACGCCCGGCCACGCCGAATGACAGTGTCGTAGTGCTAAGAGCCCACTCTAAAACGAGCAAAGCCGTTGACACTCAAGCCAGCTTGTTCCAGAACCTGCTTGATCTGAAGCTTGTTGTCCCGCGCATAATCCTGCTCGAGCAACGCCACCTGCTTGAAGAAGGCACCGAGGCGACCTTCCACAATCTTGGGCAGAGCCGCTTCAGGCTTGCCTTCGCTCTTGCTGATTTCTTCGACAATACGTCGCTCGCTCTCGACAGCCTCAGCGGGCACATCGTCACGAGAGAGGTACTGGGGGTCAGCAAACGAGATGTGCTGAGCAACGCTGCGCGCTGTTTCCGCGTCGTCTCCGCTGTAGGCAACCACAACACCCACCTGAGGAGGCAAGTCCTTGTTGGTGCG
>JAFMKX010000072.1 GCA_017852615.1 Pontimonas sp. | reverse complement strand
TGTCCGCTGCTTAGGCAGCGAGAGCGAAGTCGGTGCGCTTTGTATTGGCACCTATAGTGTGCAGAGGACGTTTACGAGATAACTCTGCATTCTCGGCCCGCTTCCCTATGGAATCACAAGTAATGTCGAAACCGATCATCCCCATGATTGCCAACCTCAGTATCTGAGGGAAGCATGTAGGTGGTGCGCTGTGGAATTGAGGAGAAGCTAATACCGCGAAGGTACTCCCCCACTATAAAGCCAGGTCCTATGAACTAGCTAGATGATTGTGGTGGCCTAGTCGCCGAGATTCTTCCGGTGAGACATGGCCCGTTGAGCCTCACGATCATCTTGTTTCTTTCGCAAAGTCTGTCGCTTGTCGTATTCCTTTTTACCCTTTGCTACCGCAATCTCCACTTTGGCTTTGCCATCGAGAAAATACAGCCTCAACGGAACCAGGGTGTAGCCACCGGCAGTAATGCGATGGGCTAGTTTCGCGATTTGTTCTTTGTGAAGCAAGAGCTTGCGTTTACGCCTCGGAGGGTGATTGGTCCACGTGCCTTCGTTGTATTCGGGGATATGAACACCCTCCAGCCAGGCTTCATGACCCTCGACGGTCGCATAGGCATCCACGAGTGAAGCACGACCTTGGCGCAGTGACTTAACCTCGGTACCGGTCAGGACAATTCCCGCTTCATACGTGTCTTCAATGTGGTAATCAAAACGCGCTTTGCGATTGGTGGCGACCACTTTTTCGCCCGATTCTCTCGCCATGGTGCCACCTCCTCGATGTGCCTGGGTACGTTTCTGTGGGTCCCTAAACTCTGGGCTTGCCAGCCCCACAGTCTAGCGCTCGGCTATTGCGAGGCTACGGGCGGTATTTCTTAGCCCTGGTGGAGGTGCGGCTCTAAGCCCGCAGATACCGGGTAATAGAAACATAGGAGGCCAACACGGCAAGACCAATTCCGGTCATAAACAGGAATGGCATAGCGGCAAAGGCATCCGATGCCGTGACGAAGACAGTGCTGGGTAGTGCTTCAGTGAGGTAACCCTGAACAAAAAACGTCACAATCCCCCACACGGCGGCAGAAGCCAGCGCTGCACCAAGAGTGGCGGCTACAAGACCTTCCAAGACAAAGGGGGTTTGGATAAAACGATTAGAGGCTCCCACCAAACGCATTATGGCTAATTCACGCCGTCGTGAAAATGCGCTCAGTCGAATTGTTGTAGCAATGAGCAGTGCCGCTGCCAACAACATTAAGGAGGCAACAGCAACAGCAGTGAGGCTGCCGGCATTGAGCAGGGCGAAAATCTGGTCAAGATAGCTTCGCTGGTCAATCACACTCTCCACGCCGGGCAGTCCTGAGATCGCTTCAAAAATAAGATCGCTCTGCTGGGGGTCGACTAGATTGACCCAAAATGTTTCTGGGAGTAGCTCGGGAGAGACCAAATCCACCACAGCGCTGTCCTTGAATTGTTCCTGGAAGTTGGCATAGGCCTGATCACGGTCTTCGAAATAGAAACGGTCAACATACGGGGCCAAGGTTGCCGATGTGAGGCGCTGTTCTATGGCGAGCTTTTGATCGGGGCTTGCCGCCAACTGATCACAGCCACCGAGTGTGGAGAAATCGGTACACATATAAATCGCGACCTGAGCTCGATCAAACCAGTAGCTCTTCATCTGATTAATTTGGGACTGCAAAAGAATCGCGGTTCCCACAAAGGTCAGGGAGATAAAAGTGACCAGGACGATGGAGACGACCATCGAAAGATTTCGACTAAGGCCGGCAGCAACCTCACGAAGGACAAAGCCTAAATTCACGCCCGGAGCTCCCAGGGGAAGGGGGACGCAATTTCGTCAGGGTCCGAGGACGACTTCGAGCGCAGCGGAGTGGGTTCGGCCACCGTGCTGTTCTCCTCGGTGATGACAGGAATGGGGGCCGTATCGAGCTCTCCCAAGGGAATAGTGGTGGTGGCATAACCACCCTCATTTTCATCCCGAACAATCCGTCCGGCAGAAATCTCGACTACTCGGCGCTGCATTTGGTTCACAATCCCTGAATCATGGGTCGCCATAATCACGGTGGTACCCGAGGCATTAATCCGAGACAGGACGTTCATAATGCCAGCACTCGTGGCGGGGTCCAGGTTTCCGGTGGGCTCATCACAGAGCATGATGGCTGGTTTGTTCACGGCAGCCCTGGCAATGGCCACCCGCTGTTGCTCTCCACCGGAGAGCTCATGAGGGTAGTTTTTGGCTTTCTGGGCCAACCCGACTGTTTGCAAAATATCGGGCACCGCATCGTGAATAAAACCCGAACTCTTACCGATCACGCGGAGCGTGAACGCGACATTATCGAAAACGGTCTTTTGAGGAAGCAAACGGAAATCTTGAAACACCACGCCCAAGCTTCGGCGAAAAAGCGGCACTTTACGGCTGGGAATCCTGCGCAAATCTTGGCCCAGCACGTGAACATTGCCTGCTGAGGGGCGCTCCTCTTTCAAAATGAGGCGCAAGAAACTGGACTTACCAGAACCAGAGGCCCCCACCATGAAAACGAACTCCCCGGCACCAATATTGATGCTGACATTGCTCAGGGCAGGCTTGGGTGCACCCCGATACATTTTGGAGACGTCATCAAAGAGAATCATGGCGTGCCCAGCCTAGAATCCAGCGGTGACGAAACGCCCCTACGACACTCGTTGGGCAGACTTGCGCCAACGGATGCCCGCTTGGATAAATCCGTCTAAATCACCGTCAAAAACCGCGCTGGGGTTGTTTACTTCGTAGTTGGATCTCAAATCTTTCACCATTTGATAGGGCGCCAGAACATAGCTCCGCATTTGATCGCCCCAGCTCGCGGTAATGGTGCCAGCAAGCTCTTTCTTCTTCGCCATTTCTTCCTCGCGCTGCACGAGAAGAAGCCGGCTTTTGAGCACGCGAAGCGCGGCAGCACGGTTTTGGATCTGGCTTTTTTCGTTTTGGCAGCTCACCACAATCCCCGTGGGAATGTGGGTCAGTCGAACCGCTGAATCCGTGGTGTTCACGGATTGCCCACCAGGACCGGACGATCGAAAAACATCGACGCGAAGATCCCCTTCAGGAATGTCCACCTCCGTGGCTTCTTCCATCAGGGGCACTACTTCCACAGCAGCAAAAGACGTTTGGCGTTTACCCGCAGAGTTGAACGGGCTCATGCGCACTAACCGGTGTGTTCCCGCTTCAATACTGAGAGTGCCAAAGGCATAGGGAGCATCGATCTGTACTGTCGCGCTCTTGATCCCTGCTTCCTCCGCGTAACTGGTATCCAACACACTCGAGCTAAACCCATGCGCTTCGGCCCAGCGCACATACATTCGCAGCAGCATCTCGGCAAAATCTGCGGCGTCCACTCCCCCCGCACCGGCTCGAATCGTGATGACCGCCGGGAGCGCGTCATATTCGCCATCCAACAGGGTTTGAACCTCTAATTCACCCACTTCGCTTTCTAGTTGGGATAGTTCGGCAATCACTTCTGCCTGGGAGTCCGAATCCCCTGCTTCCTGCGCCATATCCACCAGCACATCTAAATCTGCCAGTCGAGCGGCAACATCGGTGATTTTTGCCAATTCGCTTTGACGGTGGCTCAGGGCACTAGTCGTCACCTGCGCTTTGTCAGGGTCATCCCACAAATCAGGCAGTGATGCTTGAGCAGACAGCTTTTCGATCTCAGCCGCGAGACGCTGGGGGTCCAAGACCGCTTCAATGGTCGAAAAAGTGGACCGAAGTGCGCCTATCCGTGCAGAAACATCAAGTTCACTCATAGGCCTTTCATACTAGCTAAGGCCTGCGAAGCTCGTACTGGGAAGGTCCTTCTCATCGTTCTCGATTGCCTCGATGATGCGCCGGGCGACAACCGCGGGACTAAGACCTGCCGGAAAGACTGGGGTGGCTCCCGCAAGGGGATGCCGGGAAAGCTCGGTTTCGGTGTGACCTGGCCTCGCGTCAATCAAGCGAATTCCTTGGCGGCGAAGTTCTCGGCCCGCCGCGATCCCAAAACTGTGAAGTGCTGATTTCACTGCCGAATACGCAGCGATTCCTGCGGTGGGAGATTCGGCCACCACTCCGCTGAGGGTGACGCCAAAGGGCGCCCTCCCCGCTGTCGCACTTTCGGCAAGCGCTGGTGTTGCTGCCCTCACCACACTCATCCATGCCCGGGTGTTAACCCTCCACAAGTCATCCAAAACTTCATCACTGAGATCTGTCACAGAACCAAACGCCACGGCACCCGCGGCAAAAATCACGCCATCGAGTCCCTGATGGGCTTGCAATGCTGCAGCGACATACGCCTCGGGAACGCCCGGCTGAGTAACATCTCCCACCGCGTGAGCACCAGGGACACCTAAAGCCTCAAGAGCGGAGGAATGTCTCGATCCGAGAGTAAGACGCGCACCTCTCTCATGGAGGCCCTTAGCAAGCTCGCGGCCAAGTCCACCGGATGCGCCCACAAGAAGAATCGATGCGCCAGAAATTTCACTCATGGCCCCAGGGTGCCAGACCAACCTCCAGGGATTCCGAGAATGACCTTATTGAATAAATACTTGGGATTGAGCGGTGACTGAGAGGCGCACCATCGAGGGGAGAAAATCAGACACTATCGGCGGTGACCACAAGGTAGAAATAGTAACTTCAGCCCTCCGGCCATCCGGGGTAATCGCTCGATCAAGGCGCACTTCACTGAGGTTTCCTTCCCCCACGCTGTGCAGATACAACAACGTGGCTTGATACACACCACTGTTCGTCAGCGGAGCGACAATTCCCGATGCGCCAAGCCTCACATCAGCTGGGGCAAAGCTCTCGGCGGCAAA
>JAFMKX010000071.1 GCA_017852615.1 Pontimonas sp. | reverse complement strand
GCAAAGAGCACGGTAAACATCCTGGTGGGAAAACCCATGGCCTTGTAAATCACACCCGTGTAGAAGTCCACGTTGGGGTAGAGCTTGCGCTCGATGAAATAGTCATCGGCTAAGGCAATTTCCTCGAGCTCTTTTGCTATTCCTAAGAGCTCGTCGTGGATGCCCAGTTGGCCCAGAACTTCATCCGCGCTTTCCTTCACTAAACGTGCTCTGGGGTCATAATTCTTGTAAATGCGGTGTCCAAAGCCCATCAGGCGAACACCATCTTCTTTGCGCTTAACCCTCTCAACAAACCGGTGAACTCCTTCACCTGATTCTTTGATTTCAGCCAGCATGGACAACACTGCTTCATTCGCCCCACCGTGAAGTGGACCGGAAAGCGCATTAATGCCGGCAGACACGGAGGCAAAAAGATTGGCCTCAGTGGATCCCACCATGCGAACAGTGGAAGTGGAGGCATTTTGTTCATGATCTTCATGGAGGATGAGCAAACGATCCAAAGCCTTGATCAGCACTGGATTTGCCACATAGGGCTCTGCCCGTAGGCCAAAATTCAGCCACAGGAAGTTCTCTACAAACCCGCGGGAGTTATCGGGGTAGAGAAGGGCTTGACCAATGCTCTTCTTGTGCGCATACGCAGCAATCACGGGCAATTTAGCGAGAAGTCGGATGGTGGAAAGCTCAATTTGCTCGGGGTCGTGCACGCTCAACGAATCCCCGTAATAGGTCGACATGGCGCTTACTGCGGAGGACAACACCGACATGGGGTGCGCATTATGGGGAAGCGCATCAAAAAGCCGCTTGAGGTCTTCGTGCAAGAGGGTGTGGTGACGGATACGGTCATCAAATTCGTGAAGCTCATCGCGCGAGGGCAGTTCACCATAAATCAGCAACCAGGCGACTTCTAAGAAGGTGGAATTCTCTGCCACGTCGTCGATGGAATAGCCCCGGTATCGAAGAATGCCCTGATCGCCATCAATGAAGGTAATACCGCTCGAAGTGGCCGCGGTATTCACAAACCCATGGTCCAACGCGTTGTACCCCGTTTGTTTGGACAGGCTCGAAAAATCAATACTGGAGGCGCCATCCACCGAGCGAACGATCGGGAACTGGGCATTTCCGCCGGGATAATCGAGGGAAACACTGTCTGGTGAGTCGGTCATGAAAGCCTCCTTCGCCACGACATCCTCTACAGCTTAGAGGACTCTCGAGGCTCTAGCTGAGACTCCCAACAAATTGACCGCCTGATTGTCTAATGCTGACAAAAATCAGGCTGCGAGCCTCATTGCGGCCTCAGATATTGCGTCATCGCGCGCCGTGAGAGCCACACGGACATGCTGAGATCCTTGCTCGCCATAAAAAGTACCCGGAGCAGCCAATATTCCTCGCTCACTCAACCACGCCAGCGTTGCCGCAGAATCTTCGAAGCGTGTCGCCCATAAATAAAGCCCAGCTTCGCTGTGATCAAGACGAAAACCAGCTTTGTGCAACGCCGGCAGTAACACCTCTCGTCGACGACGGTATTTTTCTCTCTGCACGTCCACGTGTTCTTGATCACTCAGCGCTGCCGAGAGCGCGGCTTGAATGGGAGAGGGAACAATCAACCCCACGTGTTTGCGAGCAAGCAATAACTCGGCCATGAGAGCACTCCCGCCTGCGACTAAGGCGGCTCGATACCCAGCCAGATTGGATTGCTTACTCATCGAATAGAGAGCCAACAGACCCGTCTGATCCCCCTCGGTAACACGCTCATCAAGCAGTGACGGAGACGAACTCACGTCCCATACCAACTGGGCATAACACTCATCACTGGCAAGCACGGCGCCAATGTCCCTCGCTCGCGAAACGGCAGCGCGCAAATACTCAAGGTCGCGAACCTCGCCCGTGGGATTACTAGGGGAATTAATCCAAATTAGCTTCGCGCCTTCTGGCCAACGGCTTGGGTCATCCTCCCTGACCACCGTGGCCCCGACCACTGCAGCTCCTATGGCATAGGTGGGATAAGCGATGCGTGGTACCACCATCACATCTGCGGCCGTAACTCCCAACAACGTAGGCAACAAACCCACCATTTCTTTCGAGCCGATAGAGGGAAATACTTGATCGAGTCCTAATGGACCAGTGCCGCGTTGGTGCTCCCACCACGACGCCATGTCCGCACGAAGTGTTTCACTTCCCGCGGTCAGCGGATAGCTCGGCGCCTGGGTCGCGTGTGCGAGAGCAGAGGCCACCACCTCAGGAGTTGCATCCACTGGAGAGCCCACCGAGAGATCAATCACACCACCCGGGTGCTTCCGAGCCTCAGCCCGGTAGGGCTCCAGAGAGTCCCAGGGGAAATCGGGGAGGTTGAGCGCCACAAAAACTAATTCTGTGGGGGAAGTGCAGAAATTATCTCGTGATCGTGGTGAATCACGCCCACTTTAGCTGCGCCGCCAGGGGAGCCCACCTCGACAAAGAACTCAACGTTTGCGGTGTAGTACTGAGCCCATTGTTCGGGCACATCGTCTTCGTAGTAAATGGCCTCAACTGGACAGACCGGTTCACATGCCCCACAATCCACACATTCGTCGGGGTGAATGTAGAGCATTCGGTCGCCTTCATAAATACAGTCGACTGGGCATTCATCAATGCACGCTCGATCTTTCACATCCACACAGGGCAGTGCGATTACATACGTCACGAGGAAGGCGTCCTTTCACCATCGGGCCTAGTTCTATCGTAATGGCTCGACCTGGAAGCAAACCGGGGCCACGCAAGGCTTACGACCACCACCAAGGCCACTCCTGAGAGAAGCAGGAAACCCGCGTTATCCGCCATGATCAGCACAGAGCCTTGATTATCCAATCCGGCTAAGAGACCCAGTGCGCTTAGAAGGCCAACAGCGCCGAGTACTGCCGGTGTGCGGTGGGGAACAATAACTCTCAGGGCACCTAGAACCAGCGCCACTGCCAGCAACGACAGGATTAGTCCGATTGGGAACCATACCGCGTGATAAACGCTGATGACACAACCCACATAAACACCCGCAAAGAAAGAACTTGCCGATTTCACGATGATTCCCAGCGCCACAACAGGGTCACGAATCGAGACGAACCATCCACTGATGAACATCGGGAATGCGCCCATATTGAATATCGACAAGCTCTTGCCGCAGAGACATGGTGAGCTCTCCTGCTGGAGCATCCGGCGAGCCAATCGTGAAATCTGGCGTCTTGAGCTGGCCAATGGGGACAACAGTCGCTGCCGTCCCACAGGCGAAAGCTTCGACAATCTCGCCACTCGCATCGCCTTCGCGCCACTCGTCAATGCTGACCGCACGGCGCTCCACGGTGTGACCACGCTCGCTTGCCAAGGAAAGAACTGAATCTCTGGTTATTCCCGAAAGAATGGTGTCACTCTTGGGCGTCACGAGGGTTCCATCTCGGTAGACCAACACAATGTTCATTCCGCCGAGTTCTTCGAGGAATTTTCCTTCCACCGAATCCAAGAAGAGAACTTGTTGGCACCCATTCTCCGATGCCTCGGACTGGGCCAACAAGGACGCCGCATAGTTTCCACCGGTCTTCGCAGCCCCAGTTCCACCGCGGCCAGCGCGGGTGAAGTTGGTGGAGAGCCAGATTGATACGGGCTTAGCCTCTCCTCCGAAATAGGGACCCACCGGTGAAGCGATCACATAGAACGCGACCTTTTTAGCAGGTCGCACGCCCAGAAAAGCCTCTTTAGCAAACATGAAGGGCCTGATGTAGAGGGAAGTCTCGGGTGCGCTGGGAACCCACTGCCCATCAACTGCAATCAATTCCTTGAGGGATTGCAGAAAATACTCGACGGGAAGCTGTGGCATTGCCATCCGCGCTGCTGAGCGTTGCATCCGAAGCGCATTTTCCTCTGGCCTAAAAGTCCAGATAGAACCATCCGCGTGGCGATATGCCTTCATGCCCTCAAAGATTTCTTGGCCGTAGTGCAATACCGCCGCTGCGGGATCCAGTGGAATCGGGCCATAGGGTTGCACCCGCGGTCTGTGCCATCCACCTTTTTCTGACCAACAAATATCCACCATGTGGTCGGTAAAGACAGTTCCAAAAACTGGCTCGTCGAGAACTGCCTGCCGCCGCTCGATAGGCATCGGTTCAGGGTTGGATAAGACCTGGAAAGCCAGCTCTTGCTGGGCCATGGGTAGCTCAATCGTCATGAATATTCTCTGCATTCAGGTGGAGAGTGGTGAGCGCCAGCTTACTCGCTGGACATAGGTCGTGTCTCAAAGTATTAGGCCAATAACGACCGGACGTCCTCGCCAATCCGATCAGTATTTCGAGGGCCAGCGGATTGATGGTTCGCCACGTCTTGTGCGATGGCGTCGCTGAGCTTCTGGGCTAATTCTGGCTGACCGTGGTGCTCAAGCAACAGTGCCATCGACATCATCGCAGCCCGTGGATCGGCTGTATTTGTCCCTGCAATATCGGGGGCTGACCCGTGAACTGGTTCAAACATGCTGGGAAATTCTCCCGTGAGGTTGAGATTTGCCGAGGCTGCCAAACCAATGCCACCGCCGACCGCACCGGCAAGATCCGTAATGATGTCTCCAAATAGGTTGTCCGTCACGATGACATCAAATCGCTTGGGATCACTCACCATGAAAATCATGGTGGCATCGATGTGCAGGTAATCCACGACAACATCGGGAAATTCGGAACTGACCTGGTTCACCACTCGTGACCACAAACTTCCTGCGTGGACCAGCACATTTGTCTTATGCACCAACGTCAACTTCTTTTTTCTCGATTGCGCCTTCGAGAAGGCGTAGCGCACAACTCGCTCAACCCCAAAGGCGGTATTCACCGAGACCTC
>JAFMKX010000070.1 GCA_017852615.1 Pontimonas sp. | reverse complement strand
GCCGGTGCTAATCCAGGCTTTAGCGCCCTCACCCTCGAATCTTTAGCGCCAAGCATGGGGAGGAGAGAAATCGGTATGGCAGTGGGTGATACCCACCCCCGCGATCTGTCCTGGGGGCAGCAAACAGCCTTGGCCATTGCTATCCAAATGTCGCGTAAACCAACCGTTTTGGCACTGGATGAGCCCACCCGCGGGTTGGATTCTGGCGCTGCTCAGTTACTCCGGGAAGTCCTCTCCTGCGTTGTAGAGACGGGCACCGCTTTGATTATCGCCACCCACGATCACGCCTTTACCGACGTGGGATCGGACCGCGTGCTTTCGCTGCGCGAAGGGAAGCTGTGGGAATCTCCAGCGGGAGTAAGCCGATGAACACCGCTCACCAACGTCCTGAACTGCTGAGCCGACTGGCTCTCGTAGTGACCAGCCTGGTCGCACTGGGAGTTGTGGCGTGGCCATTGCTGGCGAGTGCTGGCACCTTTTCGTCCCAGAGTGCGGTGGTGGTGTCCCTGGTCGTGATGCCAGCCCTGATTGTAGTGCTCTCTCTGGTGCTTGATAGCAGCCTGCGAAACACCACCGTATTAGCCCTTGTGGGGGTTCTGGCAGCGCTAGCAGCTGCGGCTCGCGTGGTGTCCACGGGGGCTGGTGGATTTGAGCTGGTCTTTGTCGTCGTGATCCTGGCGGGTCGAGCCTTAGGCGCCAGACTCGGGTTTGTGGTGGGAATTCTGGCGATAGCGCTGTCCTCCTTGGTGTGGGGAGGATTTGGTCCCTGGAGTGCTTTTCAAATGCTCGCAGTGGGCTGGGTCGGTGCGGGGGCCGGATTACTCCCTCACAGGGGTCTGGTTGTTCCGCCAGCGAGGCGTTGGCGTGAAGTAGCAATGTTGGCCGGATACGGAGTCATCGCTTCGTATGCCTTTGGGCTTGTTATGAACCTGTGGTTTTGGCCGATTGCCCTGGGGCCCGATACGACTCTGTCTCTCGTGGATGGTGGGGGACTGGCTGATAACACTGTGCGGTGGTTGGTCTATAGCTTGGGAAGTTCGACCCTGACCTGGGACACCGTTCGTGCCTTGACTACTGCGGTCACACTGAGCCTGGTGGGGCGACCCGTTCTGGCGGCTCTGCGACGGGTGTATGACCGATCTGCTACACCGAAAAGTATTTAGCCTCAGGGTGGTGGAAGACGAAAGCATCCGTTGATTGCTCAGGGTGCAGCTGTAGTTCTTCCGAAAGCTCGACTCCGATGCGCTCGGGCTTGAGTAGTTCCACTACCTTCTTTCGATCTTCCATCTCGGGGCATGCTGGATAGCCCAGGGAGAAGCGCGCACCACGATACTTCACACCCAAAATGTCGGATAGTTCCGTGGGCTCTTCCCCGGCATAGCCCCATTCTGCGCGGATTTGGCTATGCCAGTACTCCGCTAGCGCCTCGGTAAGTTGCATTGCAAGCCCGTTGAGTTCCAAATAATCCCGGTAGGAGTCACCCTCAAAAAGGGTCCGGGCGAAAGTGTCGATAGTGGCCCCCGCGGTGACCAACTGGAAGGCCATCACGTCTATTTGAGAGGAATCAGAACCCTTCACGAAGTCGGCCAAACACAAGTGACGGTCACGTTTTTGACGAGGAAAATCGAAACTCAGGCGGGGGCTGCCTATTTTTCCTTCTGAACCCCCATCGGGTGCGAGAATCCCGGGTGCACCAAGGATGCCCTCTGGGTCGTTACCGTGATGAAGAATAGTAATACTGTCTCCATCGGAGATGACGGGGAAATATCCATAGACCACTGCGGGGTCCATAGCCTTTTCGGAGAGTAACCGATCCAGCCAGTAGCGCAGCCTCGGTTTGCCTTCCGTGGCGACTAACTCTTCGTAAGTCGCACCATTTTCTCCTCGACCAGGCTTGAGGCCCCACTGCCCCATGAACGTTGCGCGCTCATCAAGAAAGGCCGCATAATCCGAGAGAGCGAACCCTTTGACGATTCGGGTTCCCCAAAATGGTGGCGTGGGGATGGGGTTATCTAGGGCCACATCAGAGCGAGCCGGCATATTCTCGGGCTCGGTGACCTGAAGCTGGCTCTTGGGGTAAATCCTTTTCTTGAGCGGTGGTAAACCGACTTCGTCGGGATTCGCACCACGGGAGATGGCCACCAACGGTTCCATCAAATCAAGGCCCTCAAAGGCGTCCTTGGCATAGCGAACGACTCCCGGAAAAGCTCCCGCTAGGTCCTCTTCCACAAAGGCTCTTGTCAGAGCTGCACCACCGAGGATGATGGGCCAGCGACTGGCGAGCCCACGGTTGGTCAGCTCTTCGAGGTTTTCTTTCATCACAACAGTGGACTTCACCAAAAGCCCACTCATTCCAATGACATCGGCATGATGTTCTTCGGCAGCTTGAATAATTTCGTTGATTGTTTTCTTGATACCGATATTGACTACGTCGTAGCCGTTATTGGTCACAATAATGTCGACAAGGTTTTTGCCAATGTCGTGAACATCACCACGGACTGTGGCAAGCACCATGGTGCCCTTGCCGGCTTCTGTGGTTTTTTCCATGTGGGGTTCTAGCAGTGCCACTGCGGATTTCATAACCTCCGCAGATTGGAGAACAAACGGCAGTTGCATCTCTCCACTAGCAAAGCGGGCACCGACGACCTGCATACCCGCCAGCAAATGATTATTGATAATTTCGAGTGCGCTGGAGCCTTCGCTGCGAGCGAGGTCAAGGTCTGCTTCTAATCCTTTGGGCTCCCCATCAATAATCCGTCGCTCAAGACGCTCCGTCACAGGCAAGGCTGCTAATTCGGCTTGCCTTTGGTCTTTGAGTTTGGTGGAGTCCACCCCATCAAAGATTTCGAGCATACGAGCCAATGGGTCATAGGTGAGATTGCCCTCATCGTCGTATTCGCGCTTATCCCAAATGAGATCCAGAGCAACTTTCTTTTGCTCCTCGGGGATGCTTGCCAGGGGCATGATTTTGGCGGCATCGATAATGGCGGTGTCGAGGCCTGCCTCAGAAGCTTCGTGAAGGAACACTGAGTTCAGTACTGCTCGAGAGGCCGGATTAAGCCCAAACGATACGTTGGAAACGCCCAGAGTGGTGTGGATTCCTGGGTATTTGGCCGTGATTTCTGCAATCGCGGCAATAGTTTCGATGGCGTCTCGCCTAGTTTCTTCTTGTCCCGTGGCAATGGGAAAAGTCAGCGCATCCACGATGATGTCATCCACGCGAAGTCCCCACTGGTCCACCAAGGTGTCGACCAGGCGAGATGCAATGCGAACTTTGTCTTGGGTGGTTCGAGCTTGGCCTTCTTCATCGATCGTGAGGGCAATGACGGCGGCACCATGTTCCTTCACCAACGGCATGATCGTGCCAAAGCGAGAGTTTTCGCCATCCCCATCTTCAAAGTTCACTGAGTTCACCACAGGGCGGCCTCCGATGAGTTCCATGCCTGCTTTGATGACGGCCGGTTCAGTGGAGTCAATCACCAGAGGGAGTGTGGACGCTTGGGCTAATCGACTCACCAGTTCTGTCACATCAGCAACGCCATCACGCCCGACGTAATCGACACAGACATCGAGTAGGTGGGCACCATCGCGCACCTGTTGCTTGGCGATATCAACACAGTCATCAATACGCCCCTCTAGGAGCGCTTCGCGGAATGCTTTGGAACCATTGGCATTGGTGCGCTCACCGATAGCCAGATACGCGCTGTCCTGGCTCAAACTCACATGCTGGTAAAGGCTCGCAACGCCGTGTTCAGGACTCGGGGTGCGCAGTTTAGGCGCAGTTCCGCCCAGGCGTTTCACGACGGCGCCCAAGTGCTCTGGAGTGGTCCCGCAACATCCGCCCACTAGGGAGAGCCCAAATTCTTTGACGAACTGTTCGTGAGCGGTTGCCAGATCCTCTGGTGAGAGGGGATAGCTTGCCCCAGTAGCGGTGAGAACGGGTAATCCAGCGTTGGGCATAACCATCACGGGAATTTCGGCGTGCTGGGAGAGTTGGCGAAGGTGCTCGCTCATTTCTTGGGGGCCTGTGGCGCAGTTCAGGCCAATCATGTCGATACCCAAAGGCTCCAAGGCAGTGAGGGCGGCATTGATTTCTGAGCCCATCAACATGGTTCCCGTAGTCTCCACGGTCACTTCGACGAAAAGAGGCAAACGGGTGTCGGTTTCCACCATGGCCACGCGGCACCCATTAATGGCGGCCTTGGTTTGAAGAAGGTCCTGGGAAGTTTCCACCATGAAAGCGTCAGCTCCACCAAGAATCAGACCTTTTGCTTGAAGGGCAAACGTTTTCTTGAGGTGGTCATACGTGGTGTGGCCTAGCGAAGGAAGCTTGGTGCCAGGCCCCATAGAGCCGAGGGTCCAACGCATCCGACCATCTTTTTTCTCGTATTTCTCAGCGCTTTCTCGAGCGATTTCGGCGCCTGCTTTAGCTAATTCCTCAATGCGGTCGTCGATGTCGTAGTCAGAAAGGTTGGACCAGTTGGCGCCGAAAGTGTTGGTTTCCACACAGTCCACCCCTACGTCGAAGTACGCATCGTGGACACCTTCGATAATGTCGGGTCTCGTGACATTCAAGATCTCATTACAGCCCTCAAGGCCTTGAAAGTCTTCCAGCGATGGGGCCGCATCTTGCAACATGGTGCCCATCGCACCATCAGCGATGACGACACGGTGCGAGAGTGCACTCATCAGTTCTTGGGATCGAGCGGGCATCGCCAACTTAGTGGTGTCTTTCATCTAACGAACTCCCGCCTGTTCTAGAACTGAGAGTACCGTGGCGTGCTGATTGAAGGCATAGAGGTGTATTCCAGGCGCACCCATCTCGACTAATTCGCTCACCATGTTTGCGCTCCAGTCAATTCCCACCTGGTGCGCCTG
>JAFMKX010000069.1 GCA_017852615.1 Pontimonas sp. | reverse complement strand
ATTGCGCCATCACCGCCTCCAGAACAGCTTTGGCGATCGGGGCTGCGACAGTATTACCCGTTCCATCAGCGCGATCGCCTTCGACCACCACAGCGATGGCCACTCGTGGGGATTCCGCGGGGGCAAACCCGGTGAACCAGAATGTTCGACCACTACCAATGCCGGTCTCTGCGGTGCCTGTTTTACCGGCCACGTTCAGCCCGGAAATGATGGCGCCACTGGCCACACCGCGCTCCACATTGCCCACCATCATTCGGGTCAGTTCGGCAGCGGTCCCAGTGGATAAGGGCCTGGAGTAAATGCTGGGCTCGCTCGAGCGAATGACACTGAGATTTGGCGCAATAATCTCATCCACCAAGCTGGGTTTCATCACGACACCATCATTAGCGACCGCAGCAGAAATCATGGCGATTTGCAGCGGTGTGACGCGAACATCGAATTGCCCGAACGAGCTCAACATAAGTTGTGCTTGATCCATTCCCCGAGGGAACGAGCTGGGTGTGACGGTGAGCGGAATTTCTAAGGTGGCACCGAAACCAAAGTCTTCAGCCACTGAAGCGATTTCTGCCTCGCCGAGTTCAAGACCCAGCTCTGCAAAAGGAATGTTGCAACTCAGGCGGAAGGCCTCTTCCAGCGTTACGGTGTCACTTCCACCACAGAGGCGCCCACCAGAGTTTTTGATGGACTTGGTGGAAAGGGGTAACTCCAGTTCCGGGACATTGAGGAATTCACTGCTGGCATCAAAACGACCTGATTCCAGCGCTGCCGCTGTCATCACAATTTTGAACACACTGCCTGGGAAATATTGATCCCCCGCAATGGCCCGATTAGCCAGGGGGTTACCCGGGTCTTCTGCCAGTTGGAGGTAGGCATCAAATACGGAGGACGAGGAGTGAGAGGCGAGTTTATTGGGGTCAAAGGATGGTTTGGAGACCATAGCTAACACGCGACCCGTGGCCGGGTCGATGGCAACCACAGACCCGCGTTGATCGCCTAGGGCATCCCAGGCCGCTTGTTGAAGGACCGGGTCCAGGCTCAGCATCACGCTGGCGCCCTGGGGAGACGTTCCGGTGAATAGGGAGGTAATTTGAGCAACAAACTGCGAGCTGGCGCGGCCGGTGAGCAACGGGTTCAGCGCACTCTCAATTCCCGCATTTCCTTGATTGAGTGTGTAGTAGCCGACAACCGGGGCATAGAGCTCGCCATAGGGGTAGGAGCGTAAGTACTTGAACTGGTTATCAACAGGAACGGAGGTGGCAATGGGAATACCACCGGCCACGATCTCGCCGCGCTCGGCAGAGAAGCTTTCATAGAGTTTGCGGACGTTGCGATCGTCATCGGCAATGTCTTCGGCAGCGACCACTTGAAGCCAACTGGCCGAAATAAAGAGCGCACAAAACATAGCCAATACGACGATTCCTATGCGGCGAAGCGGTGTGCTCATGCGCTCACCCCCGCATCTGCCCGCACTGAAGCCCGAGCATCATCACTCAGCCGCAAAATCAACGCCACGATGATCCAGTTAGCAACCAGAGAGGATCCCCCCGCCGCCAGGAACGGTGTGGTCAGCCCTGTCACCGGGATAATCCGGGTAATGCCACCGATCACAATGAACACTTGCAAAGCAATGACGAAACCCAGTCCCGTGGCTAAGAGGCGGCCGAAATCATCGGTGCCCGTGAAACCGACTCGTAAGCCGCGTGAGACCAGGAGCAAATAGAGAGCTAAGAGCCCAAAGATGCCAATAATCCCAAGTTCTTCCCCCAAGGCGGCCACGACGTAGTCGGAGTTGGCCAGGGGAACCAAACTTGGCTGGCCTTGACCTAAGCCCCTGCCGATGATGCCACCTTCCGCAAAGCCGAAGAGCCCCTGGACTAGTTGATACGAGCCACCCACGGCCTCGTAGACCTCGGGGTTGAAAGAATCAAGCCACCCAGCAACGCGTCCTTGAACGTAGCCAATCTGACTACCTGCAATCAAGGCACCCAGACCGAATAGGCCACCCCCCAAGCCCAACCACAGGACACGGTTCGTCGCGACATACAACATGGCAAGAAAGAGCCCGAAGTAGAGCAAGGAGGTTCCCAAATCACGTTGCAAGACAAGAACTGCCATAGCAATGGCCCAAATGACGAGTAGTGGGCCCAGGTCCCGCACGCGAGGCCAGCGAATCGAGAAGAACGTGCGGCCAACTTTTTGCAAACTTTCTCTGGCTGTCATGAGGTAACCAGCAAAGAAAATTGCGAGCGCGATTTTGGCTATTTCTCCCGGTTGAAGAGTAATCCCGCCAATTTCAACCCAGAGCGTTGCTCCATTGACCGTCTTGCCAATAGCTGGCCATAGCGGCATCGTGAGCAACACCACACCCGCCAACATCGCCAAGTAGCGATAGCGCAAGAGGACTCGATAGTTACGAACCAGCAGTAAGACCCCGATAGCAATGATTAAGGCGATAGCCGTCCAGGCCATTTGCCGCACCCCTGCTGCAGCCCACCCGGTTGCCCCTGAGGCCAAATCGAGGCGGTGAATCATGGTGATACCCAGCCCGTTGAGCATGGTGGCAATAGGCACAATAAAAGGATCCGCATCGCGGGCCACTAAACGCAGCGCTAAATGAACACCCAGAGTCAGCCCAGCAAGGCCCGCGGCGTAGGTGAGCAGGCTCCAATCAAGCTTTCCCAAGGCTCCCCACTGAACAAGAGCTAAGGCGAGCGCACTCAAACCCAGGGCGAGAATCAACAAGCCCAACTCCAAATTACGAAGTTTTTGGGGCATTTTGACTCGCAGAACTACCCGACCAACAACGGGGGACGCGGGAGGAACCGCAAGGTCATTACTACTCACACCGCATCACCTCCGAAGTCGATCCACGATGGCGCGAGCTTCTTCCAGTGAACGCGTAGGCAGTGAATTGGTGATGCGTTCTTGTTCAAAGGGAAGAAGACTCTCGAGCTCAATGCCGGTTTCTTCATAGAGGGTGGAAAGTTCGAACGGCCCGACGTTTTCTGGGACGCCTTGATAAATCGCTACGGCACCGTCGTAGTTGCCCACGAAATATTGGGTTTGGGTCCATTGATAGGCGGCCACCGCACTGCCCACAATCGCCGAAACAATGACAATGACCGAGAGAGACCACGCAACGCGACGACGAATGAGGCGGCGACGGTCTTCCTTGATGAGTTCGTCGAGATAGTTGGCTTCAGGCTCGAAGTGCTCGTCCGCACTGGGTAGCGCGCGCAGCGGGTGGAAAAGCAGGGCGGGAAGGGCCGGCTTGCGCATAATCGGCCCAGATTCGTAGGTAACAGGACCGGCGGCTGCGCCCACCATGCGTGATTCAGCAGGAGGGGAAATGTCGAGGTCTTCTGTCACCCGCACCACGACGACGGTGACATTATCGGGAGCGCCCTCGGCCAGGGTTTGGGTGACCAATTTGTGGCAGGCGAGTTCTACATCGTCGATGGTGAGAAGAGTTTCGGCGATATCTCGCTCGGAGACGTAACCACTGAGACCATCCGAGCACAACAACCAGCGATCTCCCGGTTGCGTGTCGACAACGTGTGTATCGAGTTCTGGCTCTGCATCGACATCACCCAGCACGCGCATCAAGACGCTCCGCCGGGGGTGAACCGCTGCTTCCTCGGCGGTGATGCGACCACTGTCTACGAGCCGTTGCACAAAGGTGTGGTCTGCGGTGATTTGTTCCAGAACTCCTTCGCGCAAGCGATAAATGCGAGAGTCCCCGATATGGGCAATGACCATCTGGGAGCCCACACGAATCATCGCACTGACGGTGGTGCCCATTCCGGTGAGTTCAGGGTGTTCCTCCACCGCGCTCGTGAGGTCGGCCCCAGCATCCAAAATGCCGTGAAAGAGGACTTCACGTGCTTCGTCGACGCTGTCGTAGGAACGATCGAGGCCATAGAGGTGTTGAACAGCGAGAGCACTGGCGACATCGCCACCGGCGTGGCCACCCATGCCATCCGCCACGACAAAAAGGTGTTGGCCTACGGAACCGGAGTCCTGATTGCTCGCACGAATCTTCCCAATATGGGAAGACGCGGCGCTGAGCACGAGATCAGGAGCCATCGCCGTTACCGTCGAAGTTCAAATGTTGTGGTGCCGACGGTTATGGGGGTGTTGAGAGGCACCGGCGTGGGGATTCCCACGCGCTTGCCATCGACAAAAGTCCCATTAGTGGAATCCAGATCCTGGATCATCCATTGGTCATTCCAGAGCATGAGGCGAGCATGGTGGGTGCTGATTACGTCATCACGCACAACAAGGCTCGAGTCGGCAGATCGACCAATGGTGAACTGTTCGTCGGGTTCGAGTTCAATTTCTGTTCCCTCTTTAGGACCCGAGGTCACTAACAAGGTAGAGGCCACCCCACTAGGGGTTGAGGGGCTAGGCGAGAGAGGGTTCTTGGCTGCTGCGGGTATGGGGCTCGAAGATGTTGGCTCATCGTCGAGTCGACGGCGAGCTGGCCCAAAAAGGTCTGTGCGCAGCGCGTAGACAATCGCAAAAATGAAAGCCCACAGTAGGCCCAGGAAGGCAAGTTGGAGCAGGAAGAGTGTGAGTTCACTCATGGTGTCTCCTCTGCCGAAGCTAGTTTGTGTTGAGCCAATGCGTAGTAGGCGTCCTCGGCCTGTGGAACTACCTCAAACAGGATACGCGCCTGACCGAGTCCCAGGGTGCAGCGCTCCGGTAGGGCGGCACGAGAAACCTTCTTTCCTTCCAGTGTTGTGCCGTTGGTCGAGCCGAGATCGACTATTTCCGCGCGCTTGCCATTCCATCGCACCTGAGCGTGATGACGGGAGACGCCGGGGGCCACCACATGAATGTCGGTATCTGTTCCTCTACCGAGCACAGTGGACTCTTGGGTGA
>JAFMKX010000068.1:3062-4917 GCA_017852615.1 Pontimonas sp. | reverse complement strand
GGTGTCAGTCAAATAAGGAAGGCTGAACTCATTAGAAATCAAGACGCCATCGACTCCGCCGTCTTGAAGGGCATGAAGATCCGCCCTGGCTAGGTCGATGATCTTCTTCATCCCGCCTGCGCTGTCATACCCAGGATCCCCAGGAAGCGCCTGGAGGTGGCACATCCCGATTACAGGCTTAGGTTTTTCGAAAACATCGGACAACCAGGTCATGATGTACTGCTTTCTCTAAGAAGTCATGGCCGACTCGTTAGCCGCCAAGCATTATTTAGCCGTGAGAGAGGTCAGTGCCGGCTTCGTTGGCAAGGACTTTAATCAGAGCAGAAGCGTTCTCTTCGCCCCACCCTGCCTCAACTGCTTTAGCAATGGTCTCCTTGGTGGCCATCGTTCCCGGTACCGGAGATCCGAGTCGCTCGGCGAAGGCAGCCACCAATTTGGCGTCTTTGAGCATCAGCTTGAGCGCAAAACTTGGGGAATAATCGCCCTGCACGACTGCTGCGCCCACACCATCAAAAATGGGGGACTTGAAGTCGGTTACTTTGAGAACACCCAAGACATCGGTGAGGTTTAGGTCTGCTTTGGAAGCCAGCGTGAGGGCTTCGCCCAAAGCTTCTAGCTGAGCAGCAACAATCAAATTGCCCACCAACTTCATCTTTGCGCCATTGCCCGATTCACCCATGTAGTGGGTCGTTTCGCTAATGGGATTCAACACCTCGGCCGCTGCGTCAAACACAGCTTTGTCCCCTCCCACAACAACCCATAGGCCGCCAGCGTTGGTTTCTCCCTTGGAACCAAAAACAGGAGCATCTAAGAACTTGACCCCCTTGGCGGCAAAGGCTGCCGATTCGGCAGCTGAGGTCTCTGGATCAATAGTCGAGAGGTCAATGGCGACCGAGGCAGGAGTGATGTGAGCCATCACGCCGTCATCGCCGAACACCACAGCCTCCACAGCGGCATCATCTGAGAGGCAATACATCACATAATCTGCCCCGTCCATTGCCTCGGCAATAGACGATGCGGCGGTAGCTCCCAAGCCTTCTAGACCCGCAAAGGGCGTCCTGTTCCATGCTTTAACGGAATGTCCCGCCGCGGCCAGGTTTTTGACCATTCCCTGGCCCATCGTGCCAAGCCCTAAAAATCCTATGGATGCCATGTGATGCTCTCTTTTCGTCGTCGGTAGTTCGTGTGTTTAGGCAGTAGTTTTTTTCCACGAGCGCAGGAAGTACCAAAACGCTGTAGCTCCTGGGTCCTGCAATCCGATGCTTCGCTCCTGCAACCACGATGCGCGACCGCGCTGGGATTTGAGACCCTTGGTTTCCTGAACAGCATTTTCTGCCTCCGCGAGGGCCGCATCGAGTGCTCCCGCACCGGCAGAACCTTCGCCTAGCGCTGTGGCAGCCGGATACATCGCGTCCAAAATGGTCTTGTCACCCAGTTGCGAGCGTCCTCTCTTAGCGATGCTCTCGGCAGCCGCCTGCAAAAAGTCTGCAGCGTCCTTCGTGCCAATCTCGTCTTTGGCATCCCAGGTCTTGGATCCGGCCAAAAGACCGCCAGCGACTAACGCTGCCAGGGTGGAAGGGTTTGCATCCGCAAACGCCGCCGCACAGGCTCGCGCGATATCCACGGGCGTGGCCGTATCGGGCAAGGTTTCCAGTGCCGCAATAATCGCTTTCGATCCAGCCGCGACGGTGACTCCCAGGTCACCATCACCGAGCGCAGCATCTAGATCGCCTAATTCGACCTCGTGGGTCGCCAAATCGGCAAGGGTCGCTGAAATAGCGACTTTGATGGCATCAGCCTTCATTACGTTCTAACCTTCCTGGAAAAAGGGTGACTTGGCTGGCGCGGTGAGCAG
>JAFMKX010000068.1:0-3052 GCA_017852615.1 Pontimonas sp. | reverse complement strand
GTGAGCAGCGCTAAACGGTCATCGTTAAGGGCAAGCAGGGACAAGGAAGCTCCCGCCATCTCCAAGGAGGTGGCGTATTCACCGATGTAGACCTTGGCGACAGTAATTCCTTTGCCGCTCAGGACCTCGTGCACTCGTCGGTACATCACATAGAGCTCTTCCAGAGGAGTCGAACCCATGCCATTGACGAGGACCGCCACACGGTCACCCGAAGCCAAGGAAAGGTCTTCCATCAGGGGACCCAGCAGGCGATCCACAATCTGATCAGCGGTTTCGAGTTCCCCACGGTGGATACCGGGTTCACCATGAATTCCGATGCCAATCTCCATTTCGCCCTCGGGCAGCTCGAAGCTTGGCTTGCCCGTCACGGGGTGAATTGTGGGCGAGAGGCCAATGCCCATGGTGGCAGTGTTCGCCACAATATCTTCGGCCACTTCGGCTACTTCATCCAAAGATTTCCCTGCCTCGGCGGCAGCACCGGCTGCTTTGAAGGCAAAGAGGATACCGGCGACACCTCGTCGATCCGCCGCGCGGTCTTTGGGCTGGCTTGCGACGTCATCACATCCGAGCACCGTGCGAGTAGTAATGCCCTCAAGGTCGGCCATATCGGCTGCTAAATCAAAGTTGAGGACATCCCCACCGTAGTTTCCATAGAGGTACAAAACGCCAGCCCCACCATCAACAGCCTTGGTGGCTTCAAAACACTGATTGGCCGAGGGGGAGGAAAAAACGTTGCCAATGGCCACACCCGAGGCCAAGCCCGCACCGACATACCCCTTGAACAAGGGCAAGTGGCCTGAGCCACCACCGGTGACGATGCCGACCTGACCTTTAACAGGGGCGTCAGCACGAACCAGGATGCGGTTGTCCTCCAACGGGGTTCTTACTAAATCGGGATGTGCGGCAACAATGCCCTCAATCATCTCGTCGACAAAACGGTTGGGATCGTTAATGATTTTTCTCATGCGCTGTTCCTTTCCTTGCGAGAAAACAGGGGTTTCCTCTTTCCTAGACCTCGGTTTTGCCGTCGTTGGGCACTGAGCTGGTCGATGACCATGACGGCAATCAAAATCAGACCCTGGGTGAGGGAATATTCATACGCAGATAAACGCATGGCGGTGAACCCGCTGAAGACCACCTGGAGCGTGATGGTGGCGAGCACAACTCCCCAGACGGTGGCAAAGCCACCGGCGGGGTTGGTTCCCCCCAACACAGCGATGACGATCGCGAGCAGAACATAGGAACTGCCATATTCAGCGCTCGCGGTGGGATTACGCACCAAGAACAAGATTCCTGCGAGGCCTCCCAGACCGCCACCCAAGACATAGACATTCATCAACACGTTGCGAGAATTGATTCCGGAATACTTTGCCGCCACAGGGTTGGTTCCCAACAGCAATGCTTTACGACCCAGAGAGGTGCTCTTGAGAAACAGTCCAACACCACCGGCAATAAGCAAGAGCATGATGAACAACGAGGGCACGTTGAGCAACCCCACGTCACCAATAGCCGTCAGCGCTTCGGGCGCACCATAGAGAGTGCTTCCACCCGTCCACACAATGGCAATGCCGTTATAGATCTGCATCGTTCCCAGCGTCGCCAGAATCGGAGTAATCCCCAGGCGAGAAATCAAGAATCCGTTGAAAGCTCCAGCAACCAGACCCACCACGATGCCCAGCAACACAATGAAGGGCATGGCCTGGGAGGCAGCTTCGGGATCGGTCAGGGCAAGTTGGGAATACAGCGTCGTAATCGTGATTGCCGAAAGGTTGGCAATGGCGACCAGCGAGAGATCAATTCCACCGGTCAACATCGCGAGCATCATGGCAATAGAAATAACACCAATTTCAGGCGAGGCCACGGCAATGTTTTGCAGGTTAACCGGGTTGAGGAAAATTGCAGGCTGCAGCGCCGTGAAGAAGGCGAATGACGCGACCAGGATGACCAGCATGCGCACGGTGCTGCCGTGGCCTTGGGCGCGGCCTATGAGCCCTCGAACAGTGGCGTCGAGTCGAGAATTGGCCAGGGCCAGAGTCCGGGTTTCGGTATTTTCTGAACTCATCAGCTTTGCTCCTGCAGGGTTTTCGTCACAACCAGTTTTTTAGAGCTGCGCTTGGCGGAAATAGCCTGGATTCCCACACCCACGATCAGCAGCACACCGACGGCCGTTTGCTGCCATGCCGTGGGAACGCCGGCAAGGATGAGGCTGTTATTGATGATCTGAATCAGTAACACTCCCAAGACCGTGCCAAAGACGGAACCGCGTCCGCCAAAGACAGATGCCCCGCCCAACACCACCGCAGCAAGGACATCGAGTTCATTGCCAACAAGGTCTTGGGGATTGGCTGCGCGCCCCAGAATCAGGTGTAACACCCCCGCAAGCGCTGCGAGAGATCCCGCGAGGATATAAATCATGAGTTGGGTGCGCACCACCGGGAAACCAGCCCGACGTGCCGCTTCCTGATCGCCACCAATGGCATAGATGGACCTACCGAACATGGTTCGGGAAAGAATCCACCACACCAGCACCGCAATCAAGGCAACAGGGATCACGAGGACGTTGAGGTTTGCCGTTCCCTGTTCCTGGGGAATAGACATCACATACTCGGTGGAGAGGCTATCCATACTCGGGGGCAAATTAGCAATGTACTTGGACCCGACATAGGCCAAGAGCAAACCTTTGAACAAACTCATGGTCCCGAGCGTCACAATCAACGTGGGTAATCGAAAACGCGCGATGACGATGCCATTAAAGGTTCCGAGCACCACACCAAAGAACAAGGCCATCAGGATTATGACAATCAGTCCAGGGTCCGTGCCCCTATCTTGCGCAATCACCACGGTGGTGTACGACGCGAAGATTGCAATGGCTGCAAAAGAGACGTCGATTCCCCCCGAAATCATCACAATCAAAACGCCCAAGGCAAAAATCAACGGCACAATTGCCCCTCGGAGTACCGAGAAGAGTGTGCTCACCGAGAAGAACACGGGATTGAGAATTCCAATGGTGAGAACCAGTGCGACGAGAACCAACAACAAGACACCCTCGTTA
>JAFMKX010000067.1 GCA_017852615.1 Pontimonas sp. | reverse complement strand
TCCTGGGCGAGCACACGTTGCAGCTTCAGGGTGTTGCTGAGGATGGGTTTGTGAAGGCTGCCAACCTAGGCGTTGTTGTTCAGGAATCTGTGGTGTTGGCTTCGGATAGTGCGAGAACCCTGTGATCTGGGGTGCGGTGGGCTCCGTTGCCGTGGTTGCCTTATTTGGCCTCGCGTTATGGATAATGCGCCGGCGTCGACTCAGCTCTCGAATGGGATACACGGGGCCACTGCCCGTCGTGCGCTAAAGCACTGAGTGTCCCAGAATGTGGGGCGTTCTACGAAGCTGGGGAATCCTGCTTCGCCGAGGTGAGGGTGGCCCAGAGCTCTTCATCTGCTTCGCGGCGGATTAGGGGCAGGCGAATAGCCAGCACGGTACATCCGATGACGGTGAGGCCTAGAGAAATTACCCAGGGCCACACCGAGGAGCGATCAAAGCCTGCCCAGAGGCACAACACCCACACCAGGGAGCCGATGATGACACCGGTAGCGGGCATCACGGCAAGACCGTGCCAGGTGCGCCCGGGAATGAGGTAGCGAAGCGTAAAGCCGATAATGCCGGCGGCGGTGACGACGAGGACTAGTTCCACAATTAGGGCGCGAAGCCGACCTTCCGGGATTTTTCTTGACCGATTTCAACAAAAGCGAGATTGCGCGAAGCGACCACGAATACGTGACCCTTCTCGTCTTCCAAACGCAAAGTTCCATTGTCCGTTGCTAGTGCATCGGTAATGGCTTGCTCGATGTCACCGAGTGTTTGCGCACTTTGAATGGTGAGTTCGCGAGGGTTATTAATAATTCCGATTCGAATATCCACACCCCTAGCGTACGACACGTCAGCTGTGTGGATTAGCCTTCCTGATATGTCTGCTCGTGTTCACGATGAAGTAGTGGCAGCGCCACCAGACGCGCTGTCGTTGGTTCTCGGTGCACCCGGTAGCGGTAAAACCTCGTTGTTAGTCCATCGTCTCGTCGCGTTAGTCGAGCGCGGTGTCACGCCCGATGATCAACTGATCATCACACCCTCTCGCTCACAGGCCAGTGTGTTGAGAGACCGGGTGGGAATTGAACTGGGTCTAACTACCCGGGGACCTCGAGTCCGGTCCTTGGCTGCTGTGGCATTTTCGATTGTGGAAGCGTTCCACGCTCAGGAGCACCTAGCGCCACCGGATCTTTTACAGGGCAGCCAAATCGATGCTGACATCGCCGCAATTCTTGAGGGTCACATCGTGGATGGCAGCGGGCCAACCTGGCCAGAACCTTTGAGTGAGGTTGTCAGGATGACGCCTACGTTTCGCGGTGAGCTCCGGGAATGGATGGCGAGGGTGTCCGAGGCCGGCCTGGACCATGAGGATATTCTCGCTATAGCCCAGCGTCACCAGCGCCCTCAATGGGCGGCAGCTTCTGTTTTTCGCGAAGAGTTTCGCTCTGTTCTCGCCAGTGCTCGACCGGGGGCTTTTGATAGTGCCGATATCGTTCGCCGCGCCATCGTGGCATTGGAATCGGGCCTGCCTGAGGGTGTGGGAAATCTGGTGCACTGCGGCATTGATGATGTTCAAGATTTCACCAGTGCGGGACTTGATTTCCTGGTGGCCCTGCGAAGCCTCGGTGTGGGCCTCACCGTGGTGGCGGAGCCCGATACCGCGGGTAATACCTTTCGAGGCAGTGAACCGCGGGCGCTCTCCCAGCTGGCAACAACGTGGGGTGTGGCGCCAGTGGTGTTGGCGCAGGTGCACCGGCATGGCAGCGAGATTCGATCTGTCGTGTCCTCGATTACGCAGCGGATTGGTACTGCCGGTGCAGGGTCTCAGCGCCAGGCCAGTGCTAGCCCCGGTGGTGGACCAGGGACGGTACTAAGTTTTCTCGCACCTGGCGATGCCCGCGAAGCCAACGACATTGCTCGGATTATTACGACGGCTCATGAAGAAGAAGGCATCCCGTTTGATCGAATTGCGGTGATTGCCCGACGAGGCGCACGGGTGGGGAGTTTGGTTCAGCACCTGAGCAACGCGGGTATTCCTGCCCGGTCCAGCCTGAATGGGCAGGCACTGCGTGACCAGCCGGTCGCGCGAGCGTTACTCGAGGCAGTCGCTATGGCCCGGGGGATGATGGCAATCACGCCTGATCGCGCAGTGAGTCTGCTCACGGGGCTCTATGGCGCCATGACCAATAGTGAGCTGCGCAGGCTCCGATTTGCTCTTCGGGTGGGAGCCGATCCCGAGCTGCCCTATCAACCCGTGGATGCACTGATCGCTGAGGCACTGGGTCATCGTGGTGGATTTGCCTTGCTCGATTCTGCTGTTTCTCGCAAAGCTGAGGCGTTAGCAGCCCTGTTGGATAACGTGCGACAAGAGCCGGGCTCCACCCCGATCACGGATCTTCTGTGGACGATATGGGAGGGCAGTGGTGCGGCAGCAACGCTTCGAGCACAGACTGCTTCCAGGGGGACATCCCGCGGATTTGCTCACCAGGCGCTCGATAGCGTTGTGGCGTTGTTTCGTCAGGCTTCTGATTTTGTCGATGCTTCCCCGGGCGCGAATAGCGAAGTTTTCCTGGAATCCCTGTTGATGGCCGATGTGCCTGATGACGTCATTGTGCCCCAGCCTTCCTGGCCGGCAGTCCTGGTCTCGACACCGCCGGGTGTGGCGGGAAGCGAATTTGATCTTGTGTGTGTCACCGGGGTCAATGACCAGGTGTGGCCAGACCTCCGTTTACGCGGATCGCTGTTGGCTCCCCACCTGGTGGCTGGCGCTGCGCGCGGGGAAGACAACACGATTGATGAACGTCGGATGGTGCTCGAGGATGAGCTTCGCCTCTTTGCCTTGGCGGTCTCCCGGGCACGACAGACTCTCGTGATCAGTGCGAGCGAGTCAGAAGAATCCCGACCCAGCCCGCTATTTGATGTGGTGGATGCGTTTGCCACCCGGGTGGAGTCGCTCGCAACACCGCCGTTTTCCCCGCGATCCTTAGTGGGTGGTTTGCGACGGGACCTGGTTCAGGCGCTCGAGTCAGGCAAGGACACTGCGGCCATGGCCGGCGATCTCGCCCTTTTAGCGCGGGCAAGCGTTGCCGGCGCTCATCCCTCGAAGTGGTGGGGGTTAGCTCCCCTATCGAGCACGAAGGCCCTCTACCACGAAGGTCCTATCCCCATCTCACCCTCCGCGCTGGCCACTATCGAAGAATCCCCGATTGAGTGGTTCCTGGGGTCTTTGGCGCGTAATGAATCTTCTCCCGATCGGGGGCTTGGGACCCTGCTTCACCAGGCGTGGGAGGAACACCCCGAGGGCTCAGTCGCGGCGATAGCCAGCATCGTGGACAAGAGATTTTTGGAGCTTGAATATGAAGCGGGCTGGATTGAGGCGTATCAGCGTCGAGTGGCCCACGGCATGATTGCCGCACTGGGGGACTATTGCGCTGATCGTGTCGCGGAAGGCTGGAGGGTTCTTGCCAGTGAACAGGGCTTTGAGGTGACGGTGGGCCCAGCGATTCTTCGCGGAACCCTCGATCGCCTCGAAATCAATGCTCGGGGTGAAGTGCAGATTGTGGATCTCAAAACAGGGGCGGGAAAAACGGACAACGCTATTGCGCTCAATCCGCAGCTCTTTGCCTACCAACTCGGTCTCTCCAGTGACCAAATTGCCGAGGTCTTACCTCCTGGCGACACTGTCATGGCGGGAGCCGCCTTGTTATTCGTCAAAGAGGGCGTTCGAGGCAAGAGCTATCGGCTCTCTCTTCAGCCCCCCATGGAGCCAACCACACGCGAGGAGTTTGTCTCTCGTATCGAAAAGGCTGCCACCCTCGTTGCGGCCGCCGAATTTGCGGGGGAGCCTCTGAGCTTTGGCCCAATAGGCACGCCACCTCGGCACCGATGGCATTTCATAGCGCAGGTGTGTGGCGATGCCTAGCGCCGTAGAGATTGCCGCAGCGCTGTCGCTGCCCACCCCGACACCGGAGCAGGTGCGCGTGATTGAAGCGCCTCTCGAGGGTGTGTATCGGGTGATTGCCGGCGCCGGGTCTGGCAAAACCGAGACCATGGCCCAGCGTGTGCTGTGGCTGGTGGCCAATTCTCTTGTGTCTCCCCATGGTGTCTTGGGTCTTACTTTCACTAAAAAGGCCGCCGGTGAGTTATCTCATCGCATGACCCAGAGGCTTGCCGAATTAGCCCGTTTAGGAATGGCCGGGCCAGCTGATGAATTTGCTGCCCCCACCGTGGCCACCTATAACTCTTTTGCTGCTCGTTTGTATCGAGACCATGCCGTGTTGCTGGGGCGTGACCCCGACGCAACCGTGTTGAGCGAGGCCAGCGCGTGGTCCCTGGCGCGCAGTGTGGTCGGCGCGAGCGAGCTTGAGGCCTTGGGCTCGTGGGATATTTCCCCAGAATCGTTGACCAAAGTCGTCCGGGTGTTGGGTCAACGGGTGGCGGAAAACGCGGTGTCGCTCGAAGAAATTGACTCCTTCGCCTCGAGTTTTGCCTCCCTAGCGGATCTACCCACCGGGGGTAGGGGTAGCTATGCCGAGGTGGATAAGTGGGTGGACTCCATCGGGAGCTTGGTGCCCCTGATGCAGCTGGTTGAGGAATATCAGCGAGCTAAACAAGTCCGCGGTGTTCTTGAGTTTTCTGACCAAATAGCTTTGGCGTTGTTGCTGGTGGAGCGGTATCCGCACATTGCCGTGTCTATCAAAGCTGATTATCAGGTGGTACTCCTCGATGAATACCAGGACACCAGCGTCGCTCAAACGAGTTTGTTGGCCTCGCTGTTTGCCTCCCACGGTGTGATGGCCGTCGGTGACCCCCACCAAGCCATTTATGGCTGGCGAGGGGCTAGTAGCGCAAACCTCTCCGAGTTCGCCCAGCGATTTGGTGGCGAGGCAACGACGTTTAGCCTTTCCACCTCCTGGCGCAATGGCCACAAGATTCTCGATGCGGCCAATGAGGTTGCCAC
>JAFMKX010000010.1:1754-28084 GCA_017852615.1 Pontimonas sp. | reverse complement strand
CCCACAGGAAGGACGCGTTCTTTGCTTCCTTTACCCATCACGGTGACACTCTGGGTTTCAAGATCAAGGTTTCTTAGTTCAAGACCGACTAATTCGCTTACGCGCATGGCCGTGGCATAGAGCAATTCGACAAGCGCAACGTCTCGCAGTGCTACCGGATCCTGGGTGGCGCAGCGCTGTTCGAGTGTGGCAAGAAGTTCTTCCATCTGGTGGCGGCTCAACACCCGAGGAAGGGAGCGTGTGGCACCGGGGGCTCGCACCCGGATACCCACATCCCCTTCGGTAAGACCCTGCACGGCAAGCCAGGCGGTAAAACCTTTCAGAGCCGAGACTTTGCGCCGCAATGACGCTGCGGCCATGCCGGCCTCGGCCATCGCCCATACCCAGGAACGCGCCAATTCCGTGTCCATCTCTGCGCTGTCCACCACACGGTTCTCTTCGGCAAAGACCTGCAGAGCATGCAGGTCTTTGCCATAGGCATTGAGAGAATTTTCCGAGAGTGTCCGGCCGCGCTCGAGCTGGTCGAGATATCCGTTAACGGCTGCGGCGAGCTTCATCGTCTAGGAACCTGATTGGGCTGCGTCCGCTGCCTTGTTGAAATCAGAATTCTTATTGCTAAAGGCTTCCCTGCGCTCCAGCGGACTCATGGCTTCGATCATCGGGCGATAACTGGCGTCATAGGAGGTGAGCTCTTCCATATCATCCAGCGGAACTTCGGAAAAGACCACTTGGTCGGGGTAGACGTGGACTAATGAGGCCGCGGCACCAGCCGTTGTGGCCTGCAATATCTTCGATCGCGATCCCACTAAGTCGATGTTGTAACACGAAGCGGCACACACCGACACGGGAACCCCGGCGAAGGTCGAAAATGTCGAGTAGTGCAGATGCCCAGCTAACACGGCGCGGACATCGGTGTTCTCGATCACTCGGGCAAGTGCTGGTTGATCATCCAGCTCAATCAGCCCCATCAAATCAATCGGGGTCGGGATGGGTGGATGGTGCAGTGCCAGTAGGGTTCCGTGCCTCGCTGGGGTTTCTAATTCCTGGGCCAGCCACTCCAATTGTGCGGGCTCGAGTGCCCCGTGGTGATACCCGGGAACAGAACTATCAAGAGCAATCATGCGTAAATCCCCAGCCCAATAGACCCGATCTTGGGGCTCGAGCGAAGGCTCTTGGCCCAGCATGATGGAGGAAAAAGGTTCCCGCTCGTCATGGTTGCCCATGACCCACATCACCTGGGCCTCAAGCTTGGCAGCCCAGGGATCCACCAGTTCACGCAGGCGATGATAAGCACCCTCTTGCGCTTGATCGGCTAGGTCCCCAGTGAATACCAGAGCATCAATATCAAGCCCGCTCTCCACTAACCGGTGCATGAGATGGGTCAGGGGGGTGTCGACATCGATCTGAGAATAGAGCAGGGAATCCCCTGCCAAAAGATGGGTGTCACTGAGGTGGACAAGAACGTGCTCAGGATCGGGGTGTTGGCTAAACGAGCTCACCAGGCCAGCTTAGCTAGCTACTTCCGCCAGCCGGGGTAGGCAACAACATCGCCACATCCGCTGGCTCGCTCAAGATCACAGCCCCTCGCTCGCGCGCAATACGAAAACACCCGGCACTGGTGGCATCAGACCACCGACCGGGGACGACCCCCACTTCTCGCCCCAGAGCAGCCGCGTGGGAAGCAGTGTTCATGGCTCCGGAACGAAACGCCGCCTCCACCACGACAACGCCGTGGGACAGTGCTGCGATGAGGCGATTGCGGTGCAGGAATAATTCCCCGCGAGGCCTTGTGGTGCACGGTGATTCTGAGAGCACCACTCCCGAGGCGGAAATTCGAGCCATCAGGCCTGTGTTTTCTGCGGGATAGGGATTATCAAGTCCACCCGCCAAGACGGCGACACAGCCTCGCTGATTATCCAGGGCGCTGCGGTGGGCCGCGGTATCGATTCCCAGCGCCCCACCTGAGACAATGACGCTCTGGTCACACCACACCCCGGCCACGAGCGCCTGAGTGTTGGCCACACCATTGCTCGTGGCTCTACGTGACCCCACGATGGCTAAGCGTGAATACTGACTGGTTACCGAAGGTTGCTGCCCCCTCATCCATAACCCTCGAGGCGCAAAGGGTCCTAAATCAGCGAGGCCCGGTGGCCAGTGCGGATGCTCTGCGGTGATCAGTTCAATACCGGCGAGGCGTTGGCGCTTCAGGGAGACTTCCACACGATCGGGGTCATCCACTAAGCGATAGGAGTTCAGGTGGTGCCTTAGAGTGCCCTCCGGGCCAAGCTCAGCACCTAGAAACTTCACCAGCGAGCTGAGCGATTCTCTCGAGCGCACTCGCGCCAGTGCCCCCACAATGCCCTCGCGCTCAATCAACCCAGCGGCGATGGTGTCCCCCGGATCAGCGCACAACCCCCACGCGATATGAGCGGTGAGTATCGAGGTTTCCATCGCCACAGCGTGGCAAAGCACACCTCACGACAGACGTCACAACCCGGTGTTGTGGAGGGATGAGGCACTCAAGCCCTGTGGACAGCTATTCGTCGAGTGCTAACTCCCGGGGGAGCTTGAGGTCTTTAGAACCAAGCTCCTCTACATTGACATCTTTGAACGTCAAGACCTTCACCGAGGTGACGAATCGATCCGAGCGATAGACATCCCAGACCCAGACATCATTCAACGTGAGTTCGAAATAGAAATCAGTCCCACGCTCTCGGACTTCTTGGATCACCTCGTTGGCCAAATAGAACCGACGCTCCGTTTCGATGACATAGCGAAACTGCGAGACGATATCGCGGTATTCGCGATACAGCGCAAGCTCCGCTTCGCGTTCGTAGTCGTCGAATTCTTCCGGTTCCATGGTGGCTTGAGTCTAACCAGACTAGGCGCGCACTAAAAGTGGATCCAGGTGGTGCGATGAATCGGGGTCACGCCGTGAGTGGTAATTGCCTCGCGGTGAGCAGCAGATCCATAGCCTTTATGGGACTCAAAACCGTATTCCGGATAGACCTGGGCATACTCGCGCATCGACTGGTCCCGCGCGACCTTTGCGAGAACCGACGCTGCGGCAACCGACACACAATCCCTATCGGCTTTGGTTTTGGTGACGACCTTGAGAGGATGCGGAGCGTGCGGGCTAATAAAATCGTGACTTCCATCGAGCAGCACGATCGAGCGAGAAATAGAGACGCCCTGGCTGGCAAGGTCCCGCAATCCTCGGATCACTGCGTGAGCAAGAGCTTTAGTGATGCCGTGCTGGTCAATTTCCTGAGCGCTTGATTCCCCCAACGCGATGTGGGTGAAGGTTTTTCTCAATTCCAGGGCTAAGGGGTCTCGTCTTTTTTCCGTCACTGCCTTGGAATCATAAAGTCCCTCAGGCCAGCTCGAAATGGAGGGTTCCCAGACCACCAGACCTGCCACAACAGGCCCTGCCAGGGGCCCCCGGCCCACCTCGTCACAGCCAATGACACTGGTGTAGCCCTGGGCCACCAGTTTCGTCTCCCACTCCAGCGTGGGTGCGATGCGCTCTACCGTGATGAATCCCTGGATTCAACACCGTCAAAGGTGTCGGAGAAATTATCCAACCAGCGCCAGCGATCCTGAGGCCACGAAATCACAATGGCACGACCCACAACATTGTCCACTGGAACAAACCCTCCGCCGGGTTTGTCCATATTGCGGCGTGAATCAGCCGAGTTGTAGCGGTTATCCCCCATCACCCACAGAGAGTTGTCGGGAACTTCCACGGCGAAGTCATCGCTACTGACTTTGCTGACCCCCTCGGGGAGATAGACATAGGGCTCTTCGAGCGCAACACCGTTGATACTCATCCGGCCTTGATCATCGCAACATTCGATGGTGTCACCGGGCAGACCAATCACCCGTTTCACCAGGTGCTCATTGTCGTCTGGGCTGGAAAGACCAATAAAGATGGTCGCAGCGTTGAGAACCCACGAAATGGGATCTTCTTCACTGACACCGCGTTGGATAGACAACCAGCCGCCAGGATCGACAAACACCACCACGTCACCGCGATTGAGGGCAAAAGGAGTCGGGGTGAGCTGGCTGACGATAATGCGGTCATCACGAATCAACGTGGGATCCATGGAATCTGTCGGGATGAAGAAGGAGCGAATGAGGAACGTCTTCATCACAAAAGACACCACTAACGCAGCCAGAACAATGACCACTGCGTCGCGCAGAAATACCAGAATCATCCTCGCCGGTGACCGACGACTAGCCATCATTTCGCCACGACGCTTCCTGTGCTGTTGACGCTACTGAACTCTGCGACCAGGGTAACCCTTGTCGCCTCAGCACAGTCTGCGCAGAAGCTTAGGACTCGCGCTTTTCGCGAATCTTCGCCTTCTTGCCGCGAAGGCTGCGCAAGTAATACAGCTTGGCGCGTCGCACGTCACCGCGAGAGACAACCTCGATGTGATCAATAACGGGCGAGTGAACGGGGAAGGTACGCTCCACGCCCACCTGGAAAGAAACTTTACGTACGGTGAAGGTTTCGGTGAGACCGTGACCGGAGCGACTAATCACCACACCCTGGAAAACCTGAATACGCGAACGCGTACCTTCCACAATGTTCACGTGCACCTTGACGGTGTCACCGGAACGGAAGTCGGGAATGTCGTCGCGCAGCGACGCCTTGTCTACGTGGTCCAGGGTTTGCATGATGTTTCACTCTCTGCGCCGCCACAAGTCGCACGCGAATTAGGGATGTTCTGAGTGTGCCGGCACCGTGAGGTGGTGCGCTACTCCCCTGTGGCAGAGGCGCACGGTGGCACAAGGGATAAGTCTGCCATAAAAAGAGGCCCGGTGATAGCCACCGAGTAGAATCAGGCTACTACTCGCGCAAGGCAAGGCCCCGTGTACCCCCATGCTTATCTCTCCCTCTGATGCCGCTGTGCGCCTTGGACGCTTGGAGTATCGAGCCACCCACCACCAGGAGGTCCCCCGCTCATGATTCCCCGTCATTCAGCGAGCACGATCGAAGAGATGAAACCAGCGGGTGCCTTCGTGGCCAGCGTCTTGAGTGAACTATCACGCGCCGCCACACCAGGGGTGTCGCTGGTGGAATTAGACGCTCTCGCCCACGACATGATTCGGGCAGCAGGAGCCACCAGCTGCTATGTGGATTACCACCCCTCGTTTGGCGGCTCGCCCTTTGGCAAAGTTCTGTGCACCTCGGTCAACGATGCTGCCCTGCACGGTCTTCCCCATGAGTACTCTCTCGTCACGGGCGATCTTCTCTCGCTGGACTTTGCCGTGAGTCTCAACGGCTGGGTCGCAGACTCTGCCCTCACCGTGAATGTGGGAGGAGTCGCCAGCCCCGACGACCAACGCCTCATCGACACCTGTGAGAAGGCGCTAGCGGCAGGAATTGCGCAGGCTCGCCCCGGCAATCGCCTCGGCGATATTTCCGCCGCTATTGGAGCCATATCCCGAGGCGCAGGGTATGAGGTCAACACCGACTTTGGCGGACACGGTGTGGGCAGAACCATGCACGAGGACCCCTCGATTCCCAATGATGGGCGAGAAGGAACCGGACCCAAACTCAAAGCAGGCATGGTTTTTGCTATCGAACCGTGGTTGATGCACACCACCAGCGAGATTTACACCGATGCTGATGGATGGACACTCAAAAGCGTGGATGGCTCCCGTTCTGCCCATGTGGAGCACACCGTGGCCATTACCGAATCCGGGCCCCTGGTGCTGACCCAGAGGGGTTAGTCCTCGAGTAGGTCCGGTCGCCTGCGCTGTGTGCGCTCGAGCGACTGCTCGTGGCGCCAGGCTCGGATCGCTTCGTGGTTGCCGCTGAGCAGCACCTCGGGCACCTCGAGACCGCGCCACTGGCGAGGCTTGGTATACGAGGGGTATTCCAGCAGGGCCGACTCGTGGCTTTCTTCGACCAACGACTCCGGATTCCCCACAAAGCCGGGCACTAAGCGAAGCGTGGCCTCAAGAATGGCCAAGGTGGCCACCTCGCCACCGTTGAGAACATAATCACCCAGACTGACTTCCACCACGCGATGAGTCTGTTGGTAGTGCTCCACTACGCGCTGGTCGATGCCCTCATAACGACCACAGGCAAATACGAGGTGAGAAGCCGTGGCAAATTCCTTGGCCATCGATTGGGTAAACACCACTCCTGCAGGGCTTGGCACAATCAGGACTGAATCGCTACCCAGAAGGGGGTCCAGGGTGTTTCCCCAGGGCTCCGGGGTCATCACCATTCCCGCGCCCCCGCCATAAGGGGTGTCATCCACACTCTTATGGACATCGGTAGTCGCTGCGCGCAGGTCGTGCACACCAACGCTCACCACATCAGATTTGACGGCCTTGCCCATGAGAGAAATATCGAGAACATCAAAAAAGGTGGGAAAAATTGTGACGATGTCTATCTTCATCACAAGCCCTATTCTGCGTCTTCGATGGTCTCGAAAAGTCCCCCCGGAGGAGTAATCGTGATCGTGCCACCGGCAAGGTCAACACTGGGGACAAAAGCCTCAACGAAGGGCAACAAGACTTCTTCCCCCGCACGCGAGACGACGAGAAGGTCTTGGGAGGGAAGGTGGTCCACTCGAGCGACAACCCCATATTCCACACCGTCTCGAAGCACCGAAAGTCCCACCAGTTCGTGGTCGAACCAGGCGTTTTTTTCGGTAGGACGAAGGCTGGGGTCGTGATCGATCCACAACATTGCTTTGACTAGGGTCTCGGCCTGCTCACGCGAATCTATTCCTTCAAAGAAAGCAACCGGTGACGAGTTCACCTCGCGAACACTGGCCAAGGTGAGCGTCTTGCCAAACCATGGCGAGTCTTGAGGAACCTGAAGCCGGAATACATTGCCAGCGATGAACCGTAACTCTGGGTCGTCGGTATAGACCTCTAGTTTGAGGCCACCTTTGAGACCATGGGCTTTGACCAGCCTGGCCACTCGAAGTTCTACTCGATCAGGCTTGGGCGCGTGGGGCGCTGGCGCCTGAGACATTAGGAGTCGGTATCGACGACGTCGACGCGGACGCGTCGTCCATCAGCCAGGGCGTTAACCACCGTGCGAAGCGCTTTAGCCGTGCGGCCAGAGCGTCCGATAACTCGCCCTAAATCCTCGGGGTGCACACGCACTTCGAGGAGCTCCCCGCGCTGTGTGTCCACGAGCGTGACACTGACCTCGTCCGGGTGATCAACGATTTCCCGGACGAGGTGATTCAGCGCACGATCTAACATCTTTATTCAGCCGGCTTTACTTCTTCAGCGTCATCGGCAGGTGCCTCAGCTGGAGCTTCTTCTGCAGGTGCCTCTTCGGCAGCGGGAGCTTCTTCAGCAGCAGGTGCTTCCTCAGCAGGAGCAGCTTCGGCTTCCGAAGCGTCGGCTTCAGGTGCAGCAGCTTCGGCTTCGGCTACGGGAGCCTCCGCAACAGCTTCTGCGGGAGCGTCAGCAGGTGCTTCGGCNGGTGCTTCGGCAGGTGCTTCAGCGACCGGTGCTTCCTGTGCTGGTGCTTCCTGGGCTGGTGCTTCTTCCACCACGGGCTTGACTACCTTGGGGCGAAGCACTGGCTTCTTCTTCGTGTCCGGTGAGAAAGGAACTTTAGGTTCAGCAACCTGAACGGTGCTCTTGGCGTTCTTGTCACCTTTGAAGCGACCCCAGTCACCGGTGAGTTTCAAGAGGGCAGCCACCTGCTCGGTGGGCTGGGCTCCAACGCCGAGCCAATACTGCGCACGATCTGAGTTGACCTCGATCAACGAGGGGGACTCGGTGGGGTGGTACTTGCCAATTTCTTCAATGACGCGACCGTCACGCTTCGTGCGGGAATCGGCAACAACAATGCGGTAATACGGTGCGTGGACCTTGCCCATGCGCTTCAAACGAATTTTTACAGCCACGTTTCTCCAAGTAGATGAGTCGTAATAACAACCAACGATTACGTGGGGGCACAATCGTCAGAACGTCTAGGGGGAAGCTCAAGCGCCTGATAGAGGGTCGGGCGAAGTGCTCCAGCGCCCTAGTCTGCCAGATTTTGGGCGAGTGCGTAACCAGTAGGGCTATTTATTCCGAAGTGGGTCCCGATAAGCCAAAACTCGAACCGGCACCAGAACCACCCGATGTCGGGGAATTTCCCTTACCTAAAGCCATTTCCGCGCGCTTAGCGGGATTACCCGAGCGCGATCCAGCCTTCTTTTTGGCCTTCTTTTTCCCGCGCCCCGGCATTCCTGCAATGGGTCCCATCCCCGGAATTTGGGGCACGCCGCCCTTGGCCACGGTTTTCATCATCTTCGCGGCCTGGTCAAATCGCACCACGAGTTGGTTCACTTCGGTGACCGTGGAACCCGACCCCTTGGCGATGCGCATTCGCCTTGAGCCATTGAGAAGCTTGGGCATCACGCGCTCGCGGGGAGTCATCGATTGAATGATGGCCTCTGTGCGAGAGAGCTCTTTTTCGTCAATCTGATCAATCTGGTCTTGCATCCCCCGGGCACCGGGCAACATATTGAGCATCCCGGACAGGGAGCCCATTTTTTTAATTTGTTGCAGCTGACCCAAGAAGTCATCGAGTGTGAAAGTCTCCGAGAGGAACTTTTCTTCCAACTCCGCGGCTTCTTCTTGATCAAACGCTTTTTGGGCCTGCTCGATCAGGGTGAGAATGTCTCCCAAGTCGAGAATTCGACTGGCCATGCGATCGGGGTGGAATACCTCGAATTCCTCGATCTTTTCTCCGGTGGAGGCAAAGAGAATGGGGCGGTGGGTCACGCCGGTAACACTGAGTGCAGCCCCACCTTTGGCATCACCATCGAGCTTGGTGAGAACGACCCCGGTGAAATCGACACCATCGAGGAAGGCCTGGGCGGTGTGGACTGCGTCTTGACCCATCATTGAATCAATCACGAAAAGGATTTCGTCGGGGTTGGTCACCTTCTTGATCGCTGCCGCTTGAGCCATCATGTCGCTATCGACACCCAGACGACCGGCCGTGTCGAGAATGACCACATCATGGCCTTTGTCCTTGGCGTATTTCACACCACTCTTGGCCACCGCGACCGGGTCTCCCACGCCATCGCCGGGTTCGGGAGCAAAAAAGGCTGCGCCCGCAGCTTCGGCCACGATACCCAGCTGCTTGACCGCTCCGGGTCTTTGCAGGTCACAGGCCACCACCACCGGGGTGTGTCCTTGGTCTTTAAGCCAGCGAGAGAGTTTTCCCGCCAAAGTCGTCTTACCGGAACCCTGTAACCCGGCCAGCATGATGACTGTGGGAGGAGTTTTGGCAAAACTCAGAGTTCTGGACTCGCCCCCCAAAATGCTTTGAAGTTCTTCATTGACGATGGTGACAACTTGTTGAGCGGGGTTGAGCGCTTTATTGACATCATCCGAGAGTGCCCGCTCCCGCACCGTGGCGGCAAAAGCTTTCACTACCTCCAGCGCAACGTCAGATTCTAAGAGGGCGCGACGGATATCGCGCACAGTGCCATCGACATCAGCAGCGGAAAGCTTGCCTTTTTGGCGAAGCGAAGAAAACGTGGCAGTAAGGCGCTCCGAGAGTGATCCAAAGGCCGCCATGAGCAACAAGACTAGCCGAGATAGCTCAGAGAATTCAGAAGGTTGACTCCCCAGAGGGTCCCTGCATCACCGAAAGCTTCTATGCTCGAAGAGTGAACACAGTGACGTTTGGCGGACATACCCCCCAGGTGGAAGAGGGAGCATGGATTGCTCCCACCGCGACTCTGATTGGCCAGGTAAGCATTGGCGCTGGCGCAGTCGTGATGTTCGGTGCGGTACTTCGAGCTGACCGTGACGCTATTTCCCTGGGAGCTGGTTCCAACCTTCAAGACAACGTGGTCGTCCATGGAGACCCCTCGTATCCAGCCCACATCGGCTCAGGAGTGAGTGTGGGACACAGTGCTGTGGTGCACGGTGCCACCATTGGCGATAACTCCCTGGTGGGAATGAATGCCACGGTGCTCAACGGGGCCAGTGTGGGCGAAGAATGTCTCATCGCCGCGGGCACTGTTGTGCTCGAAGGCACCGTCATACCCCCGGGTTCCCTGGTTGCCGGTGTGCCTGGCAAAGTGCGACGCGAACTTTCCCTGGAAGAAAAGACTGCTATTCGAGACAATGCCTCGACCTACCAGGAACTAGCTCGGCGTTATCAGGGCCTCAGCGACTAATCCGTGAGTGCTTTGGCGAAGGCCTGAGGAGAAAAACCGGTCATATCGCCAATACCCTCCCCCAGTCCCAACAGCTTGATGGGAAGGCCCGTGCTTTCTTGCACGTTCATCACGAACCCACCTTTAGCGCTGCCATCGGTTTTCGTCAGCACTAAACCGGTGACCCCTGCTTGCTCCAGAAACGCTTGCGCCTGGAGAACTCCGTTGTGCCCTGTGGTGGCATCAAGCACCAACAGCACTTCTGAGACCGGGGCTACCTTTTCCAGCACCCGACGGATTTTGCCCAGCTCGTCCATCAATCCAGATTTGGTGTGGAGGCGACCAGCGGTGTCCACCAACACGATGTCAATGCCCTCCGCTTTCGCTTTTTCCACGGCTTGATAGGCCACCGAAGCGGGATCTTGCCCTTCCTTCTCGGGCGTCACAATCTGAACTCCTGCTCGCTCTGCCCAGGTGCTCAGTTGCTCCACCGCGGCAGCGCGAAAAGTATCCGCAGCAGCAATGACGACACTGCGCCCGGCGTTGGTCAGGAATTTGGCAAATTTGCCAATCGTGGTGGTCTTTCCCACTCCGTTGACGCCCACGACCAACACGATTGCGGGGCGCTCGGTCAGCATCAGCGTGGAGTCATAGCGGGCAAGTTGTTCTTCCAGAGCATCCCGCAGGATGGCCCCCACATCATCGGGTTTGGTGGTACCAATGCGCTCCACTTCGGCGCGCACGCTGGCCAGCAGCGATTCCGTCAGGTCTGGTCCAAAATCAGCACCGAGAAGACTGTCCTCGAGCTCTTCCCAGGTCGATTCATCAATCTGTGCCTGGGAAACGAGATTTTTGAGTGCTTTTGAGAGCGACCACTTTCCTGTTGACCATGCCATCGCTCAATCCAGTTTCGGTTGCTTAGTCTTCGTCAACGGGTTGAAAACCCACCACGGGCAACCCTTCAGAACTCTCGGGGCTAGCGCCCTGGATGAGGTGTGCTACTTCCACGGCAACAATGCCGGTGCTGAGAGCGCCAGCGAGGACGACCAAAACCCACCCGGCCAGTTGCTTGCGTCCCATAGTCACCAGAGTACCCCTTGCGCGTATGCACCAGCTCAGGACGCGAGGGCCTGGGCTTCTTTCACTCGTTGGCCCACGACAGCGCTGACCCCGTCCTTGCGCATCGATACCCCGTAGAGCGCATCCGCGATTTCCATCGTGCGCTTTTGATGGGTAATCACAATCAACTGCGAGCTTTCGCGAAGCGATTCAATAACGCTGAGCAGTCGGCCCAGGTTGGAATCATCCAGTGCCGCTTCGACCTCATCGAGAATATAGAACGGACTGGGTCGGGCTTTGAAGATGGCAATCAGTAGTGCCACGGCAGCCAGTGATCGCTCACCACCGGAGAGCAACGACAAGCGCTCGATTTTCTTCCCAGCGGGTTTGACGGCCACCTCAATACCCGTGCTCAGGAGGTCCTCCCCCTCACTCAGACGCAACGAACCCGATCCACCGGGGAACAAGATGGGGAGTACTTCGTCAAAGGCTTTCTTCGTGTCCTCAAACGCTTCGTGGAAAATCGTCTGCATCGTGTCATCGAGCTCCGCCATGATCGACTCGAGATCTTTACGGGCTTTGTGAAGGTCCACAAGTTGATCGCGCAAGAAAGTGTGGCGCTGCTCGAGAGCGTTAAATTCCTCCAGGGCCAGAGGATTTACACGACCCAGTTGATCCAGCTTTCGCTGGGCCTGTTTGAGTCGGCTCTCTTGTTCGGCTCGGACATAGACAGTGTCACCCGGAGAAGCCGCATCGTCTTCGTCGACAGCGGGAATGGGAACATCGGGCCCGTATTCAGCAAGCAGGGTGGCTTCATCGAGCCCCAGCTCTTCACTGACTCGCTCCAACAGCGTGGTGCGCTGAAGCTTCTTCTCATACATGTGCATTTCTAGGTTGTGCACCGAATCTGTGATGGCGGCTAAGCGTTCCCGAGCCTGCGACTCTTCCGTGCGCAATTCGATCAGCTCGGCTGTTTCGACCTGGCGTTTCGCTTCGGCATCCACCAGCGCTTGCGCTGATTGCGCCACCGCCGCGGTAGCGACCTCCAGGGCGCCCGGGAGTATTGTCAACACTTCTTTCGCTCGCTGAGCGCGGGCCACACGAGCACTCGCCCGGGCAAGCTCTTGCACTCTGGCCGCTTCCTGTTCACGCAAACGCGCGTGCAACAAAGCCAGCGCCTCGCTGGCGCTGTGAGCTTTTTGGCGAGAGGACTCCAGCGCGATGCGGGCGTTCACTTCTTCTGCGCTTACCTCCTCGACCAACGCCACTAAGGCTTGGCGCTGGGCATCATCAATGGCGGGGCGCGGTGTTGCGGCAAACTCCGCCAACGCCTCACGGGCGGCCTCTGCGGTGCTCTTCGCGCTCTCGAGAGCGACCTCGGACGCTTCCACTGCCTGCTTGAGTCGAGTGACCTCGGCACCGGCAGCCTCCAGTGATGCTCGCGCTCTCGAGACCACCTCACCGTGTTGTGCACTCTTGGCATCCGCTTCGCGCAGTTGGGCCAGAGCGGTTTTTACTTTTTCTTGCGCCTGCTGTTTGGCTATCGCAGCTTCTGTGGCAGCAAAGCGAGTGCGCTCCAGGGTGGTCGAAAGTGTGGTTAGCGCAGCCTGGGAAGCATCGCGTTCAGCAGCGAGCTCTAAGCGGCTGGGAGCTTGTCCGCTTCCCGTCTGAATCGTGTAGTCACTAAAGACGTCTCCGGCCACCGTGACCAGCGAGAGCCCCCGTCCCGAAAAACCAGCTGAATTCCACACCTTCTCTGCGGTTTCCACATCCTCGGCGACGTAGGTGTCGGCCAAGAGCGCCACCACACCCACGGGGCCGACCACCAGGGTGGTTGCCGCAATCACACCGTCGTGCTGCGCTTGCGAGCGTGCTGCGGCATTGGCCACGACCATCTCCACACGGGAGGTGGAGTCTGCCCCACGGGATCGAATGAGTTTCCAGGCATCCTGGTGGGAATTAACTAAGAAGGCATCCGCTAGCGAACCCAGCGCGCGAGCGATCGCGGTTTCATATCCCGGGGTGACCTCGAGGGAGTCCGAGACGCTGCCGGTGACGGCTCCATGGCTGGAGATATCGTCGTGCGCACTGTCGCTGCGCAGCGCCAATTCTAAAGCGGACACTTTGGCAGCAATAGCCTCCAGCTCACGCTCGCCCTGGTGCAAAGCATTTCTGGTCTCGGTTTCCGCGGCATCTGCCGCTGCCAGAGCAGCTTCGGCTTCTGCTAATTCTTTTTCATACGCCTGCGCGACCGTGTCTGGGGCTGAGGAAGTATCCCCCAGTACTGCGTCCATGTCCGCTTGGGCCCCTGCCAAACGCGTGGTGGCGGCGTCTAAGGCGGCTACCTGGCGCGCCACATCGGAGGTCTGTGCTTCCACCAACGACGTTTGCAAATCGACCTGGGATTGTCTCGAGCTCATGGTGGAGTCGTATTCGTTGACCAGGCTCAAAGAAGCCGCAATTTGCGCATCCAACGTCGCTAAGGACGCCTTGTGGGTTGCCAACCGCGCCGAGATTTCGCCCACAATTTCTTCGCTCGTGGACACTAGTTCCTGCGCGGCCTGCGCTTCACGCTCACTAGCCTGTGCATCCTCCTCGGTGACCACACCGGGAATCGGTCCTTCGGCGGCAGCATCCTCAATGGCGGTGGCGCGCTCAGTAGCCAGTGTGTGCAGCGACGTCAGGCGCTCGAGAATCCCCCGCAGCGCAAAATCAATACTGCGAGCCTGGTCCAGTTCGGCACTGTGCGAACCTGATTCCAACGTGGCAATCCGACGGCGAAGGCCATCAAGGCGATCCCCGAGCGCCGTGCGCTCGGCAGCGCGTTGCTGTTCATCCGTGTGGAAATCTTCCAGAGCCACCCCTAGGGCGTGAAGGTCATCCGCAAGAATTCGAGATTTGGCATCGCGCACCACCGCCTGGATGCTTTGAGCCTGCTGGGCGATTTCTGCTTGGCGACCCAGTGGGGTGAGCTGGCGGCGGATTTCGCCGGCTAGGTCGTTGAGCCTCGTGAGGTTGGCCTGCATCGATTCCAACTTGCGTTGGGTTTTTTCTTTCCGACGTCGGTGCTTGAGGATTCCCGCGGCTTCTTCAATGAAACGACGGCGGTCTTCAGGACTCGCGTGCAGCACCCGCTCCAGTTGGCCCTGACCCACGATGACGTGCATCTCGCGGCCCAGTCCGCTATCGCTGAGCAGTTCTTGAACATCGAGTAACCGGCAGGGTTCTTTGTTGATCGCGTATTCACTGCCGCCATTGCGAAACAGAGTTCGCGAAATGGTGACCTCGGCGTAGTCGATGGGCAGTGCGCCATCAGCGTTATCAATGGTGAGCATCACTTCGGCTCGCCCCAGTGGTGCCTTCGTGGTGGTCCCCGCAAAGATGACATCTTCCATGGACCCACCGCGCAGGGTCTTAGCGCCTTGCTCACCCATCACCCAGGCCAGGGCGTCCACGACATTAGATTTACCGGAGCCATTGGGTCCCACCACACAGGTAACCCCGGGTTCGAAGACAAACGTCGTCGGCTGAGCGAAAGACTTAAATCCCTTGAGGGTGAGGGATTTCAGATGCACGCGACGCTCCAGTTTCTGTGTCCCCACGGCCGGTACGCCGTGGTGATAAACCCCTAACTTACCGCTTTCTGGGAACCCTTTGACATGACGGGCAACGATGGGAGGACCGGTTCATAAATGCTTCGCGCACGATGATCGTCCCGCAGCGCGAACACGGCATCCCGGAGCGGCCATACGCGTTGAGGGAATGGGAAAAATACCCGCTAGCACCATTGACGTTGACATATTGCTGATCAAAACTGGTGCCCCCTTCGCCCAGTGCTTTGGTCAACACTGCCCGCAGCGCCGCTAAGAGCTCGCGGGTTTTCCCCGGAGTCATCCGTGACGTGGGGAAGCGCCCATGGAGCTTGGTTGCCCACAATGCTTCATCGGCATAGATGTTTCCAATGCCACTCATGAGCTGCTGATCTAATAACGCCCGTTTGATCTCGGTTTTCTTAGCACGCAGGGATCGAGAGAAACGCTTCTCATCAAAAGCAGGATCGAGGGGATCACGGGCGATGTGCGCCACGCTGCGCGGGATGACTGCCTGCTCGCTGCCCTGGCCACCGGGGTAACCATCTGCAGTGGGGATGAGTTCGTCCAGCGCCATCGATCCAAAAATGCGTTGGTCAACAAATCCCATCGTGATGGGGTCTCCAGAGTCGGTGACTAAATCGAATCGAATGCGCAGATGGGGACCAAAATCGGACTCTGGTGTACCCAGGCGAACCTGTCCGCTCATGCCCAAATGACACACCAGGGCCCCCGTGGAATTCTCCAGGAGACACCACAGGAATTTTCCCCGCCGAGCCACGGCGTGAATGCGCGCGCCTTCCAGAGTGTGCACAAACTCTTCCTGGGGACCTTGGTGTCGCCTCAGCGAGCGGGGGTCCAATATCTCCACATGCTCGATGAGCGCGCCGGTGATCGCAGGCTCTAGTCCTTGGCGAACAACGTCAACCTCGGGCAGTTCAGGCATTGCCGGCTTCGGCGCTGCGCACCGCCGCTAAGGCCTCACTGGCGGCAGATAACTCCGCTGCTTTCTTCGAACTCCCGGTGCCAATTCCTGCGGGTTGTCCTGGACCTGGATACGAGTCAAGGAACACCTGAGCGGTGAACACCTTGGCGTGATCTGGTCCGGTGTCACTGATGTTGTATTTGGGCGAAGACTCCTGGTGGGCAGCTGCCCATTCCTGAAGTGCCGTTTTAGGGTCACTGGACTCGCTGCGCGAATCCGCGACCTCGACCAGGTCTTTCATCAGGCGATTAATCAGCTCGTGGGCTGCCACCACACCCTGGTCGACATAGACCGCCCCAAAGAGTGCTTCCAGAGCATCGGCGAGAAGGGATGGTTTATCCCGACCCCCGGTGTTTTCTTCACCGCGGCCTAAGCGCAAATAATCACCCAGGGTGAGACTTCTGGCTACCTCAGCCAGCGCGGTGGTGGAGACAATGCTGGCTCGCGCTTTCGCTAGTTCACCCTCGGGCAAATCAGGAAAGCGGTGATACAGCGCCACCGTCACGGCTTCGCCCAAAATGGCGTCGCCTAAAAACTCCAAGCGTTCGTTGTCCAAACCACCCTGCTCGTAGGCAAAAGAGGAATGGGTCAGCGCCTGGGAGAGAATCTCAGGCGAGACTTCCACCTGGAGGACTTCCAGGAGGCCGCTGGGATCAAAAGCCGGTGAGGCTTCTGGCGAAGCGGACACGTTAGACGTCGGCGACCTTGCGGCCCTTATATTCCATGAACAAAGCGACGCCAGCGCTGTCTTCTACAACCTTGGCTCGGTGAGGCAAGCTGTACACGGTCTTACCGTTTTCGACAGTCTTGACCAAGGTAGGAACCTCGGCCTTCCACGCCGAACGGCGATGGTGGGTTCTTGCGCGGGATTTCTTCCGCTTGGGTACCGCCATGATGTTCTTCTTTCGATTGCTGGCTGGATGTTCTAGGAGGCTTCTGGTGAATCAGACTCGAGAAGCTTACTGAGTTCTTGCCACCGTGGGTCAATCTCTTCTGCATCGAGACTTACCGGCGCACTGGTTCGTTTCTCGCCAGTGACGGGGTCCAAACCAAAACACGTTTCCTTACACACTGGCTGGAACGGAAGGTCTAGGACCACCGCATCCCGAATGATGTCCTCGAGATCGAGGGCGTCATGAGCCACCAGATAAGAATCGGCCTCAGTGGAAGAATACGCGAAAAGCTCCTGAAAATCGACTTGAAGCTCTAAATCGAAGACATCGAGGCACCGCACGCACTCCGCACGGGCACTCGCGGTGATCTCACCACTGGCCAAAATACCCTCATGCAAGCCCTCTAAACGAAGCTCGATACGCAGCGGTGAACCCTGCGCCACGACCGCCATGGCTTCGCCATATTTTTCTGGCGCAACGGTCTCCAGCGTAATTTCGCGCATCTCCCCGGGTTGGTGGAGAAGTTCCTTAACCGGGATAACAAAATCCGAATGCGCTCGCTTACTCATGATCCCAGTCTAGAAGCCAGCGGCAGTGAGGGCTTCGTCGTAGATCGCCAACGCCTGAGCAACCTGATCCGGGGTGACAATCAGTGGTGGAACCACGTGAATACGGTTATCCACCACAAAGGGCAGGAGGTTTCTCGCCATCAGTTCTTTCTTGATGGCTCCCATGGCCGGTGCACCCAGGGGTTCCTTGGTGGCGGGATCCACCACCAAATCCAGGGCAAAGAAGCAACCCACTCCGCGCACGTCTCCCACCACAGGGTGGGAAGAAGCCAACTGGGCAAGCCCGCCTCGCAGGTGCTCCTCGCCGATCATGGTGGCGTTGGGGAGCATCTTCTCGGATTCCATCACACCCAGAGCCGCCACGATGGAGGCCATGGCCAGAGGGTGTCCGGAATAGGTCAACCCTCCCGGGAACATGTGGTCGTCGAAATAGCTAGCAAGTTCGCTCGAGAAAATAACGCCACCCACCGGGACATACCCGGAGTTCACACCCTTGGCGAAGGTGATCAGATCCGGAGTGACGTCATGAGCATGGAAAGCCATCCAGGATCCGGTGCGCCCAAAACCACACATCACCTCATCGAGGATCAACATGATCCCGTAGCGATCACACAGCGCTCGCACACCGGCTAAATAGCCCGGTGGAGGCACCATGATTCCTGCGGTGCCGGGAACACTCTCAAGCAACACCGCGGCAATCGTGTCCGGTCCCTCACCCTGCATCACACGCTCGAGGTGAGCCAGTGCGCGTTCACATTCTTGTTCTTCGCTGGTGGAAAAGAACTCACTGCGGTAGGCAAAGGGGCCATAAAAGTGCACGTGGCCGGTGGCGTATTCATTGGGTTGGCGCCTCCAGTCCCCCGTGGCCACAATCGCAGATCCCGTGTTGCCGTGGTAGCTGCGATACGTGCTGAGCACCTTGGTGCGACCGGTAAATAATCTCGCTGCACGAATAGCGTTCTCATTGGCATCAGCGCCACCGTTGGTGAAGAAGACTTTCTCAAACCCCTCACCCGCACGCTCGACCACCATGGTGGCGGCGTCCACCCGAGGAATCGACGAAAACGCCGGTGCCACCGTGGCCAATTGGGCGGCCTGATCAGCGATCGCCTGCACCACGACGGGATGAGAATGACCAATATTGACATTGACCAACTGGCTGGAGAAGTCCAAATACTCCCGGCCTTCGACGTCATAGACATACATCCCACGAGCGTGGGAGACCATCAAAGGATCCAGTGTTCCCTGGATCGACCACGAGTAAAAGTTACGACGACGATCCATTTTTTTCAGCTCGTCATATGAGCGCTTATCCGCCACACACATCCCCTTTGTTCGCCGGCCCCAAGGCTCGGTGAGAACAGACTAGGGCAGTTCGGTCTTGGCTAAATAATCCGCCACGGCCGCGGGAACGTAAGGGGAAACGTCGCCCCCTAACGACGCAACTTGGCGCACCAGCGAACTCGATACGTGAGCGTGCGCAGGATCGGGTAGGAGGAACACTGTTTCAATTCCAGCAAGGTTTCTATTGACAATCGCCATCGGTGTTTCATAGGTCACATCGACCTGGGAGCGCACCCCTTTGACCAATACTGTGGCGCCCACATCGGTGCAGTAATCGACCAACAACCCCACACTCCACGAGGTGACGACCACGTCGCCCGCAATCTTTGCCTGGGATAGTGACTGCTCGAGCAGGGTCACCCTCTGGGCTATGGGAAACAAGGCGGCTTTTCCAGGGTTGTGCACGACAACGACGTGAACCTCATCGAAGAGCCCGGCCGCGCGCTCAATCACATCAAGGTGACCCAGGGTCACTGGATCAAAGGAACCCGGAACGACGGCAACAGTGCTCATACCCACCACTTTAGGATGCCCGTGTTAACAGCATGTGACAAGGGCTAGGTGCGCCTAGTTTTTTTCGAGGAACTCTTCGGCGCTGTCGTCCAAACGTCGGGCAATGGCCTCCGCCAAGCTCTGATGGTCGCTGAGGTCGGGGTCTTGTTCCAACAGCTCCCCGGCCCAGCGCCTTGCCCGCTCAATCAGCTCACCATCGTGGCTGACTCGCAATAGTTTCAATCCAGACCTCATGCCCGATTGGCGAGCTCCCAACACATCGCCTTCGCGGCGAAGCTCAAGATCAATAGCCGCCAGTTCAAAACCATCCAGAGTGCTAGCGACCGCGTCCACGCGCTCCCGTGCGGGCGAGCCGGCGACCGCGTGGGTGACTAACAGTGCCGTTCCCGGATGTTCCCCACGGCCCACACGGCCGCGCAATTGGTGGAGTTGACTGACGCCAAAACGATCCGCGTCCAAGACCACCATGATGGAGGCGTTGGGAACATCGATTCCGACCTCAATCACCGTCGTGGCCACTAAGACATCAATCTCGCCGGCATGAAACGCGTTCATGAGGCGATCCTTTTCGTCGCTGGGCACCCGCCCGTGCATCGCTTCGAGTGAGATCGCAGAAAACTCCGGCAAAGCGCGCACCATCGGAAGCGTTTCCATCACGGTCGTCAGCGCTCTGGCGGCGCTATCGCCTTCGCTTTCTGGCTCATCCGCTTCGAGTACCTCGCTTTCTTCAAGTTCGGCAGGGGCAATGGCCGGAACGACAACAAAACCTTGGCGGCCCTGGGCGACCTCTTCGCTCAGGCGCTGCCACACTCGAGCAAACCACTCAGGATGGTCATCCAGTGCCACCACGTGGGTATCGATGGGTGAGCGTCCCGAGGGCATAGTGGCAATGGTGGAAACATCTAAATCACCAAAGACCGTCATCGCAACGGTGCGAGGAATAGGTGTTGCAGTGAGCACCAGGACATGAGGATGGGTTCCCTTTTGTCTCAGTGCCTCTCGTTGATCCACCCCAAAACGGTGTTGCTCATCAATGACCACCAACCCTAAATCGGCAAAAGCGACCGAGTCGCTGAGCAACGCGTGGGTACCCACCACCAGATGAGATGACCCCGACGCTGCGGCTAAGAGAGCTTTCTTTTTCACCGCCGCTGGCAACGAACCGGTCAACAAGACGGGATTCATCCGAGCTGCCATATCGGGTCCCAAGGTGGCGATCAAGGAGCGAAAATGTTGAGCAGCGAGTACTTCAGTGGGAGCTAAGAGCGCCGTTTGTCCGCCCGATTGGGCGATGGTCACCATCGCCGTGGCAGCGACCACGGTTTTTCCCGAACCCACTTCACCCTGGACTAAACGGTTCATCGGATGCCCGCTGGCCAGATCATCGTGGATGTCGTTGATCACGCTTTCCTGATCCGGTGTGAGCTCAAACGGCAGCGCTTTAACAAACGAGTTCGTCAACTCTCCTGGTGTGCGCACAGCAGTGGCGACCAACAGCCCTGCCCGGCGGCGCTTAACCAAGGCACACTGCAAGACAAAGGCTTCGTGGAAAAGCAACGTCTCCCGCGCTCGGGCAGCGTCACTGAGTTCCGCAGGTCGATGAATTGCCTCGAGAGCCTGGGCGAAATCCATCAGATTTTCCGAGTCCCTTATCTGCGCAGGGACCGGATCCTCACAGTCGCCCAGAACATCGAGTGCCACACCGATGGCTTTGGCAATTTGCCAGCTCGCCATCGACGAGGTTGCGCGATAGAAGGGAATGGGCCGTTTTGCCCACTCCTCGCTGGCTTGCTCACTGTGCTCTGCAGTGTCAAAAAGTTCATAGTCTGGGTGGGCTAGTTGGCGAACCCCGCGATACTCCCCCACTTTCCCCGCAAAGATTCCCCGCGCACCCGCGATGAGGTCTTTGGCCCGCCAGGCTTGATTGAAAAAAGTGAGCGTGACCAACCCGGTGCCATCGGTGATGGTGACTTCGAGGACATTACCTCTGCGCTGTCGCATGGAGCGTTGAGAGACCGACACGACTTCGGCGACCAGAGTGGCCTGCTCGCCCAGGGGAACCTGGGCAATTGAAGTGAGCTCACCGCGGGTGGCATAACGACGCGGGTAGTGACCCAGAAGGTCAAAAACACTCACATATCCAAACGCTTTGTGCAGGGCTTTCTGCGTGCGATCTCCGAGAACATCGCGAAGCTTCTGGTCTTTCATGTCGCTCACCCCCTCACGTTATCGCCGAGTCGAACACCATGGGCATAACCAAGCTAGCGTTGTGCCATGACCAGAATCATCGGCGGCGAGGCAGGATCCCTGCGCTTAGCCAGTGCTGCCACGGTCACCAGGCCCACCTCGGACCGCGTTCGAGAAGCCTTGTTCTCCCGGATTGAAGCACATAGAGAGCTCGAAGGAGCGTGTGTGCTTGACCTTTTCGCCGGCACCGGAGCACTGGGGTTAGAAGCAGCTTCGCGCGGTGCTTCCGCAATCTGGTTGGTCGAAAAACATCGGGGAGCTCTCCAGGTCATTCGAGCCAATATCGCAACACTGACCACAGCACTCTCTCGAGCGGTAGCCTTCACCACGATCGCCTCCACCGTGAGCTCGTTCCTTCGATCAGAGCCCACCACCCAGGCAGACCTGGTGTTTATTGACCCTCCCTACGACCTCGAGGATGCTGAGCTCAACCAAGTACTCCAGGATCTCGTCCCGTGGCTCCATTCGGGCGCGTGGGTCATCGTGGAGCGTTCTTCTCGCTCCAGCGAACCCGCGTGGCCGGCAGGGCTCGATCCTCTGCCAGAGAAGACCTATGGAGATACCACCCTTTATGTCGCCGTTGCCGGGGAAAAGGGATCCCAACCACCTCTCTCGTGAGAGATGTCCCTCCCGGGCACCGTCACTTCCGGTGCCGTGGATGCGCGGGTGACCACACCAATGGGGGTGAATCCCTCCGGGATGCTCTGGTGTGGGGGATAAGCCACCAGGAACGAATGGTCCTCGCCGCCGAATAAGGCATCCTCCAGCGTGACACCGGGATAGGCGGCGATCACCGTGGAGAGTGTGTCGATATCGAGCTCAATATCCACCCCACTTGCCCGCGCCATACGAGTGGCATCCAAGACGAGGCCATCGGAAATGTCCATCATCGCGTGAGCACCCGCCTCGGCAGCAATCGGGCCCAGGGCAATGGGCGCTTGGGGTGCGAGGTGCTGGTGCACAAGCTCATTCTCCGCCACGAGCTGGGCAATCAGGCGAGAATCATCGCCAGCGCCAAGTAAGAGTCGCAATCCTGCCGCCGAGAGCCCCAGTGGGCCTCCCACCGCGATGACATCGCCTGGCCTGGCTCCGGAGCGGGTCACCGGTGCCAGGCCGCGCATATCCCCCAGCACCGTCACGGCCAGGCTCAACACCGGGGCGCGAGAGAGATCACCACCGGCAATAGAAGCCTCGGGGGTGAGCTCGCTGATTCCCTGAGCAAAACCCCTGGCTAAATCCAACAGAGTGGACATCGGGGTGTGGGCGGGAGTGGCCACCGCAATCTCGTAGGTGACCACGTGGGCACCCATGGCGGCAATATCGGCCGCATTGCTCGCAATTGCTTTGCGCCCGACCATGACCGGAGTTGACCAGTCCAGTCGAAAGTCTGGGCCTTCCATCATCATGTCGCAGCTAATAACCACCTGGGCTTCACTGAGGCTAATAATCGCTGCGTCATCACCAGGTCCCAACACCGTGCTGGGGGCACCCGGAAGCAGTGGAAATATCGCCTGGAGGGCAGCACTTTCGCCCAGCTCGCCCACGCTCACCGACGGCGAAGGCACATCGGGGCTCTCCACGGCGTCACTCATACCCACCACGCTAGCCTGGGTAGTGTGAGAGTGCGCGCGCAACTATTCCTGGTGGTCTCGACCCTGGCCTTGGTCAGCGCGTGCGCGCCGATCGTCAATCTTGACCCAGCCGCCCAGGCCAACGATCCCTCCTGCGCCAACATGATGGTCCGTCTGCCCGATGAGGTGGCAGGGCTTGAGCGTCGAGGCGTTAACGCCCAATCCACCGCGGCGTGGGGAACCCCCGTCGCGGTCATTGTTCGATGCGGACTGGACAAACCAGCACCCTCAACACTTCCGTGTTTCACCCTGCGAGGTGTCGACTGGCTGCGTGATGATGCTGATGATCCGCGTTTTGTCTTCACCACCTATGGGCTAGAACCGGCGACCCAGGTCATTATCGACTCCACCCTCGCCTCTGGCACCCAAGCCCTGAGTGATCTCTCCCGGGCGGTGGAGAGCCAATCCACCCCCGTCAGCGCCTGCTTAGACGCGACGAGCGTCCTGGAATAAGGCGCGGGTTAGCCCCGTGGGCCATCAAGGCCCACCAGCTTGCCGGCGATACCCCCCGCTGCTCGCAGCGCTACACCCTGGCCAAAGCCACTTTGGGGGAACACCACAGGGTTATCGCGAGCTTCACACAAGGCGTCCTCAAGGACTCTCAGCGCAGGATGCGTGGGGGCCCACAAATACAGTGACAAGGCACCGGGGATGGTGTTCACTTCGTTGACGAAGACGTCTCCCGTTGTCTCATCCCAGAGCAAATCAACACGAACAATGCCGGTGAGTCGGGTGACCTCAGCCACCGCGGTGGCTAACTCTGCCGCAGCGGTGTGCACCGCCGGGGGTGCTTGGGCAGGAAATTCCCGCGGGGCATGAGTGAGTCCTGCACCGCCTCCCGCGAGGTATTTTTCCTGATACGAGTACAGGCCTGTCGCCTCGCCCTCGGCGCGCAAGGGGCGCTCCACCTCGGTCAGTTCCAGAGCAGGCCACGTTCTAAAGGAAATGTTGAGATCGACCAGGTGTGGTCGATACGGCTCGAGAACAGCCCCAGCACCCAGGTGTGGTGACGTGCTCGCCAGAGTTCGCGCCGTGGCGAGGTCATCGACAATTTCAATCCCGATCGAAGATCCGCCAAAGCGAGGCTTCACAATGTAGGGGCCGGGGAAACTTGGCTCGCGGTGTTGACTCAGGGCCTCCCTGGGTAGCGACGCAATTCCTGCGCTGCGCATCAATCCACCGAAGGCAAGCTTGTCCATCCCGACCGCGCCGGCATAGACGGTAGAGCCGGTAGCGGGAATATCGAGGTAGCTAAAGAGTGCCGCGGCGCCACCGCCCTCTCCCAGGCCACCGTGGAAACACAGCAGGGCAGCATCGATGTCCAAAGGTTTCTTGCTCAGGCCCTTATGGGGATAGAGACCTGGCTGAGACGAAATCACCACATCTATTTCTTTGGCACCCGGTGGTGGGCCGGTGAGGAAATCTTTGGCTTCGCAGGTAGCCGGCACCAGATACCAACCACCGGTGGGCGAGACATAGAGGGCATGCACTGAGCACCCTCCGTCGCTGAGCACTCGAGCAGCTTGCAAGCCCGTGAGTATCGAAATTTCGTGTTCGGGGCTCGGGCCACCAAACACCACTGCCCAGGTCGAATCAGCCATGCCTCATCCTTCGTCAAAGTGCGCCGTGGTTACCGGTTTAGGGGTAATGATCGGGCAGGTCATTCTCATAGAGAATAACGCCCGTAGTGCCCGCAGCCTGGAGCGCAGCACTCACCGCGTCGGGTCGTGAGTCAAAGACGCTGGCTTTACCCTGCGCTCCTAAGAGCAATGCCTTGCGATTGGTGCGACCCACGATCATCAATGTTCCGCCAGCCTTGACGATGGAGGAAGCGAGTTTCTTGTTTCGCTCAAACTGGACCGGCCCTAATTCGACCATCCCCGGCGTGACCACCACAAAAGGTCCTTTGCGCTTTTTCGCCAGTTGCGCACCCGAGGTCACCGCGTGCTGCGCCCCCACAGGATTGGAATTGTAGGTGTCATCAATAATGGCGACACCCTCGGTAATCTCTCCTACTTCAGCACGGTGAGCGGCCACGGGAAGGTGAGCCAGACGAGCTAAAGCTTCTGCCTTGGGAACGTCGAGAGCCCACGCAATACCCAAGGCCACGGCGATATTGACACCGTGACCAAAAGGGGGAATTTCCATCGGACTTGGTTGATCCTGGGGCCCATATTTCACGGTTCCCAAATCGGGATCCAGCACGATGTCGGCTTTTTTGCCCTGCGCACTGACCGTAATCACCGTCTTCTTCGCCCGAGCACACTTATCCGCCAGGGTGCGAAGTTCGGATTGATCAATGGGCAGGACCACTGTGGGGGCCTTTTCGGTGATTTCAGCTTTGGCGCGGAAAATTGCTTCTTTCGAACCCAATCGCTCCATATGTGCTTCGCCGATCACGGTGATCGCCGCAATATCGGGTGGGAACCAATTAGAGAGCTCCCGAATCCGACCCTCAGCGTTCATGCCCATTTCCGCGACAAACACACTGGTGCCCGCCACGAGGTGCTCGTTGATGGTCTTGGATAGCCCCATCAGGTTGTTAAAGCTTGCCGGGGAAGCAACAGTGGAATGAGTTCCCCCCACCAGTGTGGCGACATAGCCCTTGGTGGAGGTCTTGCCATAGCTTCCCGTAATCGCCACCACGCGGGGCTTTACTCTCTTGAGCTTGCGCTGAGCCTGAGAGACAAACTTCATCGTGAGATTGCGCTCGAGATACCACAAGAACCCCAAGGCGAGATCGGCAAGATTTGCCGTGAACAACAGCGGAATGAGCACTCCGGCAGGGCCCAACACCACGACGGTGAGTGTCCCGAGGACCAGTTGAAGGACAAAAATTCCGGCATAGGCCCTCTGTGCTCGAGGGGTCCACGCCAGAGGACTGGTCACCCCACGAAAAGGCAAGCGCCACGGGGTAGGCAAGATCATCAACGGAGCAATCACGGCAAGCCAGGCTAGTTCTGGCATGTTCAGCCAGGCGCTTCCCTGGACCGAAGTCAACGCGAGAATGGCAGCGCCACCCCACCACAGCGCCCCCAGGGGTCGTCGATCAAACCAGAGGCGCTCCAAGCGCGCGACTTCCCGGGGTAAATAGTGCACCCTCTGGGCCACGCGAACCCATTTGAGATTTATCAACGCCGCGGTCACGACGCCCGAGGTGATGGCCGCCACCAGGAGCAGAAGATCTGGTGACATGGTGCGACTTCCTTACTGGCCGAGGGCGTGAGTCACGGCGTCCGTGAGCTCCGCTTCGAGGTTACCTTCCAGAAGGTGTCCTGCCCCTGAAACCACGCGCAGTGTGGCGTGGGGGAAATAGTCCATCGATTTCTCTGCCGCAGCCAGCGGAGC
>JAFMKX010000010.1:0-1360 GCA_017852615.1 Pontimonas sp. | reverse complement strand
GCACTCGACCACGCCACCGGCGGCGGTGAGGCCGAACCAAAGCCCGGAAGATGCAGCGCCAGCGCATCGAGGCCAGAAAGCACCCGTGAGAAATCGTGTCCCGTGCGACCCCAACCGTGAAGAGCTACTACCCGCAGGGGTTCCGAGCCAAACTTTTCGCCCACCCATCCACTCGAACCCAGTGACGCCAGCATCGATGCGACCTATTCGCCTTGAGGGGAATCGGAGTCGGTGGCAAAGTGCGGAGCCAATTCCTGGGGGTCTCGCGAGCCATCCAGAACTTGACCCACCTGAGTCACGATGGGCATAAAGACACCTTTGGCTGCGGCAAGTTCCAACACAGGGGCAATAGCTGCCAGCCCTTCTGCTGTTTGATTCATGGTGCGCACCACATCGACAAAACTGTGACCCTGGCCGAGTAAACGCCCAGCGGTGTTGTTACGAGACAGGGGTGATTCACACGTGGCAATCAAATCTCCGAGCCCGGCAAGTCCCGACATGGTTTGTGGTTGAGCTCCGAAAGCAGCGGCAAACGCAGAAATTTCAGCCAAACCTCGGGTGATGATGGACGCTTTGGTGTTCTCGCCATACCCCACACCATCGGCAATACCCACCGCCACCGCAATCAGGTTTTTGAGCACGCCACCAAATTCTGTGCCCACCACGTCGTCATTGATAAAGGTTTTGAAATAGGAATTCGTCGAGGCGCTCGCCACCGCGCTCGCGGTGGCTTCACTGACCGAGGACGCCACAGCAGCCGTGGGCTGCTCCTTGGCGATCTCCAGAGCGAGATTGGGCCCACTCACCACAGCAATGCGCTCGGGATCAAATCCACCCACCTGGTGGAGGACCTCACTCATGCGCAATCCACTGCCCGCTTCGACACCCTTCATCAAACTGATGATGAGCGCATCGGGAGCAATAAGAGCCTGAGCGGTGGTGATGTTCTCCCGCAAATGCTGACTGGGAACAGCCACATACACCTGGGTGGCGCCTTCCACGGCACGCTCGAGCGAGTCGGTGGCATCAAGATTTTTGGGCAGGTTTATTCCTGGCAGGTAATCGCTATTGCGCCTGGTTTCGTGAATCTCCTTGGCCACTTCGGATCGACGCGCCCACACCATGACGTCACTGCCGCCATCGGCTAAGACCTTGGCAAACGTGGTTCCCCACGAACCTGCTCCCAACACTGCCACCGTGGTCATGATCGCTCCTTTGCTCCCCGACCATCATGCAGGGTCTTAGGAGGTTTCTCACCGCGCAGGGATCCCACCAGCGCCGCAATCTCGTGCATCAACACGTCCGTTGCGCTTTCGAGCAATTCCTTCGTGATGGGCTTTCCCCGAAAAGCAGATAAGTC
>JAFMKX010000066.1 GCA_017852615.1 Pontimonas sp. | reverse complement strand
GCCAGAGCAATGGTGCCGATGGCCATCAAAATAAAGACAAAGGGATTGGAAGACTTTTTCACTGGTTCCGCCTTTTTCCAAGGAATGCGAGAGAGCACGGGTTCGATCGTGTCGCGATACGTATCGTGGGCCATCGGGAGCACCTCTCGTTTGGCCAAGTCGCTGGCGCTTCGAGAAGCGTGCCGGGCTACATCTTTAGCGTGAGAGAGGACATCACGCTGTTCTTCCCAGAGACGCTGGGCTTCACGTGACAGGCGAGAAAGTTCGCGTTGGCTTTTACGATCCATGAGGGTCGGCCCTTTCCTTAGCGCTGAAGCCCCTATTGTTCCAGAGTTGGGTATGAAATACCTGGGGTTTTTCTCTGGATGGTCCCCCTAGGGGGACCTGGCACAATAGTGACATGACTATATCTACCCACACAGCCACCCTGCACACCAATCACGGCGACATTAACGTCGAACTGTATGGCAATCACGCGCCTAAGACCGTCGACAATTTTGTTGGTTTAGCCACCGGTGAGCGCGAATGGAAGCACCCCTCTACCGGTGCAACCGGTGAAGGTGCGTTGTATAAAGATGTGGTTTTCCACCGCATCATTCCCGGATTCATGATCCAAGGCGGTGACCCTGCGGGTACCGGTATGGGGGGACCTGGCTACCAGTTTGATGACGAAATCCACCCGGAGCTTGACTTCACCAAGCCCTATGTCTTGGCCATGGCTAATGCGGGTAAGCGTGGCGGCCAAGGTACCAATGGCAGCCAGTTCTTCATCACCACGGCACCCACGACGTGGCTGCAGGGAAACCACACCATTTTCGGAGTGGTGAGTGACGAAGCGTCCGAAGAGATAGTTCGCGCCATCGAGGCCGTGGATACTGACGGAAGCGATCGTCCCCGCGAAGACGTCGTGTTAACCCACGTGAGTGTCTCAGCCAGCTAGTGACCTCAGAGTCTCGCACCAGCGATGACTTTTGTTATCGCCACCCACAGAGCGAAAGCTTTGTGCTGTGTCAGCGCTGCGGGCGCACCATTTGTGGATCCTGCCAAGTGCCGGCTGCCGTTGGCGTGCACTGTCCGGAGTGTGCGGGTAGCCCGCCGGCGCTAGCTAAGCCTGCGCGAGTGTTGGGCGGCCGAACCCGCACCCGCACGGGGACTTCGTATCGACCGAGCGCCACCTATGCCCTGCTGGGGATTATTCTCGCCGTGTACGCGGGACAATTTTTGAGTGGTGGTGCACTGACCCAGTGGATGGCCTATTGGCCACCCCTCACGGTGCTCCAACCGTGGCGGATGGTCACAGCGATTTTTGTGCACTCTGATACCTCGATATTCCACATTCTTTTCAACGGCTATTCCCTCTACATTTTGGGAACCCTGTTGGAGCGCTTGATCGGGTCTAGGCGATTTGTCACCCTCTTCCTGCTTTCGGGAATCGGAGGATCCGTGGCCGTACTCTGGCTCGCTCCTGCCCAAGCGGTGGTGGGGGCCTCGGGGGCTATTTTTGGACTCTTTGGTGCGCTATTTGTGATCCAAAGGTCTTTTGGGGGCGCCAACATTCAATTGGTTATCGTCTTGGCGCTAAACCTTGCGATGGGATTTGTCGTTCCCGGTATTTCCTGGCAGGCGCACGTGGGCGGTGTCGTGGTGGGCGCTGTGGTGGCCTGGATTTTGGTGCGCACGCGAACCGCGGATAAAGCGTCGGCTCAGAACGCTCAACTGGCTTTGGTAGGGGTAGGGCTAGTGGTCCTCACCGTGCTTGGAGTGCTGTTCTAAAAAGTTATCCACAGGTTTTCCCCAGTGGGGAGAATTACACCCGTGTGACTAACAGTGGTGTGATTACTTCCAGCGAGTGGTCATCAGGAAGCCCACGAACATGATCGCAAAGCCGACTCCGATATTCCATGCTCCCAGTGGCGGAACGGGCCATCCTGTGCCCGAAATGTAATAGGTCAAAATCCAGGCCAGACCCAACAACATGAGGCCAAACATCACTGGCTTAAACCACGCGGGGTTGTCGCCGTCTTCTTTGTAGTGATCAGCACTGGAGGTCGGATTCTGAGGTCTTTTTGCCATGCGCGATAGTCTAGTGCGCTAGCTCAATACTGGGTGAGCCAAGCTTTCGGTGTGGGCGGCGGGTTAGGCTATCCCTCGTGACTCACATCCTTGTCGTCGATAACTATGACAGCTTTGTTTACACCCTCAATGGCTATCTGCATCAGTTGGGTGCTACGTCTGAGGTGATTCGCAACGACGATGTGAGCGTTGAGGATATCCCTGAATTGGTGCGCCGATACGACGGAATTCTTGTCTCCCCAGGGCCTGGTAATCCCAGCGAAGCGGGAATTTCCATTGCCATCGTGGAAGAAGCGCTCAAGAACAATATTCCGCTCTTAGGTGTGTGTCTCGGGCACCAAGCCATCGCCGAAGCCTTCGGGGCAACGGTGGCTCACGCCAACGAACTCATGCACGGCAAAACCTCTCAGGTGACGCACGATAACAGCACCCTGTTCCAGGGCGTTCCTGCTGATTTCCGGGCCACCAGGTATCACAGCTTGGCCGTGGAAGACGACACCGTTCCGGAAGACCTTGTCGTGACGGCACGGACACACGGTGGCGTCATCATGGGCCTTAATCATCGAACCGCCCCCATTTTTGGCGTTCAGTTCCACCCTGAATCGGTGCTCACCGAAGGTGGATACATGATGATTGCCAATTGGTTAGAAGTAGCGGGACTCACCGGAGCAACAGACCGAGCACAGAATCTCAGTCCTCGGGTGGTGGAGACTCAGCCCACCGGCGCGGGTGCTTCGGGAGAAACACCACCGCAGTAAACCAGGGTAATTTCTGAGCGTTGCGGGTGCTCCCCCGGTGTCAACGATTGGCTCTTCACCGTTTGGCCCAGGCAGTCCGTGGCCAGTTCTAGGCGCACTGAGAGCTGCATGGACGGGCCGGTCAAGAAGGGGTTAGCTTCCCCAACGGTCAGACCCACCACATTGGGAACCAAGACCAAACCGTTAGATACCGTGATGGTGACGGTGTCCCCGGGGCGCATGGGTGAATCCACCTCTGGTGTTGTGGCCATGACGGTCCCGGCCGTGAGGCTTGGTGAATAGGTTTCGATGACCTCACCGACAATCAGTCCCTGGGCTTCAATTTCAGCGCGCGCTACCTCGATATCGATGTTTCGCAGGTCCCCCAGTGCGAAAGTCTTCACTCCGCTGGAGACGATCAGTCGAACAGGTTCGCCGGGGGCGATGCGGATTCCCGAGGTGGGGATGGTGCGAATAACGATGCCTTCGGGCACAGTACTACTGGCCTCATATTCCACCTGCGGGTTGAGACCCAGGGTGCTCAAAGTTTGGGTCGCCACCGCTTCAGTCTGACTGGTGAGTTCTGGCACCTGAGGGGCCGCATTGGTGGCGGTGGTGGCGGGGTTGAGAGTGAAGACCCAGAGCACGATTCCGACAACCAGCAGCACAGCGAGCAAGGATCCCAAGGCGACAGCCAGGGTGGGGACGCTTTCTTGCTTGATTCCCCGAGCTTCCAGCAGCTCAAAGCCTGCAATGGGTTTGCGATAGGACGACTCCACGCTGGCTGTAGGAACACTTCCCGTCACGGCAGGTTCCACGCGAATACGGGAACCTGCTATCGGAAGGCGGGGTGGACGACCCTGGGCAGTATCCTCCAGCGCGGCACGGAAAGCCTGAGCCGTGGCGAAGCGCTCGTCCAGTTCTTTCTTCAAGGCGCATTCCACGACCGCAATGACTTCGGGGGAAACCCCAGGAGCCACCTCGATCAGTGGTGCCGGGGTCGAACTGATGTGTTTGTAAGCGATGGCGACAGGAGAATCAGCAGTGAACGGAGGTTTGCCGCTGAGCAACTCATACATCACGACACCGAGGGAATAAAGGTCGGTGCGGGTGTCAGGTTCATCGCCCCGGGCTTGTTCGGGGGAGATATATAACGCGGTGCCCAAAATGGACGCTGTTTGTTCAAGATTTCCCGTAGCGTCCGACACCGCGCGGGCGATACCAAAGTCCATCACCTTGACGCTGCCATCATCCGTAATCATGATGTTGGCGGGTTTGATGTCGCGGTGAACAATGCCGGCTTTGTGCGAGACCTCGAGGGCAGTCAGCACGCCATCTGCCACTTTGAGCACGTGGCGCTCCTCGAGGGCACCTCGTTTCATCAAGTCGCTGAGCAAGTGTCCTTCGACGTGTTCCATGACGATATACGGGGTGGTGCTACCGGGAGGGCTTGCGCCATCGGGCCCGTTTTCTTCATCACCGGCGTCAAATACTCGAACAATCGAAGGGTGGGACATTTTGGATGCCGCCATAGCCTCCAAGCGAAAGCGGTTCCTAAAGGTGGGATCCGACGACAGGGTGGATTTGAGCACCTTGATAGCCACTTGGCGGCCTAACCTGGCGTCAATACCGAGGTAAACATCCGCCATTCCGCCACGACCGATAATCTCGCGGACCTCATATCGTCCACCCAAAAGTCGGCCGCTCCAGGCGCCGGTGGTGGTCTGATTCACGATATGTCCTTGGATTCTGGGTAAGTAATAAGTTGGGGTTAGTCTACGGCGGGGACATCGGGAGCGGGTTCTACTGGTGTGGTGATCTCCAGCGAGATTTCCGCAGACAGTGGCGAGCTCAGCGTTCCACACTTGACGAGGTAGCTTGCGGTGAAGCTTGCACCTTCGCCGAGGGCGATGTTTACCGCGGTTTGTTCGGGTTGAAGCACTGTGGCGCCCTCACCATCCAGAATGGTTCCGCCCACCACTTGCAGTGTGTAGCTCTCGAGGGCAAACCCAGAAGGACATTGGGCGTATCCAGGCCATTCCAGCAGGATTTCCTGCAGTGGTTCGTAGGGACCAGAGGCAGGAGTGACGACGAGGTCGCGAGGCTTCGGAGGTTGGGGAATGGCGGCATAGAAATACACCGCAATAAGGGTGTTGCTGGCGACAGTGCCTTGAGGGTTCACCCGATACGCAGTACCCACCAAATCGGGGGAGGGGGCAATATTGCCCGTAATTCCATCGAGACGAAGACCTTTTTGGGTGAGTACCTCGGCGACTTGAGC
>JAFMKX010000065.1 GCA_017852615.1 Pontimonas sp. | reverse complement strand
TGGCGATAAGGGAGACACTTTTCGCCGCTAAATCGCTTTGGCCCAAGAAGACCATCAGTGCGGGAACTAAGACAATTCCGCCTCCGATACCAAAGAGGCCCGCAGCGATGCCCATAAAGAGACCCAGGCCAAGCAAAATCACACTGATGGGAATTGTGAGCTCGAAGGTGCTCTCACGGCTGGGAACTTCAAGAAACAACAAGACACCGGAGGCAATGATGAACGCGATGAAGGCCCACCGAAGGGGAACGAGCGGAATTCTGCGCAATACCCAAGCCCCCACCTGGGCACCGAGGATGCTTCCCAGAGCAACAAAGATTGCTGGCAACCAGGCAAATACGCCACCGATTCCATAGCTCAGTGCACCCATGATCGCCGCTGGAGTAATTGCTAGTAATGAGGTGGCATTAGCTCGGCGCTGATCCATGCGGGCCCACCACAACAGGAGCGGAACCATCAGGGTTCCCCCGCCAACCCCGAAAACTCCAGAAAATACTCCGCCCACCAACCCCGCTGCGACCAGTACTAGCCACGGAGGCTTGGTAAAGCTGGGGGGATGGCTCACATTCTCAGTGTAGGTGACCACCTGCCTGGCCTAGACTTGGGTGCGTGAGTGAACAATGTGATGCCGTGTTAATTGGCGGAGGCATCATGAGTGCCACCTTGGGCACGATTCTTCATGAGCTTGAACCCACGTGGAAAATCCTGGTCGTGGAAAAGCGCTCCGGTGTGGGTGAAGAAAGCTCCAACGCGTGGAATAACGCTGGCACCGGCCATTCGGCTTTATGTGAACTCAATTACACCCCGCAGCGCCCTGATGGATCTATTGCTACTGAGAGCGCTATTGCGGTGAACGAGCAATTTCAGGTATCCCGGCAATTTTGGACCTACCTGGTTACCCACAAAATGGTTCCCAATCCTCAGTCGTTTATTCACGCGTCACCCCACATGAGCTTTGTTTGGGGCCAGGAGAACGTGGAATACCTCCGTTCACGATTCGAGGCGTTGAAAGACCACCCGCTATTTCTGGGGCTGGAATTTAGTGAGGACCCCATGACAATCGCGTCATGGGCGCCACTACTTATTGATGGTCGTCACAAAGGTGAACCCCTCGCTGCTACGCGATTTGCCTCAGGGAGTGATGTCGATTTTGGGGCGCTGTCGCGTTCCTTACTGGAGCGCCTGTCTTCGGCCGGAGCGCGGATATTGTCTGATCACCGAGTGACCTCTCTCACGAAAAAACCCAGCGGGGAGTGGTTAGTGTCTCTGCGCTCAGAAATTGGGCACACACCCTCTGAAGTGACCGCTCCGTTTGTGTTTGTGGGAGCTGGGGGCATGTCCTTGAACCTGCTACAAAAATCGGGCATCAAGGAAATTCGTGGGTATGGAGGTTTCCCGGTCAGTGGTGTGTGGCTGCGCTGCGATAACCCTGAAATCACCTCACGACACAAAGCCAAGGTATATGGAAAAGCCAGCGTGGGGGCACCTCCGATGTCTGTGCCTCACCTGGATACCAGAGTGGTGGAGGGTGAAACGAGCCTTCTTTTTGGCCCCTATGCCGGCTTTACACCTAAGTTTTTGAAATACGGTTCATGGTTCGACCTCTTTGCCTCCATTAAGTGGCACAACATCGGCCCCATGCTCGCTGTGGCTGCTCAGAATTTTTCTTTGGTCACTTACTTGGTGAAAGAGCTCCTGGCCACTCGTTCACAAAAACTACAAGCGCTGTGGGATTTCTATCCCAGTGCAGATCCTGATGATTGGTATGAACAAACAGCGGGCCAACGAGTTCAAGTCATTAAGCCAGACCCCCAGAAAATTGGTGTGTTGCAGTTTGGAACCGAGGTGGTGACCAGTGCTGATGGCTCCATGGCGGGGCTGTTGGGTGCCTCACCCGGTGCCTCGACGGCGGCGCCGATTATGATCACCGTCTTGGAGCGATGCTTCCCAGACCGTATTGCGGGGTGGAAGAAGACTCTTCAGAAAATGGTCCCCAGCTACGGGACTGCTCTTTCGGATAATCCCGAGAAAGCCCGTGTGTCGCAGGAAAAAACGGCTTCGGTTCTTGGCCTTTAGTGCTTGGTAGCGCCGCGCGAAGGCTTCACTAGATAGGTCGCTGGCGCGGAGTAGCCGTGTTCTGAAAACGCTCCATCGAGAGCGACCTGAAGCAGTGACACATCATCATCGGCAACCAAGGCGCACAGTGTGCCAGATTCACCAAGACCGATAATGCGGGCTCCCAGAGCCCCGTTAGACAGCGCCACCTCCACGGCAAGGTCAATGTGGGGCCCGGAAGCATCGTAGTCATCTCTGAGTGAACCTTGGGAGGCGGTCATGATTTCTCCCAAGGCAAAGGGTCCGTCGTTACGGATTGCTTTGGCCGCATCGAGCACTCGCTGATTCTCATTCACGATGTGTTGCACCCTCCGATAGACCAGCTCGGAGAGTTCCTCGCGGTGCTCGGGGAGTGCCTTGGGCGTGATGTCTCGCAAAGAGCGAAAATCTAGCGCATCTACTGCTTGCTCTAATTGGGTGAATCGCTCGGTAGCGATATCGCTTCCGCGCTCGACACCAGTATCGATAATTAACAACGAGAGCGCATGGTCATTCATGTGCAGTGGAATGGGGTCATAATCCAACGATCGACTATCAAACAAAATTGCGGTGTCGTCTTCGCCGATCAGGGAGGGAAGGTGATCGGCTAGCCCGGTCACTCGGCCCACCACGCTTTTCTCAGCGCGTTGACTCACCCGAGCAAGGCTGAGGGTGTCCAGAGAAAGCTGCCACGCATCATTGAGGGCCACGGCGATGGCTGCTTCGAGGGCCGCGGAGGAACCGAGACCGACTCCGACGGGAACGTCAGAATCGACAAACAAATCTAGACCGGGAACGGCAGATAAATCTGCGCCAAACTGTCCCAGGGCCCAAGCCACGCCCAGTGGGTAGGCAGCCCACCCATGGACTTCATCGGGTTCAAGAGCATCGAGCGAAATTTCTGCAATCTCATCTGCCTCCGTGCTGGCGATGCGAACTTTGCGATCTTTCCTAACCCCTGCCGCAACGACCGTTCGACGATCAATGGCGATGGAGAGCACGTAGCCATCGGCATAGTCAGAATCATCCCCCAGCAAAATCAGCTCGCCGGGTGCTGACCATAAGCCGTGGGGTTCATAACCAAAGATCCCCAAGAATCCCGCGGTGGTGTCGTCTCGAATGTCACTCATGGTGTGCGGGCTAGACCGGGTCCTTAGCTTCGGGTGGGGGAAGTCTCTATTCTGGCCTATTGCAGAGTGTGGGGATGACGAGTGCGCAGCATAAGAGCCAGCGCCCAGTAATTGTTGCCACAATAGCCAGATGGTGTCACCACAAAGAATGAAACGGCCACGGTTCACAACCCCCCACCCCGTTAAGGGGTGGCGCTGGATTGTGGGCACCATCGTTATTCTTCTTCTGTGGTTGGTGGGAGGGTCTCTCCTGGGTCTGATTCTCCTTCCCTACACAGGTATTAGCCCCTCCGTGTTGCTTGAGGGTGGGGATATTCTCTCCGCGATGCCCGCCTGGGGGTATTTGTTCTTCGCCCTGATTACCTTTGTGCCGTTTTTTGTGGGAACGCTCGTGAGCTACCGCTGGATATTGGGAATCAAGCTTCGGTTTCTGTTCTCCAGCAGTGGGGAATTTCGTTGGTGGCGCGTCGGCCTGGGATTTTGGGTGTGGTTGATTTTGGTGGGTGGACCCGTAGTAGTGGGAATCTTTACCCAACCAGAGGCTTATCGATTCAATTTTTCTCCCGAGACAACACTCCCCTTTCTCATCATTGGGGTACTGCTATTGCCGCTGCAAACGACGTCCGAGGAACTCTTTTTCCGGGGGTGGGTATTGCAGTGGTTGGGCGGGGGAATACGAAGTATTTGGCTTTTGTCTCTGATGAGCGGGGTGGTTTTTTCTCTTCCCCACTTACTCAACCCCGAAGCAGCGGGAGATATATGGGGCGCCTTCTTTGGCTATTTCACCGTGGGATTTGCTCTGGCGTGGGTGAGTGTGAGGGATAGGTCACTCGAGGTGGCAATCGGCGCTCACATGTCGAATAATTTGTTCGCAGCGCTCGTAGTTGGTTATGAAGGCGGAGCCTTACCTGCTGAGGCGTTGTTTGTGACCCAACCCATTGAGTGGGGAAGCTCGAATCTTCTCGGGGCATTGGTAGTGCCCCTGTTCATATTTCTCACAAGACCTGGCCGACCAAAGTTCCCCAGGCAGCAGGAGGCCCAGGGTGAAGCTCCCGGCGTGGGATAGTCTGAAACCACCGGAGCCCCGGTTGTCATGATTCCGGAGGTAACAGGTTCGTGTTGCGATTAATTCTCTTAGTAGTTCCCCTTCTCCTGGCCGGCTGTGTGTCGTCGACCTCGTCAGCCTTTGCCATGGGTTCAGCCCAAGATTGCCAGGGTGTGACAGTGGTGGTGAACTATGGAATCCTCCAAGAGGATAGGTCCACCCAATGCGTGGACTTGCTCGAGGGTGAAGCGGTGGCCCTTGATGTGTTGAACTTTGCAGGCTTTGAACTTGAGGGAACCGAAACCTTCGGGGATCAGGTTGTCTGTCGAGTAAACGCTCAGCCCTCTGCCACCGAAGCGTTCCTGGTCGAAGGTGAAGACCCATACATAGAGACCTGTGCTGATATGCCACCGGCTTTTGGGTACTGGGCGTTGTGGCTCAAAACTAATGAACTGGGTGAATGGGGTTATGCCGAATCCGGGGTGTCCTCACTTCTACTCAATTCTGGTGACACCATAGGGCTGGTTTTCTCCTCTGCTGGCGACACTCCCCTTCCCACCGATCCCTAAATTCTTGTGAGACCTTCACGACGAGTGCTACTGGGCGTCGCCGCTGGCGGCGCAGTGGCTTTTGTCCTGCTTCGAGTCTTCTACCGCATGGTCTTGGGTGGGGCTAGCCTCGGGGACACGGTGCTATGGACGTGGCCGAGGCTGGCACTGGGAGGTCCGTTTTCTCATTTGGTGCTCTTTGGGCCTGTCACGGCCGAAGGTTTGCTGGCTGCGCTCTGGTCCGCACTGCCCTTTGCCGGACTCATACTGGCATCAGGTTCCCTGATTGCGTTCTTTGATCCTCGAGGATTGATTTTCCTGGTGCCGAGGCTCCGT
>JAFMKX010000064.1 GCA_017852615.1 Pontimonas sp. | reverse complement strand
CGGGCAACGCCGAGATGAACTTGTGTGCGCCAACGGCACGAGCTGCTTGTTGCACGTCTGCGAAACTGGCAGAGGGTTTTCCCAGTCGAATGTTTTCTTCAACGGACCACTGAACTAGGCCATAACATCAAGCTCCACGGGCAAGTATCGCGTGGGACGGCACCACATCTCTGAGCAGTGATCGGGTTGACCCAGAGAGTTACGAGTGAAGAGCGGATTCAGCAGGGCCAAATGTGATGTCAGTAAAGGTAACCTCGAGCCCCTCTCGAGATGGGCTTGCCGCGTAAGGACCGACCTGCCAGAACAATCCTTCCTGTAGAGGCGCGAGTCGGACCAATTCCCAGGGAGAAACATCTGTTTTGGCCCTAATTGTCACTGCCCCATTCTTCCTGCTGATTCGCAGTGTCACAGGTTGATCGGCCCAGTAGGGGTGCGGGCCGGTTGACCAGTCAGAAAGTTCGCGTGTGACCACTGCGCCGATTCCCAACACACCATCGGCGTATTCAACACCGCACTTGATCCAGTTCGCCTCATCCCCCCACACCATAATGCCCGCCTGATCAAATTGTTGAGAAAAATCAGCGCGAAATGTGCACTCGATACTGGAGTCGTCGGGGAACTCCACCAGTCGGGCATGACCTGAATGGCGGGTGAAACCGTAGGAGGTTTTTCGCCAAAAATCGCTCCCATGATCAGTCACAATTTCGAGGGTGTTCGGCTTTTCTCGCCACACAGCCGGCTCGTTAAGCCAATTCTCCGCTTCCATCCCAGGTGTCACATGTCCTCCACGCCTGCCAGAGATTCAATTCCTTGAGAATAGCCGGTCGGGCAGTTCTATGGGGCCGCGATGACTGTGACGGAGAGAGAGAGGGGGCCGCAATACTCCCCCGAGATAGTCACGCGCCTCCACCAAGCTACGAAGTTACTCACCAACCTCCACAGCAGGTGACTGTCGGTTCGAGCAAAGACGCAGGGCGGATGGGACGCGAACCCGTGACCGACGGATTATGAGTTCGGTAGCACGAGGCTCAGGACTCCCGCTACAGGCCCGATCCTGGCGAGCACTCGAGCGTGGAGCTTCTTTTCCTTGGGCCCAGAGACAACAACAGTCGGCTGTGGAGAGAAGACTCGGCCACGCAGTAGCTTCCGAGAGAATTGGCGCACCAGAGCGACACATCACTCATCGGACTTGATATACTCGTATAGCAAAAGGAGGCCCCGTGGCGAAGACACAGATAAACGTGCGACTCGATGAAGACGTGGCGAAACGTCTTGAGGCTTTGGCGCTAAAGACTGGCCGCACAAAGACCTTTTACGCGACCGAGGCTATTCAGGAGTTTCTCGATGATCGCGAAGACTATTTCCTTGCGAAAGACTCCCTCAGAGCCTTCCATGACTCGGGCGAGGAGTCGCTGGGAATAGAAGATCTTGACTGGGATGCACCTGGTCAATGAGCTACCGGCTTCGATTCACGCCGGCGGTCAACAAACAGATCAGCAAGCTCGATAGACCCGTCGCCGCTCGAATCAAGCGCTTCCTCGTGAACCTAGACCTCGCTAATCCGCGCTTATCGGGAAAACCTTTAGCAGGTGACAAGAGTTTTTGGCGATACCGCGTAGGTGACTACCGGATACTTGCGAGTATCTCTGACGAAGAAGTACTTGTCCTCGTTGTTGATATCGACCATAGGCGCCAGGTGTATCGGAAAAAGTAGGGGTCGGAAATAGACCAGACAAACCAATACCCAGCGGCGGATTCCATGAACTCATAACGAACTCATAATTGCGATGGAAATAGTTTTGACCCTGTAGGGCGGACGGAACGTGAACCCGTGACCGACGACTATGGGCTCCATACCGAAGTGTTCCCAGTGGGTAACTGCCGCGGCGGGTGAGTCGTATCGTCTCTTCACGAAAGCAATCCCCCGCTTGGTAATCAGGTGAGAGAGCATTCTCACTCAGCGAAGTCCTGTGCCGATGGCACCTCCATCGGCAGAATGTCCTGGAGCAGCTCAATAACGATGAACTTGCTCTTAGGAGTCAACAAGTCTCCATAAAGCCCAGCGGTCAAATCCAGAACTTCCTGGATGCTGGTTACCCCGATGTGGGAGCAGAGGCTCAGGATATCGTCGCGATCACGATCCGCCCTCGCAGCAAAAACCTTCATAGCCAACAACCGCCTCGGCGATGCCACCAGGACTCGAATACCCTTTTCCTCTAGGAAGACCGTGGCATCATCATCCTCTGTTGTGGCAAGAAACCCCTTGACGGCGTCATTGAGCCAGTTCTCATCAAGATCCTCTGACTCTTCTGCCATAGCCCGGGCGACATCGTAGACAACTGTTTTGGGCGCAAAAACCGCGTCAATGTCCCTGGTCACCCGGGTTCTATCAAAGGCAAGAGCCATCGCGGCACCCCCCACAATGTAGAGATCGGCACGGTGTCCCTGGGCATCAAGCCGGCTGCCGAGTTCCACCAAGGCCTCGCGAATGCGTTCACTGTTGAATAGTCCACTCATTAGACCGACTCCAGTTCCGCTGGGTCAAGGTAAACATTCCGCAGCGCAAAATCCGCAGGAGACTCGACGAAGGCCAATGCCCGAAGGCCCGGTGATTGAGTGACAAACCACGCCTGGTCTAGGAAGAACTCTGCTTTCTCACTCCACACGGGAATGTCCATGCCGCTAAGCCTGGCCTCCCTAGCTGCGACCGCTGCGACGAGTGCATCCCACCGACCATCCCCCGTTGTTGGAGGCTGGCGCAGAAAAGTTCTGCGATCTCTGGCATAACGGAGACGCCGGAAATCACTCATACCTTGGGCGACCAACCGCAAGCACGCACTGAGATCAGGTCGCTCCTCACGCAACTCTTGCGCGAGGACCTCAGCGAGCGAGCGAAGCGTGAAATAGGGATTGGTGTCGTAGTCGCTGGTAAAACCTTGAAGGCGCTGAGCGATTGCAGACTGCGAGATCCCTAAGTGTTTCGCCAAAGACCGTTGTGAGTGACTGGTGAGGCTTTCACGCAGGGCAAACAGAGCATCATCGTTGGCCAACTGCTCGGCCTCCCAATACTGACGAACACTCCGTGCCTGCTTCACAATCGACATGATAAGTAAACCTTATCATTATTCTCCCTGGGGGAGCACCGTTCCGACCGAACCAGAGACGGATGTCGAACAACCTACGCGCTGACGTCAACTCAGCGGTATCCACCCTGGGTGAGCCGGGGTTGTCGCCTATCCCTCGACATCGCTCATCACCGGACTCATGATCGTGATGTGAAAAAATTCAACGCACTAAGGCGGACGAGACTTGAACCCGTGACCGACGGATTATGAGTTCGATGCCGAGGGATTAGCTGGTAGTAGAGGGTGTTAGCCGACGATCCAGATGCCAGCAAACAGGTGAGGATTGGCGTGGCTGGTGTTGGAGTGTGTGAGCTGACGATGTGCACTGAATGTGCATTCATCACACCGCGACAGGTGTTGCACAATAGTGACGCCCTTGAGCAACACACGCCCTTGGGCAATACACGCCCTTCGGCGCCGGCGAGCATCCCCGGTTGGGGTCAGTATCATCGTGACGACACAACATAGCGCTGTTGGTGATTGACTAAATCGCCGACCTGCTCTGAGGCAGGGATTTGCAGTCTTTCCTCTCTCGATTGGCTGATCAAAGACTCGGATTCTGAGTTAACGTCTTCCCATGAGGTGCCCGCAATCGCCTCGCGCCATCCAAGGCCCTTTACATTCGGGTGAAACTCATCATCATCCGTTGTCTCACGGCCAGCTGAGATGGCGGAAAACGGCCTCGTTAGTCGGCTGTTTGACTGCTCTTGAACAACTGTTTAGTATTTGAACATGCGTTCAGTACAGACCACGAGAGACCAGCTCCTCTCGATAGCGGTTGAGATGTTTGCCGAGAAGGGATTTGCCGGCACGTCGCTTCGTTCTATTGCGAAGCAAGCTGAGGTGTCACCCGCGCTACTCGTTCATCACTTTGGGACCAAGGATGCGCTGGTGAAGGAAGCAATCTCGAAAACCCTCGGCGATTGGGTTGCCGATGAAAAGGCGGCCATGTTGGATGATGAGTCGCACCAGGTTGAGAACTGGCAAAGCCTTGCGGCAAAGGGCACTACCTCGCTCAACTTTTTTAGGCAGGCGCTGCTCGCGGGCGGAGAATATTCCCAACGGCTCTTTGACGCAGCTTTCCTCGAGTCAGAGGCCCTACTTGATCAAATGCAGGCAGTGGGGCGACTGAAAGACATCAGCGACAAGCAAACCACCGCACTCATGATGACGATTAGTGGTCTGGGGTCAGTGCTCTTTATGAGCCAGATCGAACAAACCCTGGGGGGTCCAATCAGCTCCGACCAAGTTGCGTCGAGGCTGGTGAATGCCAATCAAGAGATGATGCAGGACGGAGTATTTCTTCCGGCCACCGCGACCATAAAGAAAACAGGTAGATGATCGCTGCGATTGCTATTTTTGGCCTGGTCAATACCAATGGCAAGCAAAATGTTGCACGCGACTTGACGGTCAACAGGGCCAAAGGTCGGATCGCGGGCTTATTAGGACCTAGCGAGGGTTGCTGGTGAAGCAGGAGGAGGAAAAACATGGGCGGTTCTAACGACACCGAGGGAGCGCCTCAACGCGTGATGCTTATCGCTTGGGGGTCCCGCGGGGACATTCAGCCGGTCGCAGCCCTAGCCACTCACCTGAAAAATATTGGCCGTGAGGTGCTGGTATTTGCGACGCCGCCATCCACCGACCTTCTCGAATCGTATGGTGTGCCCTTCGTTGCAGCCGGCGAAAGTATCGCAGGCTTTGTCGAACAGCTATTTGGTGAAGTCGACCTGTCTGATCGATCCCTCAGCGGCCTGATGAAACTTGCAAAATTCGGACGGCAGTACATCAACAGTGCCGAGTATGTTGACCTGCAGCGTTCTGATGTGAAACGCGCGTTCGAGGCCGCACAAGAGTTCAACCCCGACGTGCTGTTGGTTCCCAACATTGTGTATGGCGCCTATGTAGCCATCGCCGAAGCTTTGCGTGTCCCGGTCATGACCTTTGATCTACAGATCAACCACCCCACTCCCGACTATCCGCTGTTCCAAATGACGGTGGGTAGAGTCCCTCGGTGGCTCAATTCCAGCCTTTACCGCTTCAAGAGCTTTCTCTACCCCAAGCTGT
>JAFMKX010000009.1:1496-28697 GCA_017852615.1 Pontimonas sp. | reverse complement strand
TACATCACGAAAGCTGCGCGAGCAGCAGAAAGCGCCAGAGTATCGCGAGCGCTTTGAAGCCCATAAATTCCCGAAGCCACCAGAACAATCACAAGGCCAAAACCCTGCTGGAAAGAAAAATAGGCAAAGAATTCGTGGGCAACAAATTCCTCATAGACCCACTGGTCTGAAATTTGCAGAGTGAGAGCAGCGGTAACGCCAATCGCAGCGAGAAGGCTCAGAACAGAAAATAGGATTCGAGGAATCGATGCCGTGTTATCTAAGGCGGTTTCGCGATAAGTATCCCTCACCTACACAAGGGTAGCAGGCGGATATTTCCCGCTTCGCCCACGGGGGGCCTAACCTGAAGTGATGTTCGATGTTTCCGTGGTCTACCTGCTTCGAGTGTCTCAGGGTCAGTGGGAAGTGTTGTTGGGGGAGAAACTCACTGGGTTGGGTGTGGGAAAAATCGTCGGCCCGGGCGGCAAGTGGGAACCAGGCGAAAACGCCGAACAAGCAGCCTGTCGAGAAGTTGCTGAGGAGGTGGGGATTTCCCTGGACCCACGACACTTGACTCCCATTGCGGTGGTGGAATATCCCTTTGTGACCCGACCAGAGCTCTCCCAGAGATCGCATGCTTTTATCGCGACGAGGTTTGATGGAACCCCTACTTCATCGCCGGAGCTCCATCCCACGTGGTGGCCTCGCACCGAGATGCCCTGGGATGCCATGTGGGCTGATGCCAAGCTGTGGCTTCCTCGCGCTCTCGAGGGGGAATTCCTCCACGCGAGCTTCGCCATTGATGCTGATAATGGCGTGGCGTCATCGCAGATGACGTGGTCGACCCTCAGGCGAAGCTAAGGCCGGCCTTTTAGGCTGGGTTTGCAGGGTTGTTCTGGGGTGAGGGGGTAATCGATGGTGACTCATTCTCCAGACCCCTACGACATTCTGGGGATAAAGCCCGGAGCGAGTGCCGAGGAGATGAAATCTGCGTATCGCGTGGCGTTGCGCGCAGCGCATCCCGACACGGGAGGTTCCCCCGAACGATTCGCACTCGTGCAAAGGGCGTGGAAAGAAATTAGTGAGCCCTCGAGCCTTCCCACGGGATCCTCACGGGTGTCTTCCACTCATCGCGAAAGCTCCTGGATGACGCGAAGCCCGAGCCCGACGGGGAGTACTTCCGGAGGACTCAAAAGTTATGGGCATCCTGGCGGATGGTTTCGTGAGCTCTACGGTCGACAAGTTCGGTCCTGGTGGGGGCTGGGGAGCACGCCGGAAAATATTTTTGACCCAGCGATTATCAATCAGGTTCCGCCCGAAATACGCCACACACTAGACGCAGCTATCGCGGAAGAGGCCACCGCCACCGCTTTGGCTGAACTGGGGCCTCCTTTCGTGGTGTGGCATGACGTCTTGGTGGAGGGAGATAGGTCCTCCACGGTGTCCAAGATTGACCATGTTCTCCTGGGGCCCAGCCTGTTGTGGGCTATCGCCAGCGAAAATTGGGGCTCTGCTGTGCGCATCGTGCGCGGCGAGCTTGTCGGAGAAGGAATACCGGGAACGCAGAAGCCGTGGGCGACTTTGTGGTCTCAGGCACGTTATTTCCCGAAGTCCCTGGGGGTGAAGGTCAGCGCCTTGGCGTATGTCGTCCCCGATGATCATGCTGAGCACGACGTAGCGCTTATTCGTCTCAAGCGTGGAATTCCGTGCTACCTGGTGCGCCAGAGCGCTGTGTGCGAACTAGTCACCGGTGATACTCCTGCCACGTCTCGATCCTTGGTAGGCGATGACCTGTTTCCTGTCAGAGAGAAGCTCTCTGCGGGTATTCGATTCGTTTAATCTGTCGCACTGGGCGAAGCCGCGAGAACGTCGTTGAGCAACCAATCACGCAAAGCCTGCGCGGAAAAGCAATCGATGCGGTTGTAGTGCACGATGCTGTCTTTGAGCTCGCGGGCCCGAAGTTCATCGCCGTCGTCCTTGGCCTTGAGGTAGTCAGAAAAAGCCACAACTGACTCACCGCCGCCGGCAATCCCGGTGCGAGTTTCGGGAGGGAAGTAGAGCGCTTCGAGTGCTTTCAGGGAATAACTGGGCAGGCCGACCTTGATGCCCTTGGTGACCACCGAAAACAAATCGACCAGGACGCCATCGAGTAATTTCTCCACACAGTCCCCGGCGACCTGGTGGCGTTTGACCAAGACTGCCAGGCGGGTTCGTTCATACGAGGCGTAGTGATAGATGTGAAGGTCGGGAAACTTTTCCAAACGATCGCTGATGAGGGCGCAGAAACTCTCTAGTGCTTGTTTTTCTTGCTCGAAGGTCTCTGCCCACAACCCCAGAAAATGGGGGTCTTCCGCACTGGTTCCGAGCCCCTCGCCCCAGAGCCCGAAGAGATATTCAATGCCGAAGGTGTCCGGTTGTCCCTCGCGGGGACGTATATCCCATTCCTGGTAGGTGGGGTCTCCTTCAAAATCAAAAAAAATGTCTCCCGGGCTTGGCCGGGGGATCGAAGCCAGAACAGAGCGAGAGACTACCTCCCAGGCCGGAGGCGAATCCGGGTGAGACCTGGTGGCGTGTTGCAGGGATGCTTGAAGATGCAGACCCGCCAGGGTGTCACGTCCGATTCCCGAGGTGTTGCGGCGCACTTCGTCGCGACTCGCGTTGGCAAAATCACTCAGATGGGCAAAGCCAGCGACGAGAAGTTTCTCTCGTTGTGACTTTTTGATGCCAGCAATGAGGAAAAGGTCGTCGTGCAAGGGGATCTGTTCACTGCAGGCGGGGCATCCCTTTGTTCCACAGGCCATATATCGGGAGTCATTCCAGGGCACGGGGTGAGGGTCAGCGGAGCGTTCCACAATCAGGGCGAGAACCTTTTCTCGCAGTGAGAGATATTCCCCAAGGTGATCACTGGCCTGGTGAACACTGTGCGATCCATCACCAAGAATCAATCTCACGGTGTCGGAGGTGGGGATACCGATCTGGCGCAGCTGATCGACATAGGCACTGACCTGCACGAGCGCTGCGTCTTTAGCTTTCCGGGCCAGTTTGGAATCCCACACTTCCCATACGTCGCCGGCTTTGACCAGAAAATCCGCAAATCCTTGGAATCCCACCTTCAGCTCAGGGTGGGGTATTTCTTCTTGGTATAAAACGCCTTGAAAGATGGCTTTGGTTGAGGAGCGCAGTGCTTCGTGAGTCTGAGATGCTGCTCGCATAATGGAGCTGCGCCACAGTGCTGCATCGTCGGAGCTTGCCCGGTCATAAGAGATTTCTACGACGTCTCCTAGTTCACGTCGCAGGATGTCCCACTGTCGCGCTTCGTGCTCCAGGCCTAAGCGGGCAACCAAGACCATCATCGGGTCATCGAGGGCGGGAACGTGAATTCCTTTGCCAAGTTTTTCATCGGCAACTCGAGCTAAACGCCACGGGCATCCTGCATAGATGCCCAGATCGCTAGCGGAAATTACCCACGAGCCATCACCGAGCGTCTGCATGAGGGGAGAATACCTCTAGCCGGTGACGGAGTAGCTAAATCATCCCCAGTTCGGTGAGTTTCGCATTAAGCAGGGGGTTACTGGGCTCGGTCAGTACCGAACCGTCAGGGAAGGCAAGCACGGGAATATTGGGCCGCCCACTCAATTCAATTGCTCGGGCTTTGTCCTCGGCGCTGGCATCCACATCGTGGTAGTTGAAGGGTGCTCCGTAGTGCTCCAAGAGTGCTTGAGCGCGAACGCAATCGCCGCACCAGCTGGCTCCGTAGAACTCGATGGTTGCTTCTTGGTTGTCCATGGGTTACTTCTTTCTCGAGATCTGAGGGTGTGCCAGAGGGAGATACATTCTTTATCCTGCGCGGGTGCGCCCGGGATTCATCGCTTAGCTCTGGAGGCTCCTATCGTAATGGCTCAATCGGGGCATATTCCCTCCTAGACTCATAGCTAGGTTGACACAATGCGAGACCACCAAGGGGGGTGCACTCGTGGTTCACACCACAGGTCCAGGTCCATCGATACGAACCAGTTCCAACGGCGATAGTGAATACCGTCCAGGCATGGATGATGCCGATGAGGTACTCGCCATGCGAATCGAGAAGGATTCTCTTGGGGAGCGTGAAGTTCCCGTGGATGCTTATTGGGGTATCCACACCGCCCGTGCGTTAGAAAACTTTCCCATTACACGCCGAGCAATTTCGAACTACCCGGATTTGATTCGAGGCATCGCCCGGGTGAAGCAGGCTGCAGCGCGAGCAAACCGGGACATTGGTGTCCTCTCCGCTGAGAAGGCCGACGTCATCGATCAGGTGTGTGAAGAGCTGTGGAATGGCCAGTGGCACGAACAGTTTGTGCTCGGTGCGGTCCAGGGGGGAGCGGGCACGTCGACCAATATGTGTGCCAATGAAGTCATTGCCAATCGCGGGCTTGAAATCATGGGCTATGAGAAGGGCGATTATGCCCACCTTCATCCCATTGATGATGTCAACCGGTCTCAAAGCACCAATGATGTTTATCCCACCGCGATCAAATTGGGCATGGTGCTGGGCGTGCAGCGATTACACGCCGAGCATAAGTTGCTCGCACAGTCGTTTCGTGACAAAGGCATTGAATTTCAGTCCATTTTGAAAGTGGGGCGCACGCAACTCCAAGACGCAGTGCCCATGACCCTGGGTCAAGAATTCAGCGGTTTTGCCACCACGTTGGGGGAGGACCAGGACCGCATTATTGAGACCATTCCCTTTTTGTGTGAAATAAACCTGGGCGCCACCGCTATCGGTACCGGAATTACTGCTGATCCTCGCTACCCCGAGGCAGTGCGGGTCCACCTTGCGCAGCTCACGGGCCTAGATATACGCACCGCTCCTGACCTCATTGAGGCCACCAGCGATGTGGGGGTGTTTATGACGCTCTCGGGAACCCTCAAGCGCTCGGCGGTCAAGCTCTCCAAGATCTGTAATGACCTGCGCTTGCTTTCCAGTGGCCCTCAGGCGGGCCTAGGGGAAATCGATCTGCCTGCTCGTCAAGCAGGGTCCTCGATTATGCCGGGCAAGGTCAATCCGGTCATCCCCGAGGTCGTCAACCAAGTGGCGTTTGCGATTATGGGATCAGACACCACCGTGACGGCGGCAGCAGAAGCCGGTCAGCTCCAACTCAACGCTTTTGAGCCGATTATCGCGGCCTCTATTTTGCAATCCGTGGTGTGGCTAACCAATGCCTGCCGCACGCTGCGTATCAACTGTGTGGACGGTATTACCGCCAACCTCGATAAATTGCACCAGCAAGTCGAAGCCAGCGTTGGTGTGGTGACTGCCTTGACTCCGTATATCGGCTATTCCAAGGCCACCATGATTGCTCATCAAGCGCTTGCCGGTGAGGGCACGGTCCGAGACCTTGTGATTGCTCAAGGACTGATGGAATCAGAGCAACTCGATCGAGTTCTCTCGCCCGAGCGCCTCAGCGGGCTGATTATGGCCACGGGAATCATTACGTTGCCCCCGTTGGATGAAGACCCAGAACTAGCCGGTTAAGAAGCTCGCCGCCCAGTGGCGGGGCTTTGGCCTCCGGCGCTTCTGAGCGGCGAGTAACTTGGTCTAAGAGTGCCAAAAGCGACACAACTTTTCAAGACTTTGTTTGATTACACCTTGGTAACGGTTTTTACCCGAGGTTGAAGCTTTAACCACCACACTCGGCCGGAATTCCCGAGTTACGAGTTCTGCCTGGCCATACCCTCGGAGTGAGGGAGGTGCTAGTGTTAGCCCTTGTGCCGTGTAACGGCCGCGGAAGACAGAGCCTCACCGACCGGGTGGAGCGCCGCGCAGCGAGACGAAGGAGAGCTGACATGGCTATTGCGCCAGAAACCAAAGCAAGCATCATCGAGAAGTACGCTACTCACCCCGGTGACACCGGCTCCCCTGAAGTCCAGGTCGCGCTGATGTCACACCGCATTACGGAATTGACCGAGCACCTCAAAGAGCACAAGCACGATCACCACTCTCGTCGTGGTCTGCTGCTCATGGTGGGTCGTCGTCGTCGCCTTCTGGGCTACCTCCAGAGCATCGATATTTCTCGCTACCGTGCGCTGATCGAAAAACTCGGTCTTCGCCGCTAGCAGGCAGTCTTGTAGGCATACCCCGCGCTCGTGCGCGGGGTATCGCTTTTCCTAGGTATCCGCGGTACCCTGGAACGTTCCTGTTGATAGGAATGCAATTGAATATGGCTCTCTACAGGAGTAGGTGGGCTCGAAGCTGGTCACCGGTGGTGGTCTACTGTCAAATCTGACAGTGCACTTCTACTGTTGGCCAGAAACAGGCCCCACACTCGTGTGTGGCAAACTTCCTGCCCGCTCCTTCATCGTGGTGTGCCGCCATCGTGCGCTTTTTGTGCGCGGTGGTCACTAAATACAAAGGAGATGTGACCTTAATGGAAGGTCCAGAAATTAAATTCGCCGAAGCTGTTTTGGATAACGGCAAGTTCGGTAAGCGCACAGTGCGCTTTGAAACGGGTCGTTTGGCCCAGCAAGCTCAGGGAGCCGTCGCGGCATACCTGGACGAGGACACGATGTTGCTCTCGGCAACCAGTGCCAGCAAGAACCCGCGTGAAGGTTTCGACTTTTTCCCGCTGACGGTAGACGTGGAAGAACGCGCCTATGCAGCAGGCAAAATCCCGGGTTCGTTCTTTCGTCGTGAAGGCCGTCCCTCCACCGAAGCAATCTTGGTCTGTCGCCTCATCGACCGGCCTTTGCGTCCGTCTTTCGTGGATGGTTTGCGCAACGAGGTGCAGGTAGTCATTACTGTTCTCTCGATCGCTCCTGATGAGTTCTATGACGCTTTGGCTATCAATGCCGCGAGTGCTTCGACTCAAATTTCCGGTCTGCCGTTCAGCGGTCCTATTGGAGCGGTTCGTTTGGCTCTCATTGGTGACCAGTGGGTAGCGTTCCCCAAGCACAGTCAGCTTGCGGAAGCCGTATTCGACATCGTGGTAGCCGGTCGTGTGGTCAAAGCCGCCGACGGTTCCGAAGATGTGGCCATCATGATGGTGGAAGCAGAAGCTACCGAAGGCAGCTGGGATCTGATTCAAGCTGGCGCTACCAAGCCCAGCGAAGAAATCGTTGCTCAGGGCCTGGAAGCGGCTAAGCCCTTCCTGAAGTCGTTGGTGGAGGCACAGCAGAAGCTTGCTGACCAGTCCGCCAAGGAAATTGCCGCCTACCCGGTCTTCGCTGACTACACCCCCGAGCTTCTCGCTGCTGTTGATGCACTTGCTGCAACTGAGCTGGCTACGGTCTACAAGATTGCCGATAAGCAAGAACGCCAAAATGCTGATGACGCTCTCAAGGCCTCGGTCAAGGAAGCTATCGCTGCCAAGGTCACTGCTGGTGAATTTGACGACTCGGTGTTGTCCATGGTGGGTGCTGCCTATAAGTCGGTCACCAAGCGTGTGATGCGTACCCGTGTGCTCGCCGAAGGCGTGCGTATTGATGGTCGTGGCACGTCAGACATTCGAGTCATTGACGCTGAGGTGGACATTATTCCTCGCGTTCACGGTTCGGCGTTGTTCCAGCGCGGCGAAACCCAGATCATGGGTGTCACCACTTTGAACATGTTGAAGATGGAGCAGCAAATCGACTCACTTAACCCTGTGACGTCGAAGCGCTACATGCACCACTACAACTTCCCGCCTTACTCCACCGGAGAAACCGGGCGAGTGGGAACCCCTAAGCGTCGTGAAATTGGTCACGGTTTCTTGGCTGAGCGTGCACTCGTGCCCGTGCTGCCTAGCCGTGAAGAATTCCCCTACGCGATTCGTCAGGTCAGTGAAGCCCTCAGCTCCAATGGCTCGACCTCGATGGGTTCCGTGTGTGCTTCGACCCTGTCGATGCTCAACGCTGGTGTTCCTCTAAAAGCCCCCGTCGCCGGTATCGCTATGGGTCTCATCTCCGATGAGGTCAAGGGCGAAATGCGCTACGCAGCGCTGACCGACATCTTGGGTGCCGAAGACGCTTTGGGCGATATGGACTTCAAGGTCGCAGGAACCAGTGAGTTCGTGACCGCGATCCAGCTCGACACCAAGCTTGATGGCATCCCTGCCAGCGTGTTGGCTTCGGCCTTGACGCAGGCTAAGGAAGCCCGCATGCACATTCTCGGTGTGATGAATGAAGCTATTGATTCTCCTGATGAGATGGCTGCCACGGCACCGCGCGTGATCACGGTTCAGATTCCTGCCGACAAAATCGGTGAGCTGATCGGTCCTAAGGGTAAGACGATCAACTCCATCCAGGACGAGACCGGTGCCCAGATCTCGATTGATGACGATGGCACTGTGTATATCGGTGCAGTTGATGGTGAGAGCGCCGAGGCGGCTCGCACCCGAGTCAATGCCATTGCTAATCCGGTTAACCCCGAGGTGGGGGAGCAGTACCTGGGAACGGTCGTCAAGATCGCAGCCTTCGGTGCCTTCATTTCCTTGGTCCCGGGTAAAGATGGTTTGCTCCACATCTCCGAGGTGCGCAAGCTTGCCGGTGGCAAGCGAGTGGACAACGTCGAAGACGTACTCTCTGTGGGTCAAAAAGTCTTGGTCGAAATCTCCAAGATTGATGACCGCGGCAAGCTCTCCCTCTCACCCGTTGTTGCCGATGACGCAGCCGGTGCGGAAGAAGAATCAGCCGAGTAAGCACGTACTCACCACAGGGCCTGGCTTTCACCAAAGCCAGGCCCTGTGGCCGTTAAGGGCGGGTAAAAAATATCCCCCGACAGGTTCGCCAGGTAGTGACCCCCACTGGGCCACAAAATAGCGAATAACCGAGGTTTAGTACCGTATCTAATCCCGCGAGAGCATGGGAGATTAATCCCGCATTCAGGAAATATTCAGCTAAAACTGGGTGTTTATGTAGCGAAATTCGTGTGGTCGGAGTAGCGTAATGCTCGCTGACTGAGGACACTACGTTCTCATTGGTTAGGGGAAATATCCTCGACCACCCGCCGACGGGTCCGTCGCGGCGGCGGGCGGAAAATAACAGAAACATGTCAAGGGAGAATCATGGATCTGCTTGTGATTACGCAGGCCTTCTTTATGCTCGGTTTTGTCGCCATGGCGGCAGGAACCCTCTACTTCGTTTTGGAGCGAGGCGACCTCAAGCCCGAGCACCGTATTGCGGCAACGTATGCGGGAATCATCACCTTCATTGCAGCCATCATGTACTGGACCATGACCGGAGTTGTTAACTTCTTCGATCAGGGTTCGGCAAGTGCTAGCGACGTGAGTGCAACGATGCCACTTCGCTACATTGACTGGTTGCTCACCACTCCGTTGCTCCTGGTGGAGTTCGGTTTGATTGTTGCGATTGCTGGAGCTGCTTCCAAGGGCTTCGTTACTCGCCTCGTCATTGCGGACATCATCATGATCGCCACCGGTTACCTCGGTGAGATCGGCATGGAGGGCGACATGTCCACCATCGTGTGGTTCGTCATTTCGTCCCTCGCATGGCTCTACATCGTGTACGCGGTATTCCAGATCAAGATCGATGGAATGCCCGAATACGCTGCTAGCGCTGTGAAGATCATGCGCCGCTTCGTGATGCTCGGTTGGGCAATTTACCCCATCGGTACTGCAATCGAAGAGTTCATGAAGCTCGGTGGAGCTGACGTAACCAACGCAGTTGCCATTGCGGCAATCGTGTACGTCATCGCCGACGTGCTGAACAAGGTTGGGTTCGGAATGGTTGCGGTCAACGCAGCCAAGAAGGCCTAGTCCTTAGCAACACTCTAGGTAGGGCCCGGCGTCATGCCGGGCCCTATCTCTTTGTGCCCGCAACCCAGGGCATAGCCCAAGGCGCTAGGGTAGGGGCGCCATGTCGCCTGTGATTAATCTCGAACTGACCACGCCCGAACTCTCTTTCACCGCCAGTGGCGGTGCCACGGTGTCGCGCACTGTGCACCCCAGTGGCTTGCGAATCCTCACCGAGAAAGTTCCTGGTGCCGCCAGCACATCGGTGGGTTTCTGGATCGCTGTGGGGTCCAGGGATGAATCAGATGTCGCTTATGGGTCGACTCACTTTTTAGAACACTTGTTGTTCAAGGGCACCCGCACACGAAGCGCCCTGGATATCGCCGTGGCCTTTGATGCGGTGGGTGGGGAACACAACGCCCTGACCGCGAAAGAACACACCTGCTATTACGCCAAGGTTCAAGATCACGATCTCCCCATGGCTATTGAGGTGCTCGCCGACATGGTGGCGGATTCGGTGTTGGACGCCAAGGAATTCGAAGTCGAGCGACAAGTGATTCTCGAAGAACTCGCCATGGCTGATGATGACCCCTCCGATGTGGCGCATGAGCGTATTACCGAACAGGTCCTCGGCTCTCACGAATTGGGACGCCCCATTGGGGGCAACCCCGAGACCATTCGCAGTGCGACCCTGGACTCAGTCGTAGCGCACTATCGCAAGTATTACGTGCCCAGTGAATTGGTCGTCACCGCCGCGGGAGCCTTGGACCACGACGAGGTAGTGGCTCTGGTGGTGAAAGGTCTCGAACACTCTGGTTGGGATTTATCCTCTGTGGCCAGCCCCGCGACGAGGCGCGACACCGCTGAAGTGTCGCTCCAGACACACCCAGGATCCTTGGTGGTGGCGCGTCCTCTGGAGCAGGCAGTGGTCGCCCTTGCCACTCCTGGGCTTCACGCGACTCACGATCAGCGCTTCGCCATGTCGGTGCTCAGCGCCACACTGGGTGGGGGAATGTCGTCTCGACTTTTTCAAGAAATTCGCGAAAGGCGTGGGCTTGCGTATTCGGTATACAGCTTTGCTTCTAGTTACGCTGATGCCGGATTATTTGGCATGGCAGCGGGCACCTCGCCGGCTAACGCCGGAAATGTGGCCCACCTGATGAAACAGGAACTGGATCTGATGGCCGATAAGGGCATCACTGATGCAGAACTCGAGCGCACCAAGGGAAACATTGCCGGTGGCTCCGCCTTGGCGTTGGAGAGCAGCGATGCTCGCATGATTCGATTGGGCCGCAGCGAGCTCTCCACCGGTGAGTTTGTTGACCGGGATGAGGCTTTGGCAAGGCTCGCGATGGTGGGGCTGGCTGAGGTTCAGGACTTAGCGAAACAGCTTGCCAAAGCCCCCTTATCCGGCGTCGTGGTGGGTTCAGTGTCCCCGGATGTACTCGATGGTGTGATCACCTCACGGTGAGTGAGAGGCCACCTGGGGGACACTCCCGGCGGCCATACTCAAGATTTATTCGAAAGAGAGAAAAAACAATGTCTCGATATCTCTATCTCGTGCGTCACGGCGAACAAGTCGACGCAGAATTCGGTCTTCCCGAAGGTCCCCTGAGCGAGCGTGGCCAGGAGCAGGCTCGCTTAGTGGCCCAACGCCTCTCAGATATCTCCTTTGACATCGCCTACACCTCTCCGTTGCAACGCGCAGTCGATACCGCTGAGGTCATCACGGAGCACCTAGGAATGGGCTCTGCCATCCCGAATGCTTTGCTGATGGATTGTGTTCCCTCGGGGCCCACCGAAGAAATGCCCACGGCCTTTGAGCCGTTCTTCGGCGGCATCACGGACGAAGCGATTGCCGCGGGCCAGGCTCAGATGTCGGATGCTGTGGCGGAGTGGTTTACCCCCTCGAGGGAGGATCGCCACGAACTCCTGATCACTCACAATTTCGTGATCGCCTGGCTTGTTCGGGAGGTTTTCGACTCATCACCGTGGCGCTGGATGGGAATTAATCAGGCTAATTGTGGCCTGACCGTCATTCGGGTGCGCTCGGCCAAACCACCCGTGCTCTTGACACACAATGACCTCGGACATTTACCTGCGGCAATACGCACCGGGCTTCCCGAGAATCATCCCGTCTAGGGGATAACCCACGCTTCCCTCACCTGGCGTGCCTACACTAGAAGAGTGGATTTCGACCAAGCGCGCAGCGAGGCACTGCGCCTCGAGGAGCAGCTGCGAGCACTCCAGGAGGCCTACTATTCGCGCGATGAGCTCTTAGCCACCGATGCGGAATACGACGCGCTCTTAGCCCAGCTTCAGGAATTAGAAGAGCGCTTCCCTGAGCTTCGGGGTGAAGATTCGCCCACCCAGATGGTGGGTTTTGGCACGGCCACGTTGTTCTCGCCGGTGGTGCACGCCCAGCGCATGTTCTCCTTGGATAACGTTTTCAATCAAGACGAAATGAACGCGTGGGTGGGCAAGATTGATACAGCCCATCCGGGATCGTCGTATTTGTGTGAGCTCAAGATTGATGGATTAGCGCTCAATCTTCGCTATGAGTCAGGCGTCCTCGTCTCAGCCGCAACCCGCGGGGATGGCATCACCGGGGAAGACGTGACCGAAAATGTGCGTCACGTTCCCTCGATCCCTCACACTCTGGCGGGAACTCGGCACCCGGCCCTCGTGGAGGTGCGAGGCGAAGTGTTTTTCTCGCTGGCAGACTTTGAGGCTCTCAATGCGCGTCAAGCATCACTGGGGGACAAAGTGTTCGCTAATCCTCGCAACGCCGCCTCGGGCACCCTTCGACAAAAAGGCGAAGGCAAAAAAGAGGCACAACGCGAATCTATGATTCAGCGTCTCGGGGCGCTGTCCATGATCGTGCACGGGATGGGCGCCTGGGAGGACCCACCGGTGACAACTCACAGCGGTGTTTACGGTGTGTTGGAAGCGTGGGGTTTGCCTACCTCGCCCGAGGTCACCGTGGTGGAGGGGGCCAGCGGGGTGTGGGACTACATCTCTCGCTTTGCCCAGAGGCGCCACGAGCTTTCCTATGAAATTGATGGCGTGGTGGTCAAGGTGGACCGCTTTGATACCCAGCGGCAGCTAGGGGAGACCTCCCGTGCTCCTCGGTGGGCGATTGCTTATAAATATCCGCCTGAGCAAGTGACCACCAGACTTCTCGACATTGTGGTCAGTGTGGGGCGCACCGGTCGCGCCACCCCCTATGCGGTGCTGGAGCCCGTCAGAGTCGCGGGTAGTGAAGTAGAACGTGCCACTTTGCACAATCAGGACGTCGTGAAGGCCAAGGGTGTCTTGCTTGGCGATACGGTCGTCATTCGAAAAGCCGGTGATGTGATTCCCGAAATATTGGGGCCGGTCGTGGAGCGACGAGACGGTAGCGAACGAGTCTGGGTTATGCCCACCACCTGTCCCGATTGCGGGGCCTCTTTGGCCGCTGCCAAAGAGGGCGATATCGATATGCGCTGTCCCAATGCCAAGAGTTGCCCGGCCCAGGTGCAGGGCCGCGTGGAACATATTGGCAGTCGCGGTGGCTTGGATGTGGAAGGACTAGGTGAGGTCAGCGCTTATGCCTTGACTAGACCACTTGTGCCCGCAACACCTCCGTTAGTCACCGAGGCGAGGCTCTTTGATCTGTCCCTGGAGGAGCTCTTCCCCATCGAAGTCGCGGTGCTCGATCCCGATACCGGTCTTGCCAAGGTGGACCCCCAGACGTCGCAACCGAGCATTCAGAGCCCGTTTCGCAGAAAACGAGGCCCCAAAGATCCGCCTTTTGATCCAGCCTCGCCCGTGTTCGCCGGCGATGCTGAGTGCGTGCCCTCCAAGGCCGCGCTGGAATTACTGGAGGAACTAGAGCAGGCGAAGAAACAGCCGTTATGGCGTTTTCTGGTCAGTCTCAACATCCGCCATGTGGGGCCTGTGGCTGCTCGAGCTCTCGCCCACAAGTTTGGATCCCTTCAGGCCATCGAAGCAGCGAGCCACGAAGAACTGGCGGGTGTCGACGGGGTGGGGGAGATCATCGCTGCCTCCGTGGTGACGTGGTTCCAGGTCTCGTGGCACACCGACATCATCCGCAGCTGGCGAGCCGCGGGGGTCAGCTTCGAAGATGAGGTGGCGGACTCTGGGCGCGACGGTGGCCCACTCGAGGGGCTAACCCTCGTCGTGACCGGTTCTATCCCCGGTTTCACGAGGGATCAAGCAGAAGAAGCCGTTCGCGTGGCTGGAGGTAAAACTGTCTCGAGTGTGAGCAAAAACACCTCGCTGGTGGTGGCGGGAGAGGGAGCTGGATCCAAGCGCACCAAAGCAGAATCTCTAGGAGTGCGCATTATTGAAGCTTCGGACTTTAGCGAGCTACTAGCCAAGGGCCCTTAGGGAATTGCTCGGGCGACCCCAGTGCCTATCAGGCGCTTTAGACTGGGGTGTCGACCAAGGAGTTTTATGTCCCAGATAACGCCCGAAGATGTCTCTCATCTTGCTGGCCTTGCCAGAATTGCCCTGAGCGAAGAAGAGATTTCCAAACTCACGGGAGAGCTGGGCGCCATCGTCGCGGCGGTGGAATCGATCAAAGAGGTGGCCACACAGGATGTGGTGCCCACCTCTCACCCGATTCCCCTGGGAAATGTCTTTCGTGAGGATGTCATCGGAGAAACCCTGACGACCCAGGAAGCACTCTCCGGCGCACCAGACCACGATGGGTCGCGCTTTAGGGTCACCGCTATTTTGGGAGAAGAGCAGTGAGCGACATCACACACGTGAGTGCTGCTGAGATTGCTCGCTCCCTAGCCCAAGGCGAGATCTCCAGCGTGGAGGTCACTACTGCATATTTAGCCCGTATGGAGGCCACTGAGGGCGTTTTAGGGTCTTTTCTGGCCCGATCCAGTAACGCACTAGAGGTCGCCGCTGCCAGTGACCAGGCGCGAAGCCGGGGCGAAACCCCCTCTGCGTTAGCCGGAGTTCCGATTGCGATTAAAGACGTCTTGTGCACCACCGATATGGTGACGACCGCCGGTTCACGAATTCTCGAAGGCTGGATTCCTCCCTACGACGCCACGGTCGTGACCAAGCTTCGCCAGGCCGGCATGGTGGCTCTGGGGAAAACCAACATGGATGAATTTGCCATGGGCTCCTCGACGGAGCACTCGGGATATCACGTCACCAAAAACCCGTGGGATATTACCCGTGCTCCCGGCGGATCGGGGGGAGGCTCTGCCGCTGCGGTAGCAGCTAGACAAGCCCCTGTGGCCATTGGAAGTGACACCGGAGGCTCCATTCGTCAACCGGCGGCGTTTACCGGGACTGTTGGAGTAAAGCCCACCTATGGTGGCGTGAGCCGTTATGGCGTCATTGCCTTAGCTTCGTCGCTGGACCAGGTGGGTCCCGTCTCTCGCACCGTGGAAGATGCCGCGCTGCTCCACGACGTGATTGCCGGGCATGATCCCCACGATTCCACCAGCATTCCCACCCCGTGGCCCAGCATGGCCGACGCGGCCAGGAAAGGCTCGCAAGCCGAGAGCCTCGCCGGTGTCCGAGTGGGCATAGTGAAGCAGTTGGTGGGCGAGGGTATTTCTCCTGCGGTGAAGCAACGCTTTGACCAAGCAGTCGACCTTATTTCCGCCCACGGTGGCGAAGTAGTCGAGATTGATGCGCCGCACTGTGAATATGCCGTCGCTGCGTATTACCTGGTTCTTCCCGCGGAGGCGTCGAGCAACCTCGCCAAATTTGATTCGGTGCGTTTTGGGTTACGTGTCACTCCCGAGGGCAATCCGACGGTCGAAGACGTCATGTCGGCCACCAGGGACCAGGGTTTTGGTGATGAAGTGAAACGCAGGATTATCCTCGGCACGTATGCCCTCAGCGCTGGCTATTACGACGCGTATTACGGCAGTGCGCAAAAAGTGCGGACTTTGATTCAGCGCGACTTTGCACAGGCTTTTGAAAAAGTCGATGTGCTGCTCTCGCCTGCTGCTCCGACCAGTGCTTTTCCCCTGGGAGAGAAGCTGGAGGACCCACTGGCTATGTGGGCGGGTGACCTGACAACAATTCCGGTGAACCTCGCCGGTATCCCTGGAATGTCGATTCCGATGGGGCTTGCCGAGGATGATGGGTTGCCTACTGGCTTGCAGTTGATGGCTCCGGCCTATCAAGACGCGAGGCTCTATGAACTAGGTGCGACACTCGAGCGCCTGATTACCGATCGCGATGGAGTCATGCTCTCCATGACCACCCCGGAGGTGATCTAGACCATGGCTAGTGCAGACCTGATGGATTTTGATAAAGCTCTCGAACTTTTTGAACCGGTCGTGGGCTTTGAAGTACACGTGGAACTCTCCACCCAAACAAAAATGTTTTCCTCTGCGCCAAATCCCGCCGCTATGGAGGCGGCTGGGGTGGATCCCAACACCTGCCTCACGCCTTTGTGTATTGGTTTGCCGGGTAGTTTGCCGGTAGTCAATGGCACCGCTGTGGAATACAGCATTAGTTTGGGCCTCGCACTGGGGTGTGACATTGCGCCGGTGTCGAGATTCGCCCGGAAAAACTATTTCTACCCCGACTTGGGCAAGAACTACCAAATAAGCCAATACGACGAACCGATTGCGTTTGAAGGCTCGGTCGCTGTGGAACTCGATGACGGTTCGCTGGTGGACGTGCCCATTGAACGCGCCCATATGGAAGAAGACGCCGGGAAACTTACCCACGTCGGTGGCGCTACCGGCCGGATTCAAGGTGCCGAATATTCCCTGGTGGATTACAACCGCGCCGGAGTACCCCTAGTGGAAATCGTGACCAAACCCATCGAAGGGTTAGAGCACCGCGTGGGTGAATTAGGTCGGGCTTATGTCTCAACTATTCGTGACATGGTGCGCGCTTTAGGAATTTCTCATGCCCGCATGGAGCGCGGCAATCTCCGCTGTGACGCCAACGTGTCACTGCGTCCCAGGGGCCAGAAGGAATATGGCACCCGCACCGAAACCAAAAACGTCAACTCGTTTAGGTCCATCGAGCGAGCTGTGAGGTATGAGGTCCAGCGTCAGGCCGCCATTTTGGCTGCCGGGGGATCCATCACCCAAGAAACCCGGCACTGGCATGAAGACACAGGAGTGACCTCACCGGGTCGCCCCAAGAGTGATGCTGATGATTACCGCTACTTCCCAGAGCCCGATCTGTTACCGGTAGAAGCCAGTAGCGAACTGGTGGAATCACTGCGTGCGGCCTTGCCCGAGCAGCCCGTGGAGATGCGTCGTCGACTCAAAGGGAACTGGAAATTTAGCGATGTCGATTTCCAAGCCATCGTCAATGCTGGTTTGCTTCCCGAGGTTCATGCCACCATCGAGGCTGGGGTAGACCCAGCCGCCGCACGCAAATGGTGGATGGGGGAGCTCTCACGTATTGCCAATGACCGTGGGGTCGAGCCTGGCAGTCTTGCCACGCCCGAAGGCATCAAGGGCCTGCAACACTTGATTGATCAGGGTCGTCTCAATGACAAACTTGCTCGCACGGTATTGCTGGCCATGGTCGATGGCGAGGGGTCACCAGAAGAGATTGTGGCTGCCCGTGGACTCGAAGTCGTCTCCGATGATGGCGCACTTATCGCTGCTATTGATGAAGCGCTCGCGGCGGATCCCGGTGTGTTGGACAAGATCCGGGAGGGCAAAGTTCAGGCAGCGGGAGCCATCATTGGTGCTGTGATGAAAGCGATGCGCGGCAGTGCTGATGCGGCACGGGTGCGTGAGCTCATCATCGAGCGAGCACACCAGAGTTCTTAGTCGATCAGAATCTGCTCGCGAAATATCGCGGTAATTGCGTCTCTCATGTCCTCGTGACTCAGGGTCGCTAGGCCATCTCCTGGTTGGGGGCCATAGGTGCCAAACGAGGCGTGGTTAGCGCCCGCCAGAGTGATTAGCTCAGCAGAGTTAGGCGGCAAAAGGGCCTCCGCGTCGGCGCGAGCACTTTCCTCGATCAGGCTGTCACGATCTCCTGCGACCTGCAGCACGGTGAGTTCAGCCTTCGATAGGTCATTGGCGCAGAAGCTTGCCAAGAGCACGAGATTACTAACCTGGGGATCCTCCGCCAGCATGCACGCGCGCACCCCACCCAAAGAGTGACCCACCAGTGTCCACTGATTTATTTCTGGATAGGGGGAGGTGAGCGCCTCTAGGTCTCTGGCATCAAATAAGGCCATGTTGAACAACGGCTCCATCACCACCAGTGTCGCTCCCTCGGCCACCACATCGACGAAGGGATAGAGGTAGCTATAGGGGTCGACTTTCGCACCGGGAAAGAAGAGGATGCCTTGGTGAGATTGCCCGCTGGCGGGTGTGAGGACGAGGGTGTCGTCACCGGTGGTGAAAACAACCCGGTCGTCTCGAAAAACGTCGAGCGTGGCGTCCCGATCCGCGGGTAGGACAATATGAAACCAGGTGAGAAAGCTCACGATGGTGACCAGCAACGCTGTGAGAGACGTCCACCCGGTAATCCGGATTCGTCGAAGTCTTAGACGTTTACGCGCATCGGGTGGGGTCATCGAACTGCCTCGGGAATATGGAATACTGGGGACACCATGAACATTGTCATCGTAGTCATCACTTCCCTTCTCTTCCTGGCATCATTCCCGATGTTTACCTACTCGTTCGTGGTTCCTGAAATGTGGGCACCATGGCTTTTCGCTGCGGGTGTGCTCACCGCATGTCTGTCGTTTGCCATCCCGATGTTCTTTTTGGGACGCCGTCGCTAAGACGCATCAACACTGAGCACTCGGTTGGAAAAGTTTTCTAGCCGGTCGCGAATTCCGAGTGATTTGTGCGCAATGGTGTCGCTGGCATCAGGAATCTCCGCGGATTCTGCGGGAGTGATGCGAATCAGGGTCGAGCAAGCCAGGTCGGCGCACAAATAGGTTCCCACCGTATTTCCTCGCGCCCCTTCGTCACCGGCCTTCGGTGCGGTGAACAAACTCACCTGGGGTGCCGGCTGTTGGGTGTGGCATAAAGCGCAAATCGCGCTCCGACCGCCCGGCATTTGGCTTTCTGCGGCTTTGACCATGAGGCCACGAAGTTCCTCACCGACCCAAAACACGAGGTACCCCTTCGTGTTGTGGTGCACATCACGCCAGCCGAGGAATTCCCGCTCGTCCCAGAGTGTCTCGTGCAAGCCAGGGAAGCTCATCACCTGGAGATCCTGAGGAGTCATGTTGATCATGCACGTGAGAATCTCGGGAGTGGTCACCTGGCGCATCAACCCATCCTAAAGTGCCCCGGACATGCGTGTGGGGCCACCAGAAACTGGCAGCCCCACACGGGATATGTCTTAGAAAAGACTAGAGGGGACGGATGTTCTCCGCCTGTGGGCCTTTCTGGCCCTGGGTTACGTCGAACTCAACGCGCTGGTTCTCCTCCAGTGAGCGGTAACCGCTGGACTGGATGGCGGAGAAGTGGGCGAAGACGTCGGCGGTGCCATCATCAGGAGTGATGAAGCCATACCCTTTGTCACCGTTGAACCATTTAACGATTCCGGTTGTCATGCTGTGTCTCTTTTCTTTGGTGCTGTGGTGCGTAGTTTCGACGCTCGAAACCAACGGTCGAAACTACCTCCAACTCCCACTCAAATAGAGCACGCCCACCCCGTAGGAGTAAGCAAAGAATTGTCGGCTAACAAACGACATCTTTAGCGTAGTGGGAATATGGCGCCAGCGATAGCCCACGTGTTCTCAGCCAGGGGTGAGTCGGCGCTACTACTGTGGCGCTCATGAGCAAAGAAACGGAATCTGTCTGGGATTACCCAAGGCCACCGCGACTGGAGCACTCGAGTGAACACGTCATCGTTACTCATCGGGGAGTCGTGGTCGCGGATACGACTCAGTCCATTCGAATTCTGGAAACCTCGCACCCGCCGACCTATTACCTACCGATGACGGATGTGAATCCCGATGTTCTTCAGGCGGTTGCCGGAACAACCTTCTGTGAATTCAAGGGCGTTGCCAGCTATGCCGACATCGTCGTTGCCGGGGATCGAATTCCCCGTGCTGCTTGGTGGTATGACAACCCGACTCAAGGATTCGAAGACCTTAGCGGCTATCTTTCGCTGTACCCAGGGCGATTGGAGAGCTGCACTATTGATGGTGAAACAGTCACGGCTCAAGAGGGCGACTTTTATGGTGGTTGGATAACCTCCCGCATTACCGGGCCCTTCAAGGGTGCACCGGGAACATTGGGCTGGTAAGAACTGCCAGAATAGGGCGGTGACCACTCTTCGCAGCCTCACCCTGGAGGATGTTCCCTCACTGGTGGCTATCAATAATTCCGGCGTGCCGGCCGTGCCCCTGTGTGACGAAGAGACAATGCAGCAGCTCCTAGACCTCTCGAGCCTTGCCCTGGGCCTCATGGGTACTGACGGTGACGAACTCCTGGGGTTTCTTCTGGCAATGGATTCAGGGCTCGATTACGACAGCGAAAATTACCGGTTCTTTGAGCGCCATTACGAGAACTATCTCTATATCGACCGGATTGTGTTATCCGATAATGCGCGAGGCCTCGGAGGTGGAACGGCACTCTATGAGGCGGTGTTTGCGTGGGCCAAAGAAGCCGGGCGCGAGAGCATCACCTGTGAAGTCAATGTGGAGCCGCCTAATCCCGGCAGTCTGAGGTTTCATCGCAGGATGGGCTTTGGCGACGTCGATCAACAAGCCACCAAAGGTGGCTCTGTCGTCGTGCAACTACTTCAAGCACCTGTGGCGTAGGAGAGTAACTCATGGATTCACCAGCAACGCTGCCCACCTTGGCCATTGTTATCCCCGCGTATAACGAAGAGAAGACTATTAGGGCCTGTGTCTTGGCGGCACTGGGTCAGACCATTCCTGCTGATGACATCATCGTGGTCGATAACAAATCCACCGATGCCACCGACGTGATTTTGCGGGGTATGCAGAAAGAATTTCCCGATGCGCCGCTTCGGGTGTTGCATCAAGACGAGGCTCAGGGGATTACCCCCACGCGCAATATGGGATTCGATGCCGTGACGGCCGACATTATTGGACGAATCGACTCTGATTCCGTGCTGGAACCCAACTGGGTGGAAGAAACTAAAAAAGTATTTCTCGACCCCGCCATCGATGCTGCGACCGGACCGGTCATTTATTACGACCTGCCCTTGCGTCGCTATATGGCTAAAGCTGATAACTCCGCCAGGAAAGCGATTTCACGCCTGGTCAAGCAGTATCACTTCCTCTTTGGCACCAACATGGCTCTTCGGCGCACTGCGTGGGAAGCGGTCCGAGACGACATCTGTTTAGACGCGGATCTGCATATGTTTGAAGATATTGATCTTTCTGTGCACCTTTTCGATGATGGTTTCACCATCGTGTATTCCCCGACCATGGTGACCGGGATGTCGTCGCGGCGGGTAGATGATTCCCCCAAAGACTTCTTGTCCTATGTCAAGCGCTTTGACACAACCTATGACCACCACGGCTTACGCACCCGCCGCCTCCGGATTCCGCAGTGGGGCTATCTGGGTGTCTACCCCCTGGCAAAAGGCCTTCGCTGGAGCATGAAACTGCGAGAGAACTCAAAGCTCTAGACTGTTGTGTGTACACGGGAGTCCGTATCGCTCGGACTGAGAGGGAACCGCGAGGTTTCGACCGTCGAACCTGATCTGGGTCATGCCAGCGAAGGGAGGACATCTCTATCCCGTGCCCTATCCAACAACAGTTGATGAAAGGCACGACAATGAATACACCAGTTAACCGTTTTGCTTGGCGCCCACGAGATATTGTTCTCGCCAGCGTCGTCGGCGTTGTTTCTGGGGGCATTTTTGCCCTGTGGAACATCGCCAATGTACCCATCTTGGAACCTTTAGGCGCACTCTTGCCTGGTTTCCAAGCCCTTGGCCACGGCGTGTGGCTGCTGGGTGGGTTGCTCACCGCGCTGATCGTGCGTCGCCCCGGTGCCGCGCTTTACGGTGAGGTTTTGGCCGCCACCGTATCGGCTCTCATTGGCACCCAGTGGGGTGTGATGACCCTGGTCTATGGCGTAGTTCAAGGACTAGGAGCTGAAATCGTGTTTGCCCTCTTGGCGTATCGCGTCTGGAACGCAGCGGCGGCTATTGCCGCGGGTGCCGTTTCGGCAGCGGCTATGGCGACTCTGGATCTCACCCTCTATTACGCGGGTGCGGGAACAGGATTCTTCACCATCTATGCCATCTCGTCTGTAGTGTCCGGAGCACTTTTGGCCGGACTCGGCAGTGTGGGAATCCGCCAGGGCTTGGTCAGGGCGGGTGCGCTACGAGCCTAACAACGAGCAACGGTGCCGCTTCGGTGAAAGCCACAGAGTTTGGGTGGACTTTCCCCGGGCGGCATCGTCGCGCCCTGAGTGACATCACGCTGAGTATCGAACCTGGCCAGCGAGTCCTCGTATTAGGTGCCTCCGGCTCGGGCAAGACCACCTTCGGTCTTGCCCTGGCCGGTTTGCTCCAGAGTCCTGATGACGGTGTGAGCACCGGATCCCTAGAAGTATCGGGATCCAGTCGCGTGGGACTCGTGCTGCAACAACCCGAAGACCAAACCGTCATGTCCAGGCTCCATGACGATGTTGCGTTTGGCTTAGAAAACACCGGGGTTGATCCAGCCTCGATGCAGCCTTTGATTAATCAGGCGTTGCGTGAAGTCTCAATCGACATGCCGGGGGATCACCCCACCCGGCACCTCTCTGGCGGTCAGCGCCAACGGGTCACACTGGCAGGCGCCCTAGCGATGACACCAGGCTTATTGGTTCTTGATGAACCCACTAGCGCTCTGGACCCTGCCGGTGTTCGCGAGGTCATCTCTGCGGTAAGCGACCTAGCTCAGGATCGAAGCACCACGCTGGTAATTATTGACCACACCCCGTCGCACTGGTGGGGTCTTATCGATACGGTCATCACGCTTGCTGATGGGCACGTGGTTTCGATAACCCAGGCGCCACAGAGCGCCGAGGTCCCGCAGGAGCGAAAGGCACCACGTGCCGTTGTCTCACAGGGCCTGCAAACTCACGAATCTTCCCCTGATGCCCTTGTCGCCGATGACGTGATCACCAGCAGGGATGGGACTACGCCCCTGGGCGATGCCCATTGCCTGCACGTGAACCCCGGCGAAATCCTTGCCATTACTGGCCCTAATGGTTCTGGCAAGACAACACTGGCGATGACTCTTGCTGGAGTACTGCGCCCTCATGCGGGCAGCGTGACCTGGGGCCGTGACCTGCATGACGCCACTTCGAAAGAGCTTGCCGAGATAGTGGGCGTCGTTCCTCAAAATCCGGCACACCTTTTTAGGGCCTCTCGGGTGGACGCAGAAATTGCGAGTGTGGTCGGTGCGGCACGCGCCGAGCGTGTTTTACAAGAGTGGGGGCTTTCGGGGCTGGCGAATGCGCACCCACTGAGCTTGAGCGGTGGGGAGAAACGTCGACTCGGGTTGGCTGTGGCCACGGCGGCTTCGCCAAAACTATTAGTTCTTGATGAACCCAGCCAATCCTTGGATGATGCCTCCTGGCACCTTCTGATCTCCCAGATACGCGCCCTCCAGCAATCTGGGGTGGCCATCGTGATGGCCACACACGACCTTGCCTTGGTCGAAGCTCTGCAGGCTCGCAGCTATGAACTGACCCGTGTTGAGGCGGACTCTGTCCCCCCACCCGCGGCGGCCTCGCCATCGCCGCTTGCTCGTGCCAACCCGCTGGCTCTCGTGGCTGCCGCACTCATGCCAGCGGTGGCGTTGCTTTCCACCCTGGATGTGGTTTCTGCCTCCGTTGCGCTGGGGTGTGTGGCCTTGTTGATGATCGTGATGCGACCGCACATTCCCCAATGGGGTGTGCGCTTGGCTCCGATTGGGCTAGCAGCTCTCTTATCCGGCGTGACCATTGCCCTGTATGGGCAAAGCTCCGGTGAGGTGTTGTGGGCGTGGTGGCTGGTCAGCATTTCCCAGGGTTCTCTGACTCTTGCTCTGGCCACCACCCTGCGCATTCTGGCGATCGGCGTCCCCGCCGTTGTGGTTCTTTCCCGAGTGGATGCCACCCGTTTTGCCGATGCGCTCACACAGCAAGCGAAAGCGCCAGAAAATTTCGTCCTGGGTGCGCTGGCTGCCCTTCGCTTACTCGATGTGGTGAGTTCCGATCGTGAAATTCGAGGCTGGATGATGCGTGCCAGGGGTGTCGGCGATGGTTCTGCACTCCGTCATGCTGTGGGCACCGTGGTGGGGATCTTGGTCAGTGCGCTCTCGCGTTCCGAAACGCTGGCCCTCGCGATGCAGGCCCGCGGCTTTGCTGCTCAGCGCACCCGAACTCACTATCGCCAGTCTCGATGGACCCTCAGCGACACCTGGTGGGTCATCGGCGGTGCTGCCATTGGCGTTCTTTCCGTTTTCGTCGCGGTGATGACAGGAGCATTTAATGCCGTCCTCGCCTAAGCCCATCATTACGTTGATCGATGGTCGATCCGGTGCGGGTAAAACTCACTACGCGGCTTCGCTGGCGAGCGCCCGTGGCGCGCAGGTAGTGAGCCTGGATGAGGTGTATCCCGGGTGGGATGGGTTAGACGCCGGCAGCTGGCATATCTACACACAGGTTCTGCTTCCGATTTCTCAGGGACTACCTGCTCGCTACCAACGCTGGGATTGGGCTACCCACTCACCGGGTGAGTGGGTCACGATTGCGCACGACACCGAGTTAATCGTGGAAGGTTGTGGTGCCATTCGCCGGGAATCATTACCCCTTGCCAGCGTGAGTGTCTATTTAGATGCGCCTGAGCAGGTGCGACACGAGCGCGCTGTGCAACGCGACGGGGAGCGCTTTGAGGCACAGTGGCAACGATGGGCGTTGCAAGAACAACGCTTTTTGATGATTCACCACAGCGATCGCATCGCTGACACAGTGGAAAAAATTGGGGTGAGTAACGGGGCTTGAACCCGCGGCCTCCTGGACCACAACCAGGCGCTCTACCAACTGAGCTATACCCACCATGGTTATCTTGCGTGCAGATAACTCTTCCAGTGTATTACAGGTGTTCGGCCCATTCGTCAGTAATGGACTCTCGAATCTTTTTTACCGCAGTAGTTTCGGGACCCGGCGCATCGACGAAGACAGCCTGACGGTAATAAGCAAGTTCGCGGATGGATTCGAGAATGTCGGCTAAAGCTCGGTGCCCACCGTTCTTATCGGGGGAGTGGAAGTAGGACTTGGGGTACCAGTGCTTGGACAGTTCTTTCACCGTAGAGACATCAATGTTGCGGTAGTGAAGGTGCTCATGGAGCAGTGGTAACTCTTTTTGAAGGAACATGCGATCGGTTCCCACGGTATTACCGGCCAGAGGAGCCACGCCCGCTTCGGGCACATAGTTCTTCACGTAGTCCAGGAGCACACTTTGGGCTTCCTCCAGGCTCATGCCCGAATCTAATTCGGTGATGAGTCCACTGGTCGTGTGCATATCGCGAACAAAATCTCCCATGGAATCCAGTGCTGCCTGAGGAGGCTTGATGACTAGGTCCACTCCGGGGTGGAGGACGTTGAGGTCATAGTCGGTGATAACGACCGCAACCTCGACGAGCACATCGACTTCAGGGTTGAGCCCCGTCATTTCGCAATCGATCCACACCAAACGGTCATTACTGGGAGATGCCATTGGGGCAGTCTAGCGTTTGCCTCCCACATCCTGGCGGTGAGCAGCAGCCCCATTGTCGATTTCGCATAGCTGACTCTTAGATTTTTCACCGGGGGATATCAGGTGGTGCCAAGACAGTGGCTGACATACTTATGAGGTTGATTTTCCCCACCAGAGAGACGTATCTGTGAAGACTCGAACTAAGGTCATTATCGGCGTGGTCGCCGCTGTTGCTGTCATTGGCGCCGGAGCCGGTATTGCCGCAAGTTTTGCCCCGTCCACCGAGGGCACCTTCCTGACCGAGGAAGTTCAGATCAGAGACGTTGACGTGACGGTTGCCGCGTCGGGTTCTGTGAGCCCGAGCAAAGAGCTGGGTCTTCAGTTCCCCGCAGCTGCCACCGCTACGTTGGAAACCCTCTTGGTGTCTGTGGGAGACACGGTGAGCGAGGGGCAGGTTCTCGCAAGCCTCAACACGAGTTCCCTCCAGGCCGCGGTTGTCGCTGCCGAAGCGTCTGTTGCCTCAGCCCTGTCTGCGGTAGCTAATGCTGAAACCTCGGGTGACTCAGCCAGGCAAGCCATTTCGGCTGCCGATCAAGCGATTACCGCTGCTGATTTAGCCATTGAAAATGTGGTGGATCAGTACCCCTCCACGGCATACCCTCAGCCCAACGACCACATAGCGTTACTCCAAGCGCAAAAGCAGAAAGTTACGGCAGAGGCTTCGTTGGAGACGGCGAGGCGTCAGCTTGAGGCTTATGTCCCCTTGAAAGCCTCTGCTCAGGCTTCTCTGCGATCAGCTCAGGCATCCCTGGACTCCGCGAACGTCAACCTAGCCAATGCCACCATGACGGCACCCTTTGCGGGCACCATTGTGGCCATTGCCTCGGAACTGGGCGAGCCTATTGGGACTACGTCTGTGGGCACGCAGGGGACCTCTGGATTTATTGTCTTAGCCGCGATCGATGAGTTCGTTGTTAAAGCCGATTTTGCGGAATCCGAAGTGGTGGGCATCACCGAAGGCCAGTCAGTGCGACTGGAATTTGATGCTATTCCTGATGAAGTTCGCGACGGGATAGTGACCGAAGTGGCGCTTTTTGGAAGCGTGGATCTCACGGGATCCTCCCTGACAACCTACGAAGTCACCATTAGCGTTCCCAATGCTCCTCAGGGATTGCGTGCAGGAATGACCGCCCAAGCAAGTATCACCACTGAAGAGCGCCTCGGCGTCGTCGCAGCACCAGTCACCGCTCTGATCGAACAGGGCGATGGCTACATCGTTCAGGTGGAAGATGCTGAGGGCGCTATTCGCTCCCTCCCGGTAGACATTGGGATTCGCGGTGGCTACTACGTGGAGATCATTTCTGGCCTCGAGGCTGGCGATCGGGTTGTGACTGGCTCTGATGGAACGCTTCCCGCCACTGGCGCCGGCGGCTTTGGGGGACCCCCTGAGCGCGTGAGGGACGACAATGACTGATCTCGTTGTTGAGCTCAGCAACGTTCGACGCGAGTACCAAACCGGTGAGGTTCCCACTGTCGCGTTAGCGGGAGTGAGCCTGAAGGTAGAGCGTGGTGAATTTGTTGCCATCGTGGGCCCCTCTGGTTCGGGTAAATCGACCCTGATGAACCTCATCGGCTGTTTGGATCGTCCCACCGCGGGAAGCGTCAAGATTTCGGGTAGAGATATCTCCACTCTGGATGACAACGAATTGACTGCGTTGCGCTCCAAGGCCATCGGGTTCGTGTTTCAACAGTTTCAGCTTCTGCCCTTGACTTCGGCCGTGGACAATGTTGCTACCCCGCTGTTGTATCAGGGCCTACGGCCCGCTGAAGCGCGTCGCCGTGCTGCTGCAATGCTGTCTCGCTTAGGGCTGGGGGA
>JAFMKX010000009.1:0-1139 GCA_017852615.1 Pontimonas sp. | reverse complement strand
TTGACCATGCTCGGCATCATCATTGGTGTCGGGGCTGTGGTGGCGCTCACCGCAGTAGGCCAGGGTGCCCAACAGGGCATTGATGATTCCCTAGCCTCGCTGGGTGCTAACCAAATCACCGTGTCGGCCACCACGGCGACCGGTCTGGAAGAAAAAGATGCCGAGGCCATTGCACAGATTGAAGGGGTGCTTCAGGTAAGCACCCAGGTGCGCTCCAGCGGCACGGCCACCTATGGCGCCGAGTCCGTCAGCGTGGGCATCCAGGGTGTTTCTGCCACTCATGTTGATTTAGCAAACCCTGATGTGGCGATTGGCTCTTTCTTGCCGAGTGCTCCGGGCTTGCAAAACACCCGAAGCATCGTGGTCTCTGCTGAAGGTGCGGCTGATCTTGGTTTTAGCGAAGAATCCATTGGTGACCAGCTTCGCCTTGACGGGGTGGCGTTTACCATCGTGGGCGTTCTTGATGATGCCGATGGTTTTGGCGCAGGCGCCAATGTCTACATCACCCAAGACGCAGCGCGGGCGCTGTTTTCCAAGTCGCCTTACCTCTCGGCGATTAGCATCCAAGCCATCTCGCAAGAGGCGGTGTCTCCTGTGGAATACCGGGTTGAGCAATTCCTGCGCTATTCGAAGGGCGTGACCGAAGACGACAAAGCAACCTTTTCCATCTTCAACCAGGCAGCACTCCAGGACACCATTAAAACCGTCACGGGAACGCTGGGAATCCTGATTACCGGTATTGCCGGTATCTCCTTGGTGGTCGGTGGTATCGGAATTATGAACATCATGCTGGTCTCGGTGCGCGAGCGCACCCGAGAAATTGGTGTGCGCAGGGCCATTGGAGCCAGGCAATCTCAGATTCTGACCCAGTTCCTCATGGAAGCCGTGGTGCTCTCGCTTCTGGGTGGGTTTATTGGCCTGGTTATTGGCCAATTGGCGTCCTTAGCCTTCGCCAACTTAGGCGGATGGGACTTCTTCATCGACCCGGGCACCGTGGTGGTCGCGATGGGCTTTAGCGCGTTGGTGGGTGTGGTCTTTGGAGTGTGGCCAGCACGAACCGCCTCCAAGCTTCAGCCAGTGGATGCTCTTCGCTTCGAATAACGCTGCTGGGATTTAGTGCTAGACATCCAGCGTGATGC
>JAFMKX010000063.1 GCA_017852615.1 Pontimonas sp. | reverse complement strand
TGGTGTGGCTCTATGTCGAGATTCTGCGCCTCTTAGCTATCTTGCGCGGGGAGTAGCCTCTTTCCAGGCCCCAGGTTTTGAACCTAGGCCAGAAAGAAGACGCTCTCGAGAGTCTTGAACCCTTCGTCGGGCTTCAACCCTTCCAATGCCTCAAAGTAATTTTCCATTTCAGACTGCCACAAAGTATTCACCTCTAGTGCAGCCATTCCTTCGCGAGCAGCGTTCAGGTCTGGCGTTTCGAAATACCCAAAAAGGGTTGCGTCGTCGCGGTCGAGGAACAGTGAATAATTTGTCCACCCGGTCGAGCTGAGGGCATCCAGCATTTCGGGCCAGACGCTCTGATGGCGCTCCACGTATTCATCCAGGGTGTCTTTTTTGAGTTTGAGACGAAATCCTATGCGCTGCATATTGAATCCTTTCACGAGTGTTAACGAAACCGGGTGGCTTCCACACTGTGGATGCCACCCGGTTCGTTCAACTAACTACCAGAGATCTAGTAGATCTCCTTGAAGGTAGCAATGTTGTCGATGGTGAAGGTGAAGGGGTCACCGAGGTAGGCAATGCCACCCTCGACCACTTCGTAGCTTCCCTCACCAGCGGAGAAGGTGGATCCGACGGAGCCGTCGAACTCACCGTTCATGCCGAGAACAGCTGCGTAGACCGCAACGTAACCCAGGTCAATGGGGTTCCACAGACCAACCTTGGCGATGGTGCCGTCTTCGATGTACGGAGCCATCTCAGAAGGCAGACCAAGACCGGTCACAGCAACAGAAGCACCCTTGGCCTTCTTCTCCTGTGCAGCGGCCAGAACACCCACGGTGGTGGGGGCAATGATGCCGGCTACGTCAGGGTACTGAGACAGGATGGCGTTGAACTGCTCGACCGACTTGGTTGCGTCGTCGTCACCATAGAAGGTTGCTGACTCGAGGTCACCACCACACCATGACATGTTGGGGTACGTGGACTCTAGGTAAGGTCCCATAGCTGCGATCCATACGTTCTGGTTTGCAGCGGTGGCAGCGGCAGAAAGAATTGCCACACAACCCTCTTCGCCAACTTCCTCAGCAACCCAGTCCACCTCAGCAGTACCAATGCGGTCTGCTGCGGAAGGAAGGATGGTCACCAGACGTGCATCAGCAGACTCAGCAGCGACGTCAGCGTCAGAAGTCACAATGGTGATTCCTGCAGCAGCAGCCTCTTGCAGAGCCGGAACAATAGCGTTCTGGTCAGCAGCCGAGATAACGAGAGCGTCGTAGCCCTCCTGGATGACCTGGTTGATGAATTGAACCTGAGCGGGGCCAGTGGCCTCGTTGGGTCCAATGTAGTCACAGGTTGCGCCGAGTTCTTCACAAGCCTTCTGAGCACCCTCGTCCCATGCGGAGAAGTAACCAATGTTGATGGCCTTCGGCATGATGGCGATACGGTATTCAGCTGATTCAGTTGCGGTCTCGGTTGAGCCAGTCGTCTCTTCAGCTGTTTCTGTTTCTGCAGTGCTTGCGCAACCGGCGATGCCGAGTGCGACTACGGCGCTGAGGGCAAAAGTCCTCAGGCCCGACTTAAGGAGTCGGTTATTCATTTCCCACCTCTCGAATGGTTTTCTTGGTGTTTTTCTTGCTCCCCGCACCAGGGCGGTTTCGCAAGCCTTCAGTTATCTTTGGTGCGATAACTGAAATCAATAACAGCCCGCCGCTCACGATCAGCAACGAATTGGCTGTAAATCCTGCAAGCTGTAATGCCGAACGAATAACGCCGAGGGAGAGCACAGCGGCCAAAACCCCCCAGAGCGTGCCGACACCACCGGCAATAGAAACTCCGCCAAAAAGCACGGCGGCAATAATGCTCAGTTCGTAGCCCACCGCACCATCCGGCGAGGCACTAGCAAAACGTAACGTGTAGACCACCCCGGCTACTCCCGACATAAGTCCGGTCATAGCAAAAAGTGCCAACTTGGTGCGTTGCACCGGAATACCACTGAACTTGGCAGCTTCAGCGTTCACCCCTATAGCGAAGGTCCAGCGGCCATAACGAGTGTTGTGAAGGATGAACCAGGCGATAGCGGCCAAAACTACCAACAAGATGGTGGACCAGGGAATGAATGTTCCCGGGATACGCCCGTAACCCAAAGAAATCCAAAATTCTGGAAGTTGATTGACAGGTTCATTGCCCAACAAGGCAAAACTCAATCCTCGATACAGCGCAAGCGTTCCGATAGTGACTGCCAGAGAAGGCAAACCAAGTTTGGTCACCAGATATCCGTTAAAGAGCCCGCACGCAAGGCCCACCAAGAGTCCGCCGATAATCGCAGCTTCAAAAGGCAACCCGGCTCGATAGAGAAAACCGAGGCTGGCGCTGGAAAGGTTCAACGTCGAGGCCACGGAGAGATCAATTTCTCCCGAGATAATCAGGAACGTCATCGCTAAGGCGATGATCGCAAACTCCGTAACATCACGCAGAACAAAACTAAGGTTGCTCGTATTGGCGAAGTTGTCGGAAAGCATGGAGCCCAGGACGACGGCGATAATCAAAAACAGGCCGACGCCTTTGTCCCAGCTGAAGCTGAATCTACTCATCTTTAGACCCCATAATCGTCGTCGCCTTGGTTCTTCCGCTGAGGTATTTGTCAAAGGCAATGGCCAGAATGATCAGCCCTCCGTTGAACGCTTGTTGCCAAAACTGGGGGATTCCCAGCGCTCCAATAGTTCTGGTAATGGCCTGCAGCAAAATGGCCCCCAAGAATGCTCCCCAAACTGAGCCCGATCCACCAGCGATGGTGACTCCCCCCACCACGCAGGCAGCGATAACAATGAGCTCCAGCGACAAGCCAGAGTTGGCGTTGGCGGCGTTGAAACGGCCCAACATCACGGCGCCCGCTAATCCCGTAATCGCACCATTGATGACAAACGCAGAGAATATTCTCCGCGCAACGGGAATTCCCGCTAATTCTGCGGCGGCGGGGTTTGATCCGATGGCGTAGAGATCGCGTGCTGCGCGAACCCTGCGCATGATCACTCCACTCACAATTACGAGCACCAAGCCGATCAAGAATAGGACGGGAATCCCGGCAATCCGGTTCAATCCGATCCACGCCACCTCGGGCGGAACCATAGCTGCCGTAATCGTTCTGCCAAATGCGTAGTCGTTGAAAATTCCCCTCACTACGTAGAGCGCGCCCAACGTCACGACAAGACTGGGAAGACGGAGGTAGGCCACGAGGAAGCCATTGATGGCTCCCACCAGCACACCCACGCTCAGAGCGGCAGCGAGACCAGCCCACAATCCATACCCCTGGGAATACAGATCACCAATGAGAAATGAGGTGAAACCAATCAACGACCCCACCGACAAGTCGATGTGTCGCATCACAATGACAAAAGTTTGGCCGACCGCCAATATGGCAACAATGGCTACGCCCAGGAGAATATCCCGTGCGCCGATAGCGGAGATGAAGCTGGGGTTAGCTATTCCGGCTACCGTGACGACCAAAACGAGAGCCACAAATACCGGAACTTCGCGAGCTTTCACAAGATTCTTCAGTGCCTTCATGCTGCGATCACCCCTCCCGTGGCGAGGGTGATTATCTTTTCGGGTGATGCCTCTGCACGTGTCAGGGTGCCTCGGTGCTCACCCTCGCGCATGACAAAAATTCGATCCGCCATTCCCATCACCTCAGGCAATTCCGAGGAAACCATGATGACGGCCATGCCTTGCTGAGCTTTTTGGGATAGCAATTTGTGTACTTCGGCTTTCGTCCCGACGTCGATTCCCCGGGTGGGTTCGTCCACAATCAATACCTTGGGTTCGGTGGCCAGCCATTTCGACAGAACGACTTTCTGTTGGTTACCTCCAGAGAGTCGTTCCACAGGATCTCCAATAGCGGCAAATTTGAGTTGGAGGGTTGTGGCCCATTGGGCAGCAGTGCTTTCCTCGTTCTTGCGTCGCAACAACAACCACGAGCTCAATTTCTTCAGCATGGTTACTGCCACGTTCCGGGCAATGGAGGACGCCATGAACAAGCCCTGTTGGCGCCTGTCCTCCGGAACCAAAGCGATGCCATTGTCCATCGAGACTGCGGGTTTACCTGGAGGCAACTTTGTGCCGTTGATTGTCACCACGCCCTCGTCATAACGGTCAATGCCGAAAATGGCTCGAATGACCTCCGAGCGGCCAGATCCGACGAGTCCGGCTAAAGCAAAAATTTCACCGGCATGAACGTCGAAAGAGATATCAGAAAACTGTCCCTCAAGGCTCATGCCTTTCACCTGCAAAACAACGTCACCTATGTGGGGCTCTAGTTTGGGAAATAGCTCCGACACTTCGCGACCGACCATCATCCGCACTACTTCAGAATCGGAGGTTTCGCTTATGAGCGAAGTACCTACCGTAGAGCCGTCACGCATGACGGTCATCCGGTCACACAGAGCGAAAACTTCATCTAAGCGGTGGCTCACAAAAACTACTGCGCTTCCTTGGTCGCGCAAATTTCTCACCACGGTAAATAAGCGATCGACTTCTTGGGAAGATAAAGCTGCCGTGGGCTCGTCCATCACGATGATCTTGGCGTCAGTCGAGAGCGCTTTAGCGATTTCCACAATCTGCTGGTCAGCAATCGAAATTCCTCGGGCTTTAGCATGAGGGTCTAAAGACACCCCCAGCCGCTCGAAAAGGCCCTGTGAGGCTTTCTCCATTGCGGCCCAATTAACCAAGCCGTTACTGACAATTTGGCGGCCAACAAAAACATTTTCAGCCAGGCTCAAGTCAGGGAACAAGCTGGGTTCTTGATAAATGACCGCGATTCCTTGATCAATGGAATCTCTGGTGCTGCCCTGGAGGAAATCCTGTCCTCGCAAGGTAATGACACCAGCATCAGCTCGATGCACGCCAGCTAAAGTCTTGAGCAGAGTGGATTTTCCAGCACCGTTTTCCCCCAACAGCGCGTGAACTTCCCCGGGATACAGAATCAAACCGGCATCAACAAGGGCGTGCACGCCACCAAAGGCTTTTGCCACATGGGTCATCTCCAGCACTGGGTTACCTGCTGAAGAACTAGAGCGCGCCATTGCGATCCCCTTTGATTTTGAATCGTTTCAATTTATCCAACACTATTAGATTCCCGGGTTCTTTGTGGGCGCGATAAGGGTTTGTAAGTGAATCGTTACAATTCCGTGTTGATACCTCTTCGCGAGCATTATGCGCCGCTCCTCGGGGTCAGTCTTTGTAGCTGGATGACGTGTCCCGGTTCGAGCTCCTCCAACGAAGACACACCCA
>JAFMKX010000062.1 GCA_017852615.1 Pontimonas sp. | reverse complement strand
TTGCGCTTTCGAGCAATTCCTTCGTGATGGGCTTTCCCCGAAAAGCAGATAAGTCCAGTGGTTCGCCCACCACCGCATCAATGGTGGTTCTGGGGAAGAAGCGAATCTTTTTGGCATAGCGTCCCATCCAGTGCTGGGTGCCCCAGTGGGCTGCTGGATACAAAGGAATGTCCGATTGCAAAGCCATGCGCACAGCTCCCACCTTGCCCTTCATCGGCCACAAATCAGGATCTTTGGTCAAGGTGCCCTCGGGATAGACGATCACGCCTTGACCCCTGGTCACCAACTCGCCCGCGGCCTTCAGCGGCTCCCCCAGGGTTGCATTGGAATCACGCTCCACCGGAATTTGGCCAGTAAAGCGCATCAACCAGCCCAGAAGGGGAACACGAAACAGCGAGGCCTTAGCTAAAAACCTGGGCGTGCGGCGAAGCTTCCACACCACAATCCCCATCAGGATGGGATCAATCTCGCTGAAGTGATTGGGCGAGACAATGAAGGGTCCCTGGGCGGGAAGCCGGGAGCCTTCTCGAATACGCAGTTTCACCATGGTGCCCACGACGGGCAACACAATGCCGGCAAAAATATGCCAACGAATCTCCGCTTTGCGCCGCTTCGGCGTGACTGTGACAGCACTCACCAGAGTTACTCCTGGAGCTCGAAGGTGGCTCCGAGCCCATCTAGTTTCTGCAAAAGGTGTTCATAGCCGCGAGAAATAATTCCCACGTTGCTCACGGTAGAGGGACCCGATGCCGTTACCGCAGCAATGATGTGGCTAAATCCACCGCGCAAATCAGGTACTCGAATGTTGGCCCCGGTCAGAGGCGTGGGACCGGTAATGACCGCCGCTTGCTCCAGGGGCCTGCGGGGCACCCGGCGGGTAATACTGGCGATGCCCTCTTTGTAGACCTGGATATCGGCACCCATTTTCACCAGGGCGTCGGTAAACCCAAATCGGTTTTCATACACCGTTTCGTGAACAATCGAGCGACCTTCAGCCTGGGTCAACGCCACGATCATGGGTTGCTGCCAATCGGTCATGAAACCGGGGTGAACATCGGTTTCGATCACCACGGGCTTAATGGCGCCGCCGGGGTGACGGAAACGGATTCCTTCGTCATCAATATCGAAAACACCACCAACTTTGCGATAGACGTTGAGAAACGTCATGAGCTCTTGTTGGTGGGCGCCGCGAACATAAATATCCCCGCGGGTAGCCAAGGCCGCCGCCGCCCAACTTGCTGCTTCGTTGCGATCGGCAATCGCCCGGTGGTCGTAACCCGATAACGAATCGACACCCTCGATCACAATGGTGCGATTGGGTTCCACCACGATGATGGCGCCCATCTTTTGCAAAATTGCAATCAGGTCCATAATCTCTGGTTCGATGGCTGCGTTGGTCAGCTCAGTCACACCTTTGGCCCGCACAGCGGTCAACAGGACCTGCTCGGTTGCCCCCACGCTGGGATAGGGAAGATCCACGCGAGCACCGACCAGACGAGCCGGAGCGCTGAGGCGAATACCCTCATTGCTCTTATCTACTTCAGCGCCAAAGGCACGAAGAGCATCCAGGTGGAAGTTAATCGGGCGATCCCCGATCCGACACCCCCCGAGGTCAGGGATATAAGCCTCACCCAACTGGTGAAGGAGTGGGCCACAAAAAAGAATCGGAATCCGACTAGAGCCCGCATGGGCATCAATCTCGGCAAAGTGTGCACTTTCCACACCGCGGGGATCCATCTGAATTTCCCCATCGGCGAGTTCTGTGACCGTCACAGCGTGGGCTTCTAATAACCCTCGAACTACGGCGACATCGCGGATGTGGGGAACACCGCGCAGAACACTCGGTGAATCCGCCAGCAGCGCTGCCACCATCGCTTTGGTGACCAGGTTCTTTGCCCCACGAACTTCCACCTCACCCACCAGAGGCTTGCCACCTTCAAATTTGATGGTGTCAGCGCTCTCCGGGTGAGCCGACAAGGAGGCTTTACCCGCGGCTGTTTCCACGGGGTTCATTTACTGACTCCTGGCGGGCAGGGTTCGAGGACGCCATGCTTCACGGCGGCCTTCGAAATCTTCAATCGCGTCGGCGTGCTGGAGAGTGAGTGCGATGTCATCAAGGCCCTCCATCAATCGCCAGCGAGTGTATTCGTCTATCTCAAAGGGTGCGCTAAGCCCTCCACACCGTATCTCACGCGCTCCCAGGTCCACGGTAACCGCGACACCCGGGTGAGCCTCGATTTCCGCCCACAGCGCCTCGATGACCGACTCAGCGACCAGTGCCGTGACCAGGCCCTGCTTGCCAGAATTAGATCGGAAAATATCTCCAAAGCGCGAGGAAATTACCGCACGAAAGCCAAAGTCACGCAGTGCCCACACTGCGTGCTCGCGAGAAGACCCGGTGCCGAAATCGGGACCTGCGACCAGGACACCGCCGTGGGTATAAGGCTCGGTGTTGAGAACGAAGGTGGGGTCTTGACGCCAGGCATAGAACAACGCATCGTCATAGCCGGTCTTCGTCACCCGCTTGAGAAATTCTGCCGGGATGATCTGGTCGGTATCGACGTTGCTGCGACGAAGTGGGACTCCGGTGCCCTCGACGAGTGAAATCTTGTCCATTACGCTCCCACCTCACTGTGTGCCCCGACATCGCTGGGGCTTGCCAGTGTGCCCTTGATGGCTGTTGCCGCAGCGACAGCCGGCGAGACCAAGTGGGTTCGCCCTCCCTTGCCCTGGCGTCCCTCAAAATTGCGATTAGACGTGGAGGCGGCGCGCTCACCGGGAGCGAGCTGGTCAGGGTTCATCCCCAAGCACATCGAACAGCCAGCGAATCGCCATTCGCCACCAAATTCCTCGACGATCTTGTCAATGCCCTCGGCTTCCGCCTCGAGGCGCACTCGAGCAGAACCCGGGACCACCATCAACCGGATGTGATCAGCTTTTTTCTGGCCCTGGATAATCGAGGCAAACAAACGCAGGTCGTCCAGGCGAGAGTTAGTGCACGAGCCCATGAAGACCGTGTCGATCTCAATGTCCTTCATCGGGGTTCCCGCGCGCAAATCCATGTATTCCAGGGCTCGAAGCGCCGCGGCTTTGTCATTGGGATCAGCCATCGCCTCGGGGTCGGGGACCCGGTCATTCAACGAAACGCCTTGACCCGGATTGGTTCCCCAGGTGACAAAAGGTTCTAGCTCGTTGGCATCGAGGAATACTTCGGCGTCAAAGGTTGCCCCTTCGTCGGTGGCCAGAGTGTCCCAGTAGGCCACTGCTGCATCCCAGTCTTCGCCGCTGGGAGCATGGGGGCGACCCTTGAGGTAGTCATAGGTGACCTGATCAGGAGCGACCATTCCGGCGCGAGCCCCGGCTTCGATCGACATATTGCAAATCGTCATGCGGCCATCCATCGACAGCGCCCGAATCGCGCTACCGCGGTACTCCAATACATAGCCTTGGCCACCGCCGGTGCCGATTTTGGCAATCACGGCCAAAATGATGTCCTTGGCCGTGACGCCCGGGCGAAGTTCGCCTTCGACCGTGATCGCCATGGTCTTAAAGGGCGCCAAGGGCAGCGTTTGCGTGGCCAGGACGTGCTCGACTTCGCTGGTGCCGATACCAAACGCCATCGCGCCAAAAGCACCATGGGTCGAGGTGTGCGAGTCTCCACACACGACAGTGATTCCGGGCATCGTCAATCCAAGCTGTGGCCCCACCACGTGCACAATGCCCTGTTCGATATCGCCCAAAGAATGCAGACGAATACCAAATTCTTTCGCGTTGGCACGCAGAGTTTCAATCTGTATCCGACTCGTCGGCTCAGCGATGGGCTTATCGATGTTGATCGTGGGTGTGTTGTGATCCTCAGTGGCGATTGTCAGATCAGGCCGACGGACGCTGCGACCAGCGACGCGGAGCCCATCAAACGCCTGGGGGCTGGTCACTTCGTGCACCAGGTGAAGATCGATATAAATCAGATCGGGTTCACCATTCTCACCCTGAGAGACAAGGTGATCTGCCCAGACTTTTTCCGCCAAAGTACGCGGAGGGGATGTGCTCATCTGGGGCTCCTTCACGACTACTTCATTCACGCCCGTCTCCGGGTCTACTTGAGGCTAAAACCAATGTCCTAGCGTAACACCGGGCCTACTTTTTGCCCCTGAGTGAGCTGAGCTCACGGTCCTTGGCCAAGCGAATCACACTGGCCACGACGGCAATCGTCATCGCCACCACGATGACAATGAGCGACTCCCAGGTCCCCACATCAGGCGCCCACGCAAGGGGGGCACCGCCATTGATGAAGAACACCGCGTTGTCGTGCAGAGCGTGAAAGACAAGTTTCATTCCGATGAAGGTCAGGATGAAAGCAATACCCAGGTGGAGGTAGGCGAGCTTGTCGATCAGGCCCCCGAGCAGGAAATACAGCTGGCGCAAACCCATCAGGGCAAAAACATTGGCGGTAAAGACGATGAAGGGGCTTTGGGTGATGCCATAAATCGCGGGAATGGAATCCACGGCGAATATCACGTCGGCAGTGCCAATGGTGAGAAAGACCACCAATACCGGGGTAAATACTTTCTTACCGGCGATGGTGACACGAACTTTCATGCCGTGGAATTCATCCGTCATGTCCATGTGTCGCATCAAAAAGCTCGTCAGCTTACTGTGGCGCTGCACATCGTCTTCGCGGCCGCTGAAGAACTGCTGAAGACCCACGAACACCAGGAAGGCTCCAAAAACATAGAAAATCCAGCTGAAACTGGCAATCAGGGCAGCGCCCAAGAGGATGAAGACACCTCTAAAGGCAATGGCCAGCAGAATTCCGATCATCAGAACCTGTTGCTGGTTCTTTTTGGGCACCTTAAACGAGGCCATGATCAGCACAAAGACAAACAGGTTGTCTATCGAGAGGGAATACTCCGTGACCCATCCGGCTAAGAACTCAGAGCCATATTTCTCACCAGAGAAAACGAACATCAAGCCAGCAAATACCACGGCAAGCGCGACATAAAAACTGACCCACACCAACGATTCCTTAACGGAGGGGTGGTGGGGTCGCCACACCACCAAAGCCAAATCAGCGATCAGGATGAGCGAGAGTATCACCAGCGAGGACACTTCAAACCACAGCGGTAATTGAAAGCCCACGCACACTCTCCTTGCCAAGCCTCGGCAACCGAGGCGCCCCTAACGCTACTACGGCCATCAACCCCACAGGGGTGATGGCCGTAGTGCTTATCGCGTGACCCCAGCGGGATTCGAACCCGCGTTACCGCCGTGAGAGGGCGGCGTACTA
>JAFMKX010000061.1 GCA_017852615.1 Pontimonas sp. | reverse complement strand
TCGAGGCAAGCCTTACCTGCTTCGACACAGTTCCTAACGCTGGGTCATAGACCGGGGCCATTCGTGAGGAAGCCCCCACGAACGCAGCGCCACCAACGAAGTGATCAACGATGGGCTGTGAATTCATAATTTCTCCTTGCCGGTACCAGATCTACTCGTAGGTAAGTCAGTATGCAGTGTGAGGGGGCCATGGAATCTCCCCTCCACATCGATCTTGCAGAACGTGTCCCCATCGTCTCGAGCACGGCACTGTCGCTCAGGAATTGATGTGGCCAAGCACATACTAATAGCCAATCAGCTCACCGCAGGCACATCCCCGTGTTCACACCGAGCGAGCAGTCAGTGCGCCACCTCGATCTAATCCAGGCCCAGGTAACAGGTGAGATCCAGGCCCTGGGAATAGTCACGATTGGCCATATTGACACAGTGATACGTGGGTGTGGCGGTGGGATCCCAGTTCGGCAATCGGCTGATAGACACGGTGTCTCCCGTGGCAGTGGCTTCATTGACTTCCAGGCGATACCCGGCAATGTCGAGGTAATTCCCCTCATACATCACCGCATCGAGTGTGTGGGAGGGGATTTCTCCCCCGGGCATAGGGCTTTCGACAAACCCTCGCCCCTGCGGCGCTAACAGGGTCAACGCTCCTTCCCCATGGCCCAGGGTTGCATCCACGTGATACACCACAACCCCATCACGGGATCTGGCGGGATTGACATGGTCAAAAGCTTCCTGTGTTCGCCGTGATTCCACGACCACCACGTCGGTGTCGCTGAGTTTGATCAGGACTGACTTGAGGTCATCATTGGGCACCGACGATGCGGTGAGAGTGAACGAACTGTCTTGGAAATTGTCGCTCGTGAGACACTCGAATTCCGAATCGTTGGCCCAGCCAGCGAGCCACATCAGCCACATACTGAGCGCATTTTGGTAGGACTGGGTCATCACCTCATATCCGTTAATGGGTGAAGCCACCACCTGCTGGGTCACGCGCGGTCCATTTTGATCCACCCAATACAGGTCGGGCATTTTGAAGTAGTGCAGGGTCTCGTGCACCCAGAAATACCACAAGCCCTCGGGCTGGCGAAACTGGAACTGACCCGGGGTGAACCCTCGCCGAATCGGCCCTTCATCGGTCATAAATTCTTTATGACCCGGTGGCCATAAATTGAATTCCCCCGACACACTTTGCTCCCGGGGTAAGACAAAAAACACCACGTCCACTCCGGAATAGTCAACATAGGGGTCAGTATCGGCTAGTGCTTGTTCCCAAAAGTATTCAACTCCCCATCGGGAGGTGTCACCCCACTGGTTCAGGTTTTGCTCATCATCTGAGAGTCGAAAGTTCTCTGAGGGTTCGCTGAGCTCAATCCAGGTGTCGTAGTAGGTCATTGAAAACGACACAGATCCGCGGGTATAGACCTCAAACCACTGTGCGAAGGTGTCCCCGGCGTAGTGGGTAAACGTGGTGGGGTCACGCTCTCGGGAGCGAACATCAGACCACTCCACAGGAATTACCGCGACGCTCAGTTCACCATCTCGCAAACGCCACGGATCGAGATTATTGCGCGGAAACGCCGTGGTGTTGTCATCCCATTCCTCTCGAGGCCCGCTCACCTCCAGAATCTGGCATGGCTCCACATCGGTTCCCGAGACAACTGGCTCCAGGGCTGGGTGCACTTCCCACCGATCGGTGGGACACGTGGCCCGATACATATGTTCGCTGGAGCGCACCACCACGGTGAGCTCTTCCCGCTCAGGAGTGTCGCACTCAGCGGCCTGAGAAGCGCTTTCCTCGCTCGGCGTCTGCGTGCCCTCTTCGCTCGTGGCATTGCCTTCGCGACTACTAGGAACAGTAGTTGCGCACCCAGCAAGCAGTATCGCGACCACGCCCGCGACAAGGATTCGTCGCGAGGCGGGGTTCATGCCCTAAGGCTACGCACTTCGAGGAGACACTATGCCCGGATGAGCCGTCATGAGGCCTCCTCGTCGCCCGCAGCTGTGCTGGGCTCAATGCTCACGTAGTCCAGCTCTTGCGCAGAAAATTCGAGGGAAATGCTCACGCCCCCATGGGTGAGAGTGTCGCCTTCGCGCACAAAAGCAGCCCGGAAATCATTGCAATCGACCTGCCCTAGATCAACGCTGTCGGGATAGAGGTAATAGGCCCATTTGGAGTAATTATCCTGATTGCCACAACTCTTCTGGCTTTCTCGACTCATCATGTCCAGATCCCCCACACTGGGGTTCACCGTATAGACCAAGAGGCCCGATTCCGACTCGGGCCAGAGTGAATATCCCGTGGGTCTTCTCGACTCGATCACCACAACATCGTTGAGTGCATTCAAGGGAAGAATGATGGTTTTGCGCTCCCCGCCATAGACCTCCTGAGGAGTGAGCATCACCTGCAGACCCTCCTCGTTCACATCCTCAGCGCTCACACAGTGAACCTGGTCATCGCTAATCCAGCCCAGCCTAAACGCGTCCCACACCGGAATCGCGCCCGAGAAGTTCGGGTTAGGAATTTGTGATTGGCCCAAGCCTGTGGCCCACCCATTACCCGGGGCATGCAGCATGAGGCCTTGGGAGAGCAGCATGAAATACACCCACAAACTCCAGGTGTATTCACGCTTTATCTCGGCAGTCATCTGACCCGTATCGGCGTAGTGAAAATTGTTACCGGACCAAAAGAACATCTGTCGGGGACCATCGGGGGTCGAGAGCGTCACCCCCTCATTGCCTCGGATCGCCACATCGCTATAAAACTCATCGATTCCCGGGGCCCAATAGACCAGAAAACCATCGGCATTCTCGTAGTCAAGATCCGGGGGCAACGAATCGATGACCATCTGAATCACGGCAGCACTGTGTGCGCGCGAGAGCTCATAGTTCTCGCGGGAATTAATCGGATAGTCGGCGTGATTAACGGGGACTTTGACCCAGTCTTCGACCATCTGAAATTCATAGCGAAACGTTTTCTGAGACCAAAAATCACTCCACTGGGTAATTTTTTCCAGTTGGGGGGCTAAGAAATCTTCTGCGGTGAGATCAGGAGCTGGAGCATCGTCAAAGGCCACCATGGCAGCAATAATGTTGGCACTGCCCTGGGTGGGCAAGGTTCCCAGCGACACCGGGAACCCCACGGCCTGTGAGGCCTGGGTGTTTCCCGAGGTGGAGGGCCTGGCATTGGGAACCTTGCAGGTCTCCACCGCTGAGGGCGAGGGCGATTGCGTCCACGCTGGCGGAATTCTTACCTCTTCGGGCTCTTCGATGACCTCGGGCTCTGGAGTTGTCTCTGCGGCAGCAAGGGGCTCGAGGTCATCGCTGTTTTCCGGTGCACAGCCCCCCAGAAGAACGAGGCTGGCAATTCCTAGGGCGCTGACGAGTGCGCTCGTGACGTGTTTCTTACCCATCGGCTGGCTCAATGCTCACGTAGTCCAGTTCGTCATCAGAAAATTCCAGGGAAATAGTTACTCCTGAGTGGGTCAGGCTCATCCCCTCTTTAACCATCACGCCACTAATGTCGTTGTCGATGCAGCCAGTGACAGTGGATCCATCGGGATAGAGGTAGTAGGCCCACTTGGGCATCGCCGGGTCGTTGCCACAGTCATTGGGCAGGTGATCTGTTTGAATCCCATCGGCATCCACTTCATAGACCAGAAGGCCAGAGTTCTCCGGGTCCCACCACTGTGAGTACCCCACGGGGCGCCGGGATTCCACCACCAAGACTTTGTAATCCTGCGTCCTAATCGCAATCATTTTGCGATCCCCGCCATAGATTTCTAGGGGGGTGAGCATCACCCGTTGCGCTTCATCCAAGGTCTCAACATCGGCGCAGTGCACTTGGGAGTCCTCGTACCACTCAAAAAGGAAGGTCTCCCAGGCCGTGATCACCCCGGAATACTCGCCATTAGCGGGATAGGCGCCCTGACCAATACCGGTCTTCCACCCATTACCCGGTGCATGACCATTCATCCCCTGCCAATGCATGATGTCGTGCAGGAAGTAGGACCAGGCAAATTCCTTCTTGATCTCAAACGTGAGCCCTCCGGTGTCGGTGCTGTGATACACCCCACCTGCCTGAACTGAAAACACCTGCCGCCCCTGGGGAGTCTGGAAGACAGCATCCCGGTCGCTCACTGTTTGTTTGAACGCAAACATTTCGGGCGTCCAATAAAACAGTGCCGTATCGATTGCTGAGTAATCAAGATCGTCGGGCAACTCCGCGACAACTTTCTCGATCACCGTCTCCATTTGCCCCTGCATCATGCGGTTATAGGCTTCTTGGTCATATTCGTTATCCGCTGCCCCAGGGTCCATGGGATAGTCCGCGTGGTTAAGGGGAACCTCCACCCATCCATCGACCACCTGGAACTCGTATCGGAACTTTCCCTGGGAGAAAAACTCGCTCCACTGGGTCATAAAATCGGCCTGGGATTGAAGAAATCCATCGGGTATTTGCTCTGAGGGAGGAGCATCATCAAAAGCCACTTTGGCCAAGAGAATATTTCCCACGCCCAAACCAGGTATTTCTCGCTCGGTGCGGGGGAATCCCACGTTATCCCGACCGATAATGTCCCCGCGGCGCTGGCCGCGGTGTAAGTCCCGCACCGAATCTGGACGGGGATCAGCAAGCTTGCACCGTGAAAAGTCAGCGCTCGAAGGGGATTGCTCCCAGGTCGGTGGAATTCGCGGGGCTTCGATAACCTCGGGTTCAGGCTCGGGCTCTGCCACCACCAGGGTGGCCTCGGCTTCTTCGGACGACTCAGCGGTCCCAGCACACGAGGCGAGAGTCAGACTGCCGAGCACACACCACGTGGCCACAGTCATCACTCGGCCCAAAGTAGACATTTCTTCAGTAAAACAAAGCCTGAGCAATTTCGCAAAAAGAATCGTCGCTCCGCACCGTTAGGGCTAGCAGTTGTGGACCTGAGGGGAATTGAACCCCTGACCTCCTCATTGCGAACGAGGCGCGCTACCAACTGCGCCACAGGCCCTCATCGGGGCCAGAGTATCACCGAGGTGTGGGGAGCTAAACAGCCCGTCGGCGACGAAGAACCTCATCAAGGTCAACTCGCTCGCTGGTTCCCGCCTGCACATCACCCATGCTGGCAAAGGGTGACACCACGGCTAGTTCTTCCTCAGCAAAGTCTTCAGGACGCTTGGCTAGTGCGGCTGCTCTGGCGGCGCGGACTAGTTCGTCATGGCTGGGTAGGGGGGCAGTTTCAGCCAGAGCGCGGTGAGCTAAGGGTTCTGGCAGGGGAGGTAGTGGGGTGCTGGCGGTGGCAGGAACAGCCGGAGCTGGCCGGTCCATGCGCGAGTGCGCAGCCGCAACAGCCGGAGATGCCTGTTTGCTGACTCGATTCAAGCGCCCCAACACTGCGAAGGAAATGGTGATGAGGGTGGTGGAACTCCAGATCACTTGCAGTGGCCATCCGGCTAAATACGCCGTGCCAGCAGCGGTGGCGCCAATCAATAACAGCAGGGAAA
>JAFMKX010000060.1 GCA_017852615.1 Pontimonas sp. | reverse complement strand
TTGCTGAGGGTTCAGCCAACGATTGGCTCGCGTTAGCCATGGTCGATGGCAGAGATTTCACCAATGCCCAAGGCGCCTTGTGGTTTGGCTTTTTCACCGTGGGAATGCTGACGGGCCGGATTGGTGGTGTGTACGCACTGGATCGGTTTGGTCGTGTTCGGGTGTTACAACTCTCGGCCGGGGTAGCGCTGATCGGTTTAGCGCTTGTAATTTTGGTGGCGCAACCGCTGATCAGCGGTTGGGGTGCAGCACTATGGGGCGTGGGAAGTTCTCTCGGGTTCCCGGTAGCGATGTCTGCGGCTGCAGATAATCCCCGCGGTGGTGCAGCGCGGGTCAGCGCGGTGGCCACTGTCGCCTACGGTGCTTTCCTCATTGGGCCACCCCTCATTGGCACGGTCGGCGCTTCCCAAGGGTTACTGGGCGCCTTGTGGATTGTGGTCGCCCTGATTGCGATGTCTTTCTTTGCTGCCCCCGCAGCGAAACCCCCGGTTACCCACAACAGCAGCGTCTAGGCTTTTTACTTGTGCGCCTTGTTATAGCAACCTGTTCTGTTGATTACGCCGGGCGCCTCAGTGCCCACCTTCCGTTAGCAACCAGGGTCATCATGGTCAAGGGGGATGGCAGCGTTCTCATTCACTCCGATGGCGGCAGCTATAAGCCACTCAACTGGATGTCCCCTCCCTGCTCGTTGGATTACCTCAGCCCCGACACCGACCAACAAGACCACGGCGTGCTCGAAGTGTGGAAAGTGCTCAACCACAAGACCTCAGATCTGCTTCTGGTCAACATCCACGAGATTCATTCCGATAGCAGCCATGAGTTAGGCGTTGATCCAGGCCTCATTAAGGACGGGGTGGAATCAGATCTTCAGAAGCTTCTCGCTGAGCAAATCGAAGTCTTGGGCGAAGGGTATTCGTTGGTTCGACGAGAATTCCCCACCGCGATTGGTCCGGTCGATATCTTGGCCAAGGACGACACGGGCGCCAGTGTGGCCATTGAAATCAAACGTCGAGGCGACATCGATGGGGTCGAACAACTCACTCGGTATCTCGAACTGCTCAATAGAGACCCTCACTTAGGCGTTGTCTCCGGGATTTTTGCCGCCCAAGAAATCAAGCCGCAAGCGCGCACCCTCGCCGAAGACCGAGGGATTCGCTGTGTGGTGCTGGACTACGACGCACTGCGGGGAATGGACGACTTCGAGCAACGGCTCTTCTAGAGGCCATCCCCTAGGCTTTCCTCGTGCCTTCCTACCAAACCGTCCTGCTTGACTTGGACGGCACGTTGGTGGACTCTGCACCGGGAATCGTGTCCACCATTGCCTACACGTTGAGGGAACTGGGCCTCGCCGTGCCTCCCATGAAGGACCTGCTGCGGTGGGTGGGACCCCCGCTACCGGAATCCTTTATGACGCGAGCCGGGTTAGACCGCGAGGGCGCCGACGAAGCAATTCGGATTTATCGCGCCCAGTATCTCGATGTGGGCGCCTACGACGCCAAGCTTTTTGATGGAATCGGAACACTTCTGACCACCTTGCGCGCAGAAGGAACCCACCTGGCGATTGCGACTTCGAAACCCACCACGCCGGCCATGGTGATGATGGAACACTTCACGCTCAGCGACTATTTCGATGTCATCGCCTGCGCGGCTGATGACGAATCTCGGGGATCTAAAGAAGAAGTCATCGACGATGCTCTGAGTGGTCTGCGGGCACTGGGTGCTGATACCAGCAGCATTGTCATGGTCGGAGATCGCATCCACGATGTCGAAGGAGCGCGGGCTCACGGCATCGACACCATCATGGTGCGCTGGGGCTATGGGGGACCTGCAGAGTGGGAAGAGGCACACCAGCTGGTAGACACCCCGCGGCAATTACACAAGGCTCTCGGCCTTCCCGGCGGTAATCGGTGAGCAAAGACCCTGCAACCTCTGAAATACCACTGCCCGTAACAGGTTCCGTCCCGATGTATCGGGAAGAGAGCCCGCCGCCCACGGCCGCGACACCGTCCATGGTCTGGTGGATTTTGATGGTGGCCGCTGGCGGAATTCTCACCGCCATGACCTTTCCTGGCCAAACAGCAGGATTGTCACCCTTTACCGACCCTTTGCTTGCGCAACTCGATATTGATCGCACCGCCATATCGCTGAGTTACCTCATCGCCACGCTTACCGGCGCTCTCACCATGCCTGTGCTGGGTCGAGTAATGGATAAATATGGAACTAAGCGGGCCATTATTTGGATTGGGGTATTGCTTTCGCTGGTGCTGCTCGGGGCAAGTTTCATGAGCGAAATCTTTGGCCTCACGCTGTCCTATGTCGGTTTACGGATGACCGGACAAGGGGCCCTTTCGCTGGCAGCGACGACTCTCATTGCTCGCACCGTGACCCACCGTCCGGGACTGGCGCTAGGAATCGTCGGTGCCATTGGTTCGGCGGGAATTTCCTTAGCCCCCGTGGGGGTGGAGCGGCTCATCGCATGGAGTGACATCGCCACCGTGTGGCGGATCGAGTCAGCATTAGTTGCCCTCATCGTGATTCCGATTGCCCTGGCCCTGCCCAAGGATGTGCCCCAAACCATGACCGATACGGGAACACATATTGTGGTGGTCCCTGAATCTGGTTACACCGTTGGGCAAGCGCTGCGCACGGGAATGTTTTGGGTGATCGCTGCGGCCGGATTCATGGTGGGGATGCTCTCCACCGGTCTCGCGTTCCACCTGATTTCGATTCTCGGAGCACAAGGGCTGACCACCATTGAGGCAGCAGCGAACTTTATCCCTCAGACAGTTGCGGCGTTGCTCGGGACTCTCGGCCTGGGTGCGATTGTGGACCGTATTGACCCCCGGTGGGGTGTCGCCGCGTCGATGCTCACTATGGCCGGTGCGCTCGGGTTGTTGCCCTTTGTAGGGCCCGGTATTAGTGGAGTGATTTTTGGTGTGCTGCTGGGAGCAGCAATGGGAGCATTACGCGGTGTGGAAGCGGCAGCCTTTGTGCGCTATTACGGCCGTGGCCACATTGGCGCTATTCGCGGTCTTGCCACGGCCATAGGTCTAGCCTCCACTGCGCTGGGACCGCTGTATTTTGCTCTGGGGCTCACGCTGACCGGTTCCTATGCCGGACCAAGCCTGGTGGCCGCACTCTTCCCCTTATTAGTAGCTCTTTCTGCCATCTTTATTCGGCCCCCCGCTGCGCCGGATACCCTCGAGCAGTAATCCGGGAATAGTCACTCGCTGTGGAGTGCGGCAGTGGGGCGGAATCGACGCAGACGCAAAGAATTAGTCACTACAAACACCGAGGAAAAAGCCATCGCCAGGCCAGCAACAAGTGGGTTGAGCAGCGCCGACACCGCTAAGGGAATGGCCGCCACGTTATAAGCAAAGGCCCAAAAAAGATTGCCGCGGATGGTCCCCAAAGTTCTCCTGGCTAGGGAAATTCCATCGCTGACACTCAACAAATCCCCGCTGACAATGGTGATATCGCCGGCACTCATGGCGGCATCTGTTCCCGTTCCCATGGCGATACCCAAATCTGCAGTGGCCAGAGCTGGGGCATCGTTGATGCCATCGCCCACCATCGCAACCTGGTGCCCCTCGGCCTGTAAACGAGTAATGAGGCCAGCCTTTTCCTCGGGAGTAAGCGATGAGAAGACTGTCTCAATCCCCACTTGATCAGCAATTCCTCGCGCTACTACTTCGTGATCCCCTGTGGCCATCACGGGAGTGAGCCCCATAGATCGAAGGTGTCGTATCGCTTCGACACTGGATTCTTTGATGGTGTCGGCAATCACCACAGCGCCGACCACCGTTTCACCGTGCCCCACACCGATAACCGTGTGGCCCGATTCCTGGGCCAGGGCTACTGCGTCCCCAAGCTCAGTATCGGCACTAAAGCCGTGATCGTCTAGCCACCCCATGCGACCCACGGCAGTGGGTTTTCCCGCAACCTCGCCGGCGGCACCAAGCCCCGGTGTGGCCACAAAGTTACTGGCTTGCGCAAAGTCAATGGAGCGCCCTCGCACATATTCCACGACGGCCTTAGCCAGAGGATGTTCAGACCCGGTTTCAATCGCAGCAGCCAAAGCGACCACCTGATTCTCCGTGTGCCCCGCCACGGCGATAACACTGGTGACACTCATGTCCCCGGTAGTCAGCGTTCCGGTCTTATCCAGGACAATCGTGTCCAAACTGCGGGAGCGTTCTAAGACTTCTGGGCCTCTGATCAAAAGCCCCAATTGCGCTCCTCGGCCCGTTCCGACCAAGAGCGCTGTGGGGGTGGCAAGGCCCAGCGCACAGGGGCAGGCAATAATCAACGTCGCCACCGCTGCTTGGAACGCCACGTCAACACGGCCATCAAAAACCATCCAGGCAATAAAAGTCACCACCGCAATCACCATCACGATGGGAACAAAGACTGCTGAGATTCGATCCGCCAATCTCTGGGCTTCCGACTTGCCGGTTTGGGCGGCTTCGACCATCGCTGCCATGCGAGCCAATTCAGTGTCGTTTCCGATCCTGGTCGCCACCACCCGCAACAGCCCCGAGGTGTTAATAGTGCCGCCGAAGACCAGGTCTCCTGGACCCACATCACGCGGCAGTGATTCACCGGTCATCATCGAAGTGTCCATCGCCGCTTGGCCCGATTCAATGGTGCCATCGGTGGGAATTCGCTCCCCTGGCCGAACCACCATCACATCACCCACCACCACCTGCCCGATAGGAACAAGGACCTCCGCATCGCCACGAAGCACCGTTGCCTCGCTGGCACCGGATTCCATCAAAGCCCGAAGCGCGGCGCCCGCATCGCGCTTCGCGCGGTGTTCGAGGTATCGACCCAGCAACATAAAAGTGGTGACCGCTGCGGCGACTTCCAGAAAAATCTCGTTACTACCCTCGCCCGGGGTTCCAAAGAGAGACAACGTCATTGTCATCCCCACAGCGCCAGCTCCGCCAAAGAAAAGCGCATACAGTGACCACCCACTGGCCGAGAGGACTCCCAACGAAATCAGAGTGTCCATCGTGGCCACGCCGTGTCGAGCATTGATCGCTGCGGCACGGTGGAAAGGCCACGCGCCCCAGATCACAATGGGCAAAGCAAGAGCAGCAACTATCCATTGCCAATAGGGGAACTGCAGTACCGGAATCATCGATAACACCATCACGGGCAGACTGACGCTGCCAGAAATTATCAATCGACGAAGAAGCTCCCCTGATCCCTCAGTGGCCTGGGATGTATCCGTGTGAACTTCCGCGCTATACCCAGCCTGCTCAATGGCACTGAGCAAAGCAGCAGTACTGAGAGCGTTTCCCGTGACCGTGGCGCGCTCGGTGGCGTAATTAACTTCCGCCTGAGCACCCTCGACCTTATTGAGCGCCTTTTCTATCCGAGTCGCGCACGACGCGCACGTCATGCCCTCGATATCAAGCGTCAGCGAGGTGCTCATGACCTTGTCGGGGCCCCCACCAGTTCATACCCTGCCTCGGCAATGGCCGCGCTCAACTGTTCATCGCTGACCTCAGTGTCGCTCTCGACGCTAACGACCGAAAGACCATCGACCTGGAGATCAATGGACACCTCGCTCACCCCGGGGATCGCGGACACCTCTTTCGTGACGGAACCAACACAGTGTTGGCAGGTCATTCCTTGCACCTTGCTCACGATGGTCGACATAG
>JAFMKX010000059.1 GCA_017852615.1 Pontimonas sp. | reverse complement strand
GGCTTGCGGGAATGGCGGTGGAATTAGCCAACCCAGGTCGCGACATCATCAGTTCCATCACGCGCAGCGAGCGAGTGAAAAAGCCGGTATTACGCGATGTGGATCAAGCACTCGAGCGCTTGCGGAAAGTGATTTTGCGCTACCGCGAGGCACTGAGTGCCAAGAATCACGAATTGGGGGTGAGTGCCCTCGAGTGTTTCACGGCGCTCGGGAAATTGTCTCTGGAGAAAAATCCCCCCGAAACAACTGCTCGCCTGGATAAAGAAGCCCTGGTTTCTCTCGCTGGTGGTCTAGGCCAAGCCGCCGAGTTATTAGCAAAAGCGGCGGAATTAGGGGAGTTTAAATACGGCCCCGATGATTCACCCTGGTATGGCGTGAGCTTTGGTAGCGCCGAAGACGCTCGGAAATCCCACGAACGCGCTCAGCGACTCTCCACCGACTTGATTCCTCGGTTACTAGAGAAAATCGGTCCGATTCTGTATCAAACTCCGTTGCCTGCGGCGAACAGCGTGGGGCAAATGGGCTTGTTCATTCATCTGCTGATGGATATGCGCGACACTCTCGATCGTTTCTTGCCCAGTGTCTATGACCGTTCACTGCGGGATCTCATCATCGCTACGGGTCCGCAAGACCAAGCGAAAGAAATGCCTCGGATTCAGCGCCGGCGTCTCAAGGGCTTAGCCAAAGAGCATGTGAGGCCAGGGGTTCACGTGGGGGACCTGCATGAATCACTGATCAAGATTCAATCCCAACGCGAGATTTGGAATCGTTTTGTTGAAACCGGTCACCAGCCGAGCGTTCCCAGTGGATTACCCGACGTTCACGTGCTCTATCAAGACATTGAATCGGATCTCCACGAATTAGACCGGGTATTGGGCTCCGCACACGGGGGTATTCGACTGGCAGATCTTCCCACGGCAGACTTTGTCACCGTGCTGGCCAAGCTAGCGGAAGAATCTGACATTTTGCATAGCCTGGAGCGACGCCAGGAAGTGGCGGACCTACTCGCCGGGTGGCATTTGCAGCCTCTGGTGGACGATTTAGCCACCCGACACGTCGAGGGTTCTGCCGTGGCCAACGAATTGGCCATGGCCTGGTGGCGCGGTGCTTTAGAAACCATCTTGGAAAAAGAAGAAGGGTTGCTGGGTTCTGACACAGCGGTCTTGCAACGTCTCGAAGCTGATTTCCGCTTGGTAGATGAAGCACATGCAGCGGGCAACGCCCAGCTCTTAGGGTGGCAGCTTGCTGAGAGGTGGAACTTGGGTCTGATGGATTGGCCCGAAGAAGCCACGGCGCTGAAAAAGGTGTTGAAGAATCAAACCGCGAGTGTTCATAGCCTGAACGCGTTGGCACCGCACCTCACGAAAGCACTAGCCCCGGTGTGGATCACCAACCCCTATGACGCGCACCTGCTGCCCGACACGATGCGCTTTGACGCGGTCTTTGTCCTCGATGCCGCGGCACTGAGTGTGGCAGAGACCGTGGGTGCGCTCAGGCGCGCTCCTCAGGTGGTGGCCTGGGGTGACCCGGTGGCACAAACACCGCGTCCCTTTAGCGTGCGCTTAGCCATCGAGGACAAGACCCCTGAGGTGGATTTCGACACCCTCCATGACCAATCCCTCTTTGCTGCACTGCGCGAACTGGTGCCCACCATGAAACTGGAAACCAGTTATCGCTCCAGTGGGGATGATCTGGCCACTGTCATCAGCAATGCTTTCTATGGCGGAACGAACGCCCACGTTCCGTGGGCGGGTAGTTTCTTGGGCCACCCCTCGGTCGCGCTGGATGTGGTCGAAGAAGGTCACGGCATGCCTGATCCCTCCACCGGAATCGTGGAGGGTGTGGAGGCCGAGGTGCGGGCTGCGGTGTCCCACGTTATTGATCACGCCGTCTCCAGGCCCGGGGAATCGTTGATGGTGCTCACCGCTAGTGCGGTGCACGCCAGCAAAGTTCACGAAGCACTCGCCCGTGCTGTGGCGGCCAAGCCAGATATTGCCGAATTCTTCACCAAAGATTCCCGGGAACCCTTTGTCGTGGTGACGCTGGATCAAGCAGGTGCGCTGACGAGAGACCGCGTCATTTTCTCGGTGGGTTATGGCCGAACCCCTCATGGTCGAGTGCTCAGTGATTTAGGCCCGCTCTCTCAGCCCGGCGGTGAGCGTCTGCTGGCTGTCGCGTTCACCAGGGCGCGTCGTCATGTGCGGGTGATTAGTTGCGCAGGGGTTGAAGCGCTGCGCGATGAGCGATTGAGTGACACGACGCGGGCATTGGGCGATGTTCTTCACCAGGCGGCAAACCCTCCCTTGGCCCGCGCTTCCCGAAAAGAGCAAGACCCGCTGCTGGTTGATTTGGCTAAGCGTTTAGAAGCTCTAGGCATGGTCGTGGAGTTGGATTACCAAGCCCACATTCCTTTGGCAGCGAGTTACGGCGGATACTGCATTGCCTTGGATACCGATACCTCACTGATGCCCTTGAGTGTTCGTGAAGCCCTGCGCTTGCGACCAGCGGCTTTGGCTAAGTCTGGCTGGCACTACGTGCGAGTGCACTCCTTAGAGCTTTTCAGCGCCCCCGATGTGGTGGCATCGCGCATTGCCACTCTGGTGGGGATCACCAACATTGCTGCCACGAGCCATGACGGATAACGACGCTCCAAAAATTCGCAAGATTGGTCCACGCCGCGTGCAAACAACGCCTCAACCGGGTCAGGGCCCGGAGCCTCGCGTGGAGCGAGACGATGTGGATGAATCCGCCAACGATGAGCGCTTGAAAGCGGACAAACCCCCGCATTACTAACCCTCCAGGGCCACCTCGGCCTGCGGGTTAGGACTTGGCTGGAGTGGAGCTAGTTTTCTTCTCCGAGGAGGAAGCCGAGCTCGAGGAGCTTTCCTTACTGGCCGCTGGTTTCGCGCTCTCGCTGGAGGACGAACTTTTCTTTGTTGCTTCCGCCCTCGAATCGGTGCGATAGAAACCAGATCCTTGGAACGTGACCCCGATGGAGTCAAAAACTTTGCGCAGTGGTTTGCCACACTCGCTACACGTCGTAAGCGAATCATCGCTAAAGGCTTGTTGAATATCAAAAGCGTTGGAGCACGACGTGCAGCGATAGGAATAGGTAGGCATGGCGGGCGGAGTCCTTTAGATGGTGGTGGAGCGAAGGTAGATAACTCTGGTGGGGGTGACAATGCCATCGACTGCTTGATCGTGATGCTCCCGGGGGACATCGTCGACTACTTCATGGTCATAGACCACGGCAAACACGGTCGAGCCGCTGCCCAGTGTGCCCAGTGCGCGATCAAAATATCCACGACCCCAGCCCAGGCGCATGCCATCTTCGGCCACACTAGCCGCGGGGACAAACACCACATCGGCATCAGCTAGGGCAATAGGTCCTAGGACTTCACTGGTCGGAATCGGCATCCCGGCAAAATCAATGCCTTCACTGCCGCCCTCATAGGGAGCCCAATCCATTAAGCCATCTTCGCGAGCGACCGGCAGATAGACGGCGAGGTTTTGACCCACCGCCCAATCGATGAATTCGCGGGTGGGTGGCTCATCGTTGGTCGAGAGATAGCAGGCAATGCGCCCTGCGACATATTGGTCCACGACGCTCTGCATCATCGTGAGCAAACCCGCCGCAGCCGCCTCTCGTTCCGAGGTGGTCATGATGCGTCGGCGCTCGCGAACTTCGGCGCGCAGAGCGCGCTTACTGGGGACTACGTCCTCGACCATTCCCCCATTGTACGCCTGCGCATTACGATAAGGGGATGCCTATTTCTAAAGCAGTAATCCCCGCAGCGGGCTTGGGAACACGATTCCTCCCCGCGACTAAGGCGATGCCCAAAGAAATGCTTCCCGTAGTGGACAAACCCGCTATCCAATATGTGGTGGAAGAGGCCGTCAACGCAGGATTGCACGATGTCTTGATGATCACCGGGCGTAACAAGAATGCTTTGGAAAACCATTTTGACCGAGCCACCGAGCTCGAGGCAGCGTTGGAAGCCAAGGGCGACCAAAAGCGCCTGCAAGAGATTATTCGCTCCACGCAGCTGGCCAACATTCACTATGTTCGCCAGCGTGACCCACTGGGCTTAGGTCACGCCGTCTTGCGTGCTCAAATGCATGTGGGTCGGGAGCCTTTTGCCGTACTACTGGGTGATGATCTCATTGATGAGCGTGACAGCCTGCTTAGTCAGATGATTGAGGTGCATGATGCCCGCGCCTCCAGCGTGGTCGCCTTGATGGAAATTGAGCCAGCTCTGTCCCACCTTTATGGCATCGCCACCGTGGAAACCACGGAGCACGACGATGTCGTCACGGTGACGGGTTTGGTGGAAAAACCCACTGCTGATGCTGCACCGTCTAATTTGGCTGTGATTGGCCGCTATATCTTGCAACCAGACGTCTTCCCTATTCTGGAATCCACCCAGGCAGGTTCGGGTGGCGAAATCCAGCTCACCGACGCACTCAATTCCCTAGCCGGCTCCGGCGAAGCCGGTGGCGTCTATGGTGTGGTGTTCCGGGGGCGTCGTTATGACACGGGGGACCGCCTGGATTACCTCAAGGCCATTGTGCAAGTCGCCACCAGCCGCGATGATTTAGGCCCTGATTTCACCACCTGGCTTCGCGAGTTCGTCGCGCGCGACTAGCCAGCACCATGCAACTGCCCACTCTTCATCACCGCAAGCTTGTCCTGCGTGGGGTGCGGATGCGCGATGCCCGAGCGATGGAGCAGGCACTGGGGGAAAATCGAGCCTGGCTGAGTCCGTGGGAAGCAACCCATCCCCTCATTCGACCGGGTCGATTCGATGCCAAAGCCAGTATTCGCTCGTTGCTGCGGGCCGCGAAAGAAGGTAGTGCGCTGCCCTTAGTGATGGTCAAAGACGGTGAATTAGTCGGTCAGCTCAACGCATCACAAATTAGCTATGGTTCTCTTTCTTCAGCCTCGCTGGGGTATTGGGTAGTCGAGAAAGTAGCTGGGGAGGGACTTACCACGCTGGCCGTGGCGATGGCCAGTGATTTCTTGTTTTTTGAGACCGGTTTGCACCGGGTTGAAATCTGTATTCGCCCCGAGAACACGGCTTCGTTGCGCGTGGTGGAGAAACTAGGTTTTCGCTACGAGGGGCTTCGGCGTCGCTTCATCCACATCGATGGAAAATGGGCTGACCATTTCTGTTTCGCCCTGGTGATCGAAGAAATTCCCCGGGGAGTATTGGCACGTTTTGAGAAAGGTGCCGTCCCGCCCGGCGTTGCGGCAATACCTGAGACGGACTGGGTCAAGGCCCGCAATCCCCTGCATCTGCCCCCGGTCTAGCTAGCGCGCCAATACCGGGGTTTCGCCCTCTTCGCTCGTACCCTAGAGCCCGTGGGAAGTTCAGGATCAACCGTGTTGCTGCTGGTGGCAGCTGCTTTGTGGTTGATCTATCTAGTACCGCTGTGGCTTAAGCGCAGCGAGTACTACGCCACGGAGGCCAATGCCGCCCGGTTGGGCCAAACTCTTCGGTTGCTGGCCAACACTTCCGAGACTTCCCACGAAATCAAAGCAGAGCTCAAAGCTCGCTCCATTGCGAAAAAAGAAAAAGAGGCGCAGCGCCAACTCAAGGTGCTCTCGAGCCCGGTGTTGAGCCTCGCCGAGCGCCGTCGGCGCACCAAGCAGGTGTTTTCCCTGCTGTTATTGATTGGCGCCACCGCTGCTGGCACGGCGTATTTAGCCGG
>JAFMKX010000008.1:25623-31269 GCA_017852615.1 Pontimonas sp. | reverse complement strand
TCAGCTGGGAAACAATGTCCGGGTGGCCCGCAAAAAGGCCTTCACGACCCGGGGCGAGGCCCTCAAAACCCTCGATAACTCCACCGGCTTCGGTCACCAAAATTTCTCCTGCCGCATGATCCCACGGCATCAGGGTGCGCTCGTAATAGACATCGACTCGGCCCGCTGCGACAGCGGCCAAGTCCAGCGACGCAGTGCCAAAGCGGCGAATATCGCGCACTTCGGGGAGTAATTGAGCCATCACGCGCGCCTGTTCGCTGCGCATCGCAGAGGAATAGGCAAAACCAGTCGCCAGGAGTGCCAGATCAAGCGCGGGGGGCTCGGCGATGCGCAAGCGGCGCTCTCCCAGAAAAGCACCCTCCCCTTTGGCTGCACTAAACATCTCGCCGGTAGCGGGGTTGAAAATAGCCCCCGCCTCCACAGACCATGAACCAGGTTGTGGCTCCCCGGTCACGGCAGCAATACTGACCGCGTAATGGGGGATGTTGTAGAGAAAGTTCACGGTCCCATCAATGGGATCGACCACCCAGGTAATCCCCGTGGTGGACTCTCGCGACTTTCCTTCTTCGCCGAGGAAACCATCCCCGGGGCGAAGCGTAGCCAAACGAGAAAAAAGGAGCTCTTCTGACTCTTGATCCACCGCAGTAACGACATCGACCGTGCTGGATTTGGTCTTTGCCACTTCAACGTGACCGGTTCTGGCTGCCACAACAAGCTCCCCCGCTTCGCGGGCGAGCTGTGTCGCGACCTGCACCAGAGTGTGGGACATCTGTGGCGAGTGAGGGATTCGAACCCCCGAAGGCTGAGCCAGCTGATTTACAGTCAGATCCCTTTGGCCGCTTGGGTAACTCGCCATGCGCTCCCGACCAGTGTATTCACCAATCGGGTGCGCGCCTCCAAGGATATCGGTTTTCTCTAGGGCCTGGTGCCATCAGCTACAGTGACCACGCGGCTTTCTGGCTACCATGGTGAAATGGCAGATTCCACCTTTGACATCGTGAGCAAAATCGACCCCATGGAATTAGAGAATGCGGTCAATCAAACCCATAAAGAACTCACCCAGCGCTACGACTTCAAGGGCGTGGACGCTCGGATAGAAAATACGTCCTCAGGCATCACGCTGGAAGCAAACACCGAAGAGCGCGTGAAAGCGGTTCTTGACGTCTTGCAATCAAAACTGGTCAAACGAGGTATTTCCCTCAAAAGCCTGGACACCTCAGAGCCCGCCGCCAGCGGAAAGATTTATCGCATTACCGGTTCGCTCAAAATGGGAATCTCTGCCGACAACGGCAAGAAGATTACCGCCCTGATTCGAGCTGAGGGCCCCAAGTCAGTCAAAGCCACCATTCAAGGGGATGAAGTCAGGGTGAGCTCCAAGAGCCGCGATGATCTTCAAGGGGTCATCTCCCTGGTCAAAGGGGCCGATCTCGATATCGACGTCCAGTTCGTTAATTACCGTTAATGGACTAATCCGGTGGTGGAAACTAGCACCTGGTGGGTCACCCTCGCACTCGCAGTAGACATTGCCTTTCGGGTGATTGCCCTGGTCATTGTTCCCCGTAATCGCCGACCTCAAACCGCGATGGCCTGGCTGTTGGCCATTTTCTTCATCCCCTACTTTGGCTTTTTAGCCTTTGTGGCATTTGGCTCCCGGCGGCTGCCCAAAAAACGACGTGAGAACCAACGCGCCATCAACGCCCACCTTCGCGCGCGCTCGACGATGCTGGCCCGCGGCATCATCGTCACAGAATCAGATATCAACGAATCACCCGAATTTCCCCGGTGGCTAGCCCAGACAGTTCGGATGAACGAACGATTGGGTGCGATGCCGATGGTGGCGGGAAATACTGTCGATTTCTTGCCGGAGTACCACCAGAGCCTTGCTGCCATGGCCAAGGCCATTGATAGCGCACGAGACACCGTCCACGTTGAGTTTTACATCATGAGCGTGGACGACGCCACGAAGGGCTTTTTTGACGCCCTGGAGCGTGCCGTAGCGCGAGGGGTCACCGTTCGAGTGCTCTATGACCAATTGGCCAGCGCGCGCATTTCTGGGTATCGAAACCTGCTCGCCACCTTAGATCGCATTGGTGCACAACACCGGGCAATGCTTCCCCTGCAACCGTGGCGAGGCATCTATCAGCGCCCCGACCTGCGTAACCATCGCAAACTCTTGATTGTGGATTCCCTCATCGCGTATACCGGGTCTCAAAACATCATCGAGCCCGGTTATCGAAATCCCCGCCATCACCGACGTGGTCTGCAGTGGCTCGATGTGATGATGCGAGCAGAGGGACCTCTCGCCGATGGCTTAGAAGCTCTTTTCGTCTCCGATTGGTATCAAGAAACCGGGGAGCTACTCAACACACCCTCACCAGACAAAGTCACGAGGGTGGGCCCGGACAAAACGTGGGCCCAGGTCGTCCCCAGTGGCCCCGCCTTCGAAGGCGAGAATAACCTGCGGTTATTCAACAGCCTGGTCTATGGAGCACGCTCCCGACTGATCCTTTCTAGCCCCTACTTCGTGCCCGATGAATCCATGCGCTATGCCATCACTACCGCTGCCGAGCGTGGCGTGGAAGTGCATTTGATGGTTTCCGAGATTGCCGATCAACACCTTGTGTTCTATGCGCAACGCTCCTACTACGACGAATTGCTGCAATCGGGAGTAAAAATTTGGCTCTATCAAGCCCCGACGATCTTGCATTCCAAGTTCATCATCGTGGATGACGCGATCAGTGTGTTGGGATCCTCCAACATCGATATGCGCTCGTTTAGCTTGAACCTGGAGGTGTCCGTCCTCTTAGCCAGCCCTCCCGTGGTCAAAGAGCTGGAGGACCTCAGCGCTACCTATATGGCCCAGAGCATCGAACTCAGCCTTGACGCGTGGCGCGCTAGGCCCTGGTACTCACGATTCGTGGAGGGGCTTGCTCGCCTGACGGCCACCGTTCAGTGAGAGTCCCCTAAGGACACTTCGAGCATGTCTTCACGGGGGACCACTTTGAGTCGCTCTCGTCCCCGCGCAGCACCTAATTCAAGTTCTTTCGCGTCGAGTCGATGCCAACCCTCGAGGTTGGTATAGGCCACTCCCCGAGACTTCAAGAGCTCCACCACACTGTCCTCGCTGGGCTGCGAGGGGCTCCACCACGAGGCTTGATCTTTGACCAGGTGTTGAATCGTTTCCATCGCGTCGCTCTTGGTGTGACCAATCAGCCCCACCGGGCCACGTTTGATCCACCCCGTGGCATACACACCGGGCATGACGGTGTTGTCATCGCGCATCACCTGGCCTTCGTGATTGGGAATCACGCCGTGCCTGGTATCGAAGGGAATCTCGGGAAGGGGGGTGCCGAAATACCCAATGGCGCGATAGACCGCCTGGACCTCAATGTTTCGAATTTCCCCGGTGCCTCGAACCCCACCAGCACCATCGGGTTCGGTGCGCTCATATCGGAAACCCTCAACGACGACCGTGCCGGTTATCTCCAGCGGTTTGGCATAAAAATGCAGGTGCAGGCGCCTGGACGCGGTTCCAGCTTCGCGCTCGCGCCACTGAGTGAAGATTTTATTAATCACAAAGAGTTGCTTATTGGATTCGATAGCGCGCTGCGATGCTTCATCGAGGGCAAAATCTTCCTCGTGGATGATGACATCAACATCGCGCATCTCGCCCAGTTCCCGCAGTTCTAAGGGGGTGAATTTAACCTGCATCGGGCCTCGGCGACCAAAGACATGGATATCGCTCGCCGGTGAGGATTCCAATCCCTGTAATACGTTGTCGGGGACTTCAGTGGGCTCCAAATCCTGGGGGTGCTTCGCCAGCATCCGAGCCACATCCAAGGCCACATTGCCGTTTCCAATCACGGCAACACTCTTGGCCTCCAAGGGCCAGGAGCGAGGAACATCGGGGTGTCCGTCATACCAGGAGACAAAATCTGCCGCCCCATAACTGCCCTGGAGATGCACCCCGGGCAAATCCAACTCCTGATCCGAGATGGCACCGGTCGAAAAAATCACCGCGTGATAGTGCTTCTTCAGATCTTCTAGAGTGATGTCTTCGCCATAGGTGACGTTGCCAAAAAGCCTGATTTGCCCCGTATCCAGAACCTCACGCAGGGCCGTGACAATTCCTTTAATACGTGGGTGATCAGGTGCCACCCCGTATCGAACGAGCCCATAGGGAGCTGGAAGACGCTCGAAAAGGTCAATCGAGACGTCAAAGGAACGCTCGTGCTTGAGCAAGATATCGGCGGCATAAATTCCGGCAGGGCCGGCGCCGACAATGGCTAAGCGCAAGGTAGACATAGAAATGACAATCCTTTTTTTATGCTGTGGTGCAAGAGCACAATGTTAGTAGCTTCGCTCCACAATCTGATGGGCAAATCGTGTCAAAGCATCTCTCACGATGCCCGCTGGCACTGTAGATAACTCCGCAATGGCATCATCAGCCATATCCCGAGCTTTGGCCATGGTCGCCGCTGTGACGTCGTGCTCGCGCAAATCCCCAATGGCCTGGTGGAATTGCTCCTCCGTTGCCTTCCCTTGAGTCCCCAGGTGGAGTCTGCCCAAGAGCTCCGCGGCATCGGCGTCGCTACTGGCGCGCTGCTCCAAATACAACATCGGCAGCGTGGTGACTCCTCGTCTCACATCAGTCCCCGGTGGCTTGCCGGTGCCAGCACCGCGGTCAGAAAGGTCAATCACGTCATCGACCAGCTGAAAAGCAATTCCTACCTTTTCCCCAAAACGGCGAAGGGCGGGAACGAGATCTTCGGAACCTCCCGACATACGAATACCCATTTCCGCAGACAGCGCGATCAATGAACCCGTCTTATCGGAGAGGACGCTTAGATAGTGCTCGATGGGGTCTTGGCCCTCTTTCGGGCCTACGGTTTCTCGCATTTGGCCTAAACACAAACGCTCAAAAGTAGCGGCCTGAAGGGTGATGGCTTGTTGACCCAGAGAAGCAACCAAACTTCCCGCTCTGGCGAATAACAAATCCCCCGCCAAAATGGCGACCGAGTTACCCCAGACTGTTTGGGTGGCATCGACGCCTCGGCGTTGAGCCGCTTCATCCATCACGTCATCGTGATAGAGGGTTGCGAGATGGGTGAGCTCGATGACTTGGGCAGCTCTAATCACGCGTTCATTAATTCCCTCACCCCACTGGGACGTGAGCAAGGTCAAAAGGGGGCGAACCCTTTTGCCTCCCGCCGAGAACAGATAACGGGCCACCGCGTCAGCGATATCTTCTGAAAACTTGAGTTCGCGCTCTAAACCGGATTCCACGTCCACCAGGCCCTGGTCAAGAGCCCCCGCCAAAGCCTTTTCCTCTTTCGAGGCAAACAGTAGCGAGCCGCCGGTGAGAAAGGAGGCGCCTCTGCCCCCGGCCTGGGTGCTGGCCGTTCGGGAGGTGGGATTCACGAGGGTCCTTGGTATCGAGGTGTGGGATTATTCCTGAATCGGAATGGGGACTGAGGATGTGGAGGGGGAGGCCGGACGTTGGCGTCTCTTGCCCACCGATTCACGCACCTTCGAATCTTCAGGACTTCGAGCTCGGTGCAGGGCAACAATGCCTCCCGTTAGGTTACGGTATGCAACCCGAGTAAACCCTGCGGTTCTCATCCACTGAGACAACACTGACTGATC
>JAFMKX010000008.1:21068-25355 GCA_017852615.1 Pontimonas sp. | reverse complement strand
AGCGCTTGAGCATCCCCCTCGATGAACTCAATACCCGGGTGTTTTTTCCGGCCCTGTTCCACCATCCCGGGGGAAAAATCTAGAGCAACAACCTCTGCACCGGTTTTTGCCAAGGCTTTCGCCGAGGTCCCCGTGCCCGCTGCCACATCCAGCACACGCTCACCTGGCTTGAGATCCAACGCTTTGACGGTGGCTAAACGCCACAGAACCGAATTCCCACCTGAGAGCAACGCATTAGTGCGGTCATACCCGGGGGCAACCTGATCGAACATGCCAGAGACATCTTCTGGCTTCTTGTTCAAATCCGCCGTGGTCACACCACAACTCTACTTTGTCGAACTCCCAAAAACCCTGAACATCCAGCGCTAGCGAGGCCGGAGGCGCTAACCCATCACCATTTCCCGTAGGCAGGCTCACATGGACTGGTTATAACCTGGGCGGGTGAGCATCACCACCCATATTCCTACCCTCATCGCCACCACTCGGCTGATGAGTCATGAGGGTGACCTCACCCAATGGGTCAGCGCTGAAAATCCGCTCACCATTGTGCGCCGAGGCGAAGGTTTCGTGGGTTTAGGCCAAGCTCTTCGCTTGGTCTTTAGTGGACCCCAACGCTTTCGTGACGCCGCCGACACATGGCGCGCTCTGGTGGCGTCGGCCACCATCGAGGATGGCATCCAGCTTCCCGGCAGCGGTCTGATGTGCATGGGAACGTTTGCCTTTAGCGATGACTCCTCTCAGGAGAGCGTGCTCATCGTTCCTCAGGTCATTATTGGTCGAAGGGGCTCCACCTCCTGGCGCACAGATATCTCGCTACTCGGGTCTAACCCCTCCCCGCAGACCTCCAGGCCTTCTCGACCCGCCCATTTTCAGGCCTTGGAATGGAAACCAGGGTTAGTAGGGCAAGAGGATTACACCGCGCGGGTGGGAGAAGTGATCTCTCGCCTACAGGAGGGACACGCCGACAAAGTCGTGCTCGCTCGAGACCTGGTGGCCCATGCTCCAGGAATTAGAGACTGGCGTGGAGCCTTGGCACGGCTCGTCGAGTCCTATCCCGATTGTTCTACCTTTGCCGTGGATGGCCTACTGGGGTCCACCCCGGAGACGCTGGCTCGGGTAGAAGGTGGCCGGTTGGCCATTCGAGTTCTTGCCGGCAGTCGAGCGCGCGGGGAAAACCCAGCTGCTGATCGCCAACAATCTGAAGCACTGGTGACCTCCACTAAAGACAACGACGAACATCGTTTTGCCGTCAATAGCGTGATGAAATCACTGCAGGTTCTCAGCGCTCACGCCGTGGCCGACGAACACCCTTACGCCCTAAAGCTTGCCAATGTGTGGCACCTGGCGACCGATATTGAAGCGACACTCTCCCCCGGAGTATCGAGCCTTGATGCCGTGGCAGCGATTCACCCCAGTGCCGCCGTGGCGGGCTCCCCCACGAACACAGCACTGGACATTATTGCCGAAATGGAACCCTTCGATCGCGGCCGCTACGCCGGCCCCGTGGGGTGGATGGATGCCACCGGTGATGGGGAATGGTCCATTGCGCTGCGTTGCGCTCAATGGTCCCCGCAGGGAACCCTCACCGCCTACGCCGGTGCTGGAATCGTGGCGGATTCTGACCCAGAATCAGAGCTCTTAGAAACACGGCTCAAGTTCAAGCCGGTCTTGGCAGCTTTCGGTAGCGACGAAAGCCCGCTACGCCCGATCTAGTCCCACATCGATAATCAGGTGGGAATCTGAGCGCCCCAGGGCATCAGTGAGTTCCCCCATCGAAACCACTCTCAGATATGCCCATCCATACGCCCCCGCTAAGGCTTCAAGATCGACATCGTGGGGGGTAAAGAGCACCCGGTCACGATCTTCTGTGCTTGCCGACTGGGCGACTTCCAGGCCATCAAAAATACTGCCGCCGCCATCGTTGGCCACAAAAAGGTGCACCCGGGAGGGGTGCTCCACCTGTGGTTCCCGCAACAACGAGCCCACGTCGTGCAGAAATGCGAGATCTCCTAAGAGCACCCGCGTGATTCCCGAAGCGCCAGACGCACTCGCCGCGTGAGCAATACCCCGAGCGGTAGAGATAGTGCCATCGATACCGGAGAGTCCCCGGTTAGCAAAGACGGGAATGTTCTTAGAACCCACAATGGTGTCTGCTTCTCGAATCATCCGGGAGGCACCCAACACCAAACGATCATGCGGCCAAGTGGCTTCCCACAGCGCCAATGCCATTTCCCAACGACTTACCCGCCGGCGCATCACGGTCATCTCAGCAGTGGCAAAAGCGTTCCTGATCGCGGGATCCTCCGACACAGCACCCTCGAGATCGGGTGGCGGCGGTAATAGATGATCCAGAGCTGCTTGCTGAGCTGATCGCCCCGCCATCACCCAGGGTTTCACCCACTCTTCTTTTTCTCCAGCCGTAGCCGGCCGAGAAGCGACAACGTCGCCCACGACGTGGGCGTCTCGGGTCGGATTCGAGGCTTCCAAGCCCCGCATTGGCATCGAAATGTGCTCAATTGCTGAATCACTCAACACCGACCACACTCCACGAGACAGGGTAGGTCGCCCGATGGCAATCACTCGCTTTATAGGGGTGGGAAGTGGGCCCTCCAACACGTCGCGATAAGACAAGACCAGATGGGGTCCAAAGCGAGCGCCGCTGGCAACCTCAGCAATAAGCGCTGCCCCGAGAGACACTGCAAGCTCCTCAGCCTTCGCGGTGGCACCATGACCAGCGATCACCAGTGTGCCCGGCTGTGGTTCCAGTTCCACAGAAACACCATCACGAGCCTCGAAGTGAAGGGGAACAACCGGGGGCATCACCACTGGCGTAGCGAGAGTACCGCTGAGAGGCTCTCGAAAGGCCACATTGAGGTGAACAGGAGCTCCCGCGAGTGCTTCGCTCAGCATTTCCTGAGCTAGCGGACCAAGATCCGGTGCCGCTTCTCCCCCCGGTGCCTCGACATTCCAGGTTCGAGCGATTCCGCCAAAGAGCGCGCTTTGATCAGTTGTTTGATTCGCCCCGACTCCCTGGAGTTCGCTGGGACGATCTGCTGAAATGACCATCATGGGCACCCCCGCGTGCCGGGCTTCGGCAAGCGCTGGCATGTAGTGCAGGGGAGCTGAACCAGATGTCGCAATACACACCGCAGGCCTTTGTGTTTCCAGGGCCAAGCCCAGCGCCCTAAATCCAGCACTTCGCTCATCGATCACGACATGCACCGTGATGATTCCCTCCGAGGCTCGCTCCCACTCCAGTGCAGCCAGGGCAAGGGATTGAGACCGCGATCCTGGTGAGACGACAAAATCGGTCACACCGCGCGCGATTAATTCACCCAGGAACGCACTCGACCATTCACTGGCCGGGGAGTGTGTCATGAGCGTTCTGGCGGAGAGTCCTGATCGTCCTCAGGCCCGGAGTCTTCATCATCAAGCTTGCGCAGCTCTTCCTCGAGGCGTTTGATTCGATCATCAGAAGATTCAGTGTCGATGGAGCCCAAGAACGAGGGGTCATCATCAGGAGCTTTGCGACTGGTAGGGCTCGAGGCCGAGCGTGGTTTTGCTTTGCCTACTAACAACCACAACGCCGGGCCAATCACCGGCAGCGCCACCACAACGACAATCCATACCGGTTTAGGAAAAGCGCGAACTTTGGGCGCATGGGTCATAAAGAGATCCACCAAGGCATAAATGGTGAACGCCACCGCAGCAACGCCACCAATAACTAACCACCGGACCATATTTCTCATTGTACGCGCCTACACTGAGAGGGTGTCTGCGTGGATTAACTACAGCCTTGTGCGCCTAGGCCTTTTCGGTGCTTCCTTTGCGCTGCTGGTGATTCTGGGTCTGTGGTGGTGGGTATCGGCACTTATTGCCACCGTCGTGGCGTTTACCCTTTCCTACATTTTCTTCCACCGGCAACGCACCGAGTTAGCTAAAGACCTCCAGAAACGAGTGGAGAAGTCGGCCAGTAGCGACCCCGATGCCCAAAGCGAAGATGACGCAACGTCACAAGGCGATAGCAAGGCCTAAGGCACCAGCAAAAACGAGGGCGTTGAGGGACATCAGCACCAACGCGGAGATCAAATCTCGGGGTGTTTTCGCCAGCGCCACCATCACCACCACCACGATGGTCATGATGCCGGTGAGGAAAACCACCGGCGCCCACACAAAGACAAACGACAATAGGCCGACCATCACGTAGGGCATTGCTAAGAGCAAATACAACAGTGCCAGGGATTTAGTACGGCCTAATCCCACCGCAAGGGTCGCCTTGCCCGCCAC
>JAFMKX010000008.1:12792-20716 GCA_017852615.1 Pontimonas sp. | reverse complement strand
GAACCGGTTAGTCGGGCGGGACCCACGCGAACGTCATCCGTGCCACGGATGCCATCAGAGTAATCATTGGCGAAATTGACACCCACTTGAAGCGCTAGCGCCACTAAGAGCACCAACCCCGCCACAAGAAAGTTCCATCTACCTGCCAACACTGCCGAGGCATACCCCAGAACTACCGGGGCCACCGCGAGTGGAAGGGTTCTTAACCGTGCTCCAGCAAGCCACAGTCCCAGCGAAACGGGTGCCTCTCCAGAACCACCGGCAACCGATTTCACGCCTGCCCCTGTGCTACAAGTGCACTCAAAGCCAAACGATCAGGCTTTCCCGAGGGCAAAAATGTCAGAGCTTCTACGCGATGGATTCGCTCTGGTCTAGCCTCTGGACCCAACTCCTGCTGGACCAATAACCGCAGGCGTTCCAGATTGAGCTCAGCCGTGGTCACGACAACCGGGACGTGGCCCCATTGGTCACTTTCGCACCCCACCACGACGAGGTCGGCTGAATCGATGTGGGCGTGCAGAAGCTTTTCAATGCGGCCTAGCGAGACCTTCACGCCCCCGCTGATGATCACATCATCCAGGCGCCCATGCACATGAACCAACCCGTTGCTATCGACTTCTCCCGCATCGTCAGTGAGGTACCACTGAGTGCCCTCCCGCTGCACAAAACTCGTTTCGGTGCGCTGTGGGTTATCGACATATCCATGGGCCAAAACGGAGCCTGAAATCGCCAGACGCCCGTCAAATTCCGCCACCCGAACATCCCCAATGGGCCGCTGATCCCACACGCACCCCCCGGCGGTTTCTGCCGAACCATAGGTGCGAATAATTCGGTACCCAGCGTCGTGAGCACGATCCAGTACTGCTTGGGGGACACTCTGGCCTCCCACCAAAATGGCCGAGAATGCGCGCATCACCTCGCCTAGACCGGGCACGTCTGCTTCATCATCGAGCAATCGACTCAATTGGGCAGGAACCATCGCCGTATACACGGCGCCACTGCCAGCGGCACTGATCAGCTCGGCTGATCGAGCCAGCACCGCAGAGCCCGAGAACGGTCCCGGATCTAGCACCAAAGGAAGGGTTCCGTGGATCAGCGATCGAGTTATCACTTGGATGCCGGCGATGTAATGCGCAGGGAGCACTAAGAGCCACGTTCCTGGATCACCGAGCTGAGCTGTTGCCGCTTCCGCGCTCGCGACCAGTGCCTGCGCACCTAACGCAACTCTCTTAGGAGCGCCGGTGGTGCCACTGGTCTCGACTACCAGTGCCACATCGTCCTCCACCTCGGTGGGTGCGGTGGCAGAGATCTTGACTCCACCGGGCCTGGGCAACAAGGCAGGACCATCAGCAAAAAGAGCCTCGTGCAGTGGTTCACACAGAGCCGTGGGGTCGCTGGAATCAATCACTCGGAGTTCACGCATGCGCTCAACCCTCCCTAGATGTGCCAGGGGAATGGTGACCAGTCGGGATCACGCTTTTCCAAAAACGCATCCCGGCCTTCTTGTGCTTCAGCCAGGCCATAGGCCAACCGGGTGGCTTCGCCGGCAAACACCTGCTGGCCGGCCAGTCCATCATCAGCTGCGTTGAGAGCAAACTTGACCATCCGAATCGCCGTGGGGCTCTTGCCCAAAATTGTCTGTGCCCACTCGATAGCAGTGGATTCCAGGTCCGCGTGAGCAACGGCAGCATTGATAGCGCCCATCTCTAACGCTTTCGTGGCGTCATACTCCCGGGCTAAAAAGAACACTTCGCGAGCAAATTTTTGACCCACTTGCTTAGCAAAGTAGGCACTGCCGTAGCCGCCGTCAAACGATCCGACGTCCACATCGGTTTGCTTGAATCGAGCGTGCTCGAGGCTGGCAATGCTGAGATCACACACGACGTGCAAGCTGTGGCCACCGCCAGCGGCCCAGCCAGGAATGGCAGCGATGACCACTTTGGGCATAAATCTAATCAGCCGCTGAACTTCCAAAATATGTAACCGGCCAGTGTGTGAAGCGTCAATTCCCGAGCTGTCCTCACTCTGGGAATACTGATACCCATCTGCCCCACGAATACGCTGATCGCCCCCCGAGGAGAACGCCCACCCGCCATCGCGGGGGCTTGGACCATTACCGGTGATGATCACAGCACCCAACGTGGTGAGTAATCGGGCATGATCAAGCACGCGATAGAGCTCATCCACGGTGCGGGGGCGAAACGCATTGCGCACCTCGGGGCGGTCAAAAGCGACTCGAGCAATCTGCTGGGATTCACTGAGGTGATAGGTGACATCACTGAGGTCCTCAAAGCCCTCGACTTCGTGCCAAAAACTGGCATCAAAGAGCGGTGAAGGCTGAGACGTCATGCCCTAAGCCTATGACGCAAAAGTCATGGAACACTGTGGGGCATGGTCCCTTCACCACTGAGCGAGCTCCTTGAGTGTGCACACGTTGTGTCGCTTGCGTTGACCACACCGTTTCGTGGGCTCACCCAGAGAGAAGCCATCATCTTCGACTCTCCCCGAGGACCCTCCGAATGGAGCCCCTTCGTGGAATATGACGACGCAGAGGCCGCACTGTGGCTCGCCAGCGCTATCGAGGATGGCTGGCAGGACTCCACCCTGCCCGAGCCTCCTGCTTCTATTCGGGTCAATGGCACTATTCCGGCGGTGTCGCCCCAGGAAGCCACAACCCTCATTACCGAGGCTGGATTTCCCCACACCGTAAAGGTCAAAGTCGGAGGGCCCACCAGTTCACTGGATGAGGATCACGCGCGAGTTCAAGCAGTGCGAGCAGCGCTAGGACCCGCCGGCCGGATCCGCTTAGACGCAAATGGTGCGTGGGCGCTGGATGAAGCAGAACACGCCATTCGGCTCATGGAACACTGCGATATTGATTATGTCGAGCAGCCCGTGGAATCTCTGGCGGATATGGCGGTACTGCGGACCCGGATGTCTGAGATTGGTATTGGCCTAGCAGCAGATGAAAGCATTCGCCGGTGGGCTGATCTTGAGGAAGTCATCGCACTAGGCGCTGCCGACATCGTCGTCATTAAGGTCCAACCCCTGGGGGGACTGCGCCGCGCACACGACACGATCAAGAAAGCGCACGCTGCTGGATTGCAAGTGGTGATCTCTAGCGCGCTCGAAACCAGTGTGGGGATTTACCATGCCGCGACACTTCAAGGATTTCTCGAGAGCCAGAGCCCCCACGCTCTCGATGCTGGATTGGGCACGGTGTCGTTCCTGAGCGACGATGTGGTCGAATCTCCGCTTCGCGCCCATGGCGGAAAACTCAGTGTGACGAAGCCCCGTCTTGACCAGGGGGCGCTCACCCGACTGCGCGCCCCGAAGGATCGAGAGCAATGGTGGCGTGCTCGCCTGGAGCGATGCTTCGCCCTGCTTTAGAGCCCCGAGTAGGAGTGCAATCCGGTGAAGGCGATATTGACCACGGTGTAGTTGAACAAGACTGCGCCAAAACCAATAATGCCCAACCACGCGGAGCGTGATCCGCGCCAACCCCTGGTAGCTCGGGCGTGAACATAGCCGGCAAAGAGAACCCAAATGACAAACGTCCACACCTCTTTGGTGTCCCAACCCCAGTAGCGGCCCCAGGCGCGCTCGGCCCAAATAGCACCAGCAATGAGGGTGAAGGTCCAGAGCACAAAGCCCACCACGTTGAGGCGATAGGCGAGTGCTTCCAGAACCGACGAAGCAGGAATTGTCTTCATCACACGGGCTTTGGCCATCTCGTTGGCCTCAAGACGGGCACGCACCAATTGAAGAATCGATAATCCTGCTGCGAGAGCAAAAAAGGAGGTGGCCAAGCTGGCAACGAACACATGAATCACGAGCCAGCCAGATTGCAGCGCAGGCGGGAGTGGAACGACATCAACATAAAAGTTGACGGTCACGATTCCCAGAGCCAAGAGCACAAAGCCCGAAACAAAAGCACCCAAATAGCGCAGGTCCCGCCACAGTAAGGACCCAAGAAAAACGGCAACAATCAGGGTTGTTGCGGTCAAACCAAATTCAAACATGTTGGCCCACGGAACCCGGCTTGCCGCAAGCCCCCTGGACACTGTGGCAAACACGTGGAAAGCGAACCCCAACGCCATCAGCGAAATACCAATGCGCTGATACCCAGTGGCCGTAGGAGCCGAGTTATCCAAAGACGGAGATGGTGGTGAGGCCTCGCCATTGGCCATCACGAGTGCCGGCGTGGAAGCGGAGCGCTTGGCCAGGTCCCAGGTGAAAAAGAGGAAGGCCACCGTGTAGACAGCCATGGCCGAATACACCGCAAAGAGCGAAAGAGGAGCGAAATCAATCATCGTTGTTTCATTCTAGATTCGGCTTCCTGTGAAAAATTGGCCACCAAATCCTTGAGCTCCCTCGCAAGCCCTGGATCATCGCCTCGGGCCAGTGCAGCAAACTCCACCATGCTCGTTGACCCTTTAGCTCCCACCACGCGGATCCAGACCCGGCGCCGTGTGATGAACAGGCTTACCACCAGACCCAGCATGATCAACCCCGCACACAGCGCAACAGGAATTTGGGTGGGGTCTCGGTGAATATCAACGCTGATGAAGCGGCGAAGCTCGCTAAATTCAACGCTAGCTCGACCACCGGGAAGCTCTGCCTTCTCCCCCAGGGCAAGAACGAGCGAATCTTGGCCGGTGTCACCACCGGTGATCTGGGTGAGGGTTGAGGTGTCGAGGGAATAGACGTTGCGAGGAATACCCTCATTGAGACCCAAATCGCCTTCGAACACATTCAGCGTGAGAACAGGCTTATCAGGCTCGGGATAAACCGAGGTCAAAGCACCGGTGTCGAGCTCGATTGCCGAGGGATAAAAGAACCCAATCATGCCCACTTGGGTTTCTAACCCATCGGGAATTTTCACCACACCAAGGCTGGTCAAATTGGCATCTTGAGGCAAGAAAGGAACGGGTTGACTAAACACCACCTCGCCTGAGGAAGAGGTGACCGTAATCCACGGAGCAAAACCATTACCTAGGAGATATACCGAAGTCCCGTCAACATCCAAGGGTTCATTCACCCGCAACAGGGTTTCGCTCAGCGAATCGGGCTCGGTCACTCCCATTGCCGCGACGAAATCTAACGGATTGGTGCGCCCGGTGGTGACATCGAATTGATACGTGGGTGTGAAGCTTCGAAGCGTCAACGAATACGGTTCGAGTGAGGCTTCGGAGAAGAAACGACCCGGGTTGAACGTGTCATAACTGGTGAGCTGATTGGTGAAGGTTTGCCCTTCGATAATCACGCGTTGGCCCTGATACTTATATCCCGTGCCCAACCCGAGCGCCACGAGAATCCCGACTAAAGCAAAGTGGAACACTAGGTTGGCGGTTTCTCGAAGGTAGCCCCGCTCGCCCGAAACACCATCGTCTTCGCGTGCTATTCGATATCCCCGTTGTTTAACCACCGTCTCCGCAAGCTCAGAGAGCCCCGCTGGGTCCCCTGGGACTTCTTTTCGCTCGAAATGCTCCAGTCTTTCTAACCGCTGGGGGATTGCGGGGGGAGGTTGTCTCAGCGCCTTCAAGTGGTGCTGGGTTCGCGGAAGGATGCACCCAATCAAAGAGATGAACAACAACAGGTATATCGAGGAGAACCAGATCGAACTGAAGGTGTCAAAAAGTTGAAAGCGATCCAGAATCTCAAAAAGCTCTGGGTCATCACGCTTCCACGCCAACACACCATTGGGGTCACTGGATCGCTGCGGAACTAACGAGCCGGGGATTGCCGCGATAGCGAGCAGTAACAGCAAGAAAAGCGCGGTGCGCATGCTCGTGAGCTGCCGCCACACAAAACGCCCCCACCCGGCAACACCTAAGGCAGGCATCTGTGGCGCAGGGGCCGGTGTTCCATCATCAAAATCAGAGGGGCGTAGTGGTTCCACCAATCACCGCCTGAATACTCGAGATCCAGATTTGCCACAGCCCCGACACCATCGCCGTGCCAATCGCCATCAAGATGACACCACCGGCAATATTGATCGCCCGAATGTGGCGCTTCAGCCATCCCACTGCTCCGGTGACCCAACTAAAACCCAGAGCAATCAGGACAAAGGGGATACCCAAACCCGCACAGTAGGCGATCGCCAAGGCTGTGGCCCTCGGGATATCCCCCACGCTAAAAGCAAGCGTGTTCACCGCAATCAGGGTGGGTCCGATACACGGCGCCCAGCCCAGCCCAAAGACAATGCCTAACAAGGGTGCGCCCACGTAACCGTTGGTGACGGTCAACGGGAGTTTGGTTTGTCGCTGCAAAAAGGACACCTGTCCAATAAACACAAACCCCATCAAAATGATGAGCAGTCCCGCCACGCGCAGAATGACGTCAACCCAGGCAATCAACATCGCACCCAGGGATGCAAACGCGACAGAAAAACTCACGAAGACGCTGGAAAACCCCAGGACGAAGAGCACTACGCCGAGCACGATGCGCAGAGTGGGCCTGCGGGTGTCCTCAGAGCCCGGGGAAAAACCGCTGACATATCCGAGATAGCCCGGAACCAGGGGCAATACGCAGGGGGACGCAAAAGCGAGAAATCCCGCAACGAGGGCTATCGGCATAGCCAAGAGCAGCGGGCCAGAAAAAACAATCTCGCCCCACGAACTCATGAACCAAGCTCTTCCTCTAGGACGCCCTCAATAATGTTGGCCAGTAAATCGACATCGGTAATCACCCCAGAAATGCGCGCACTCACGCGGCCTTGCTTATCCAACACCAAGGTCGTGGGAACCGCATTAGGAGCAACCTGGCCGGCAAACGCCAGACGGACTGACCCCGTCTCCACGTCCATGATGGAGCCATAGGACACCCCAAACTCGTTGGCGAAAGTAAGAGCCGTCGGGGCTTGGTCAAAGATATTGACCCCGACAAAAGCCACACCGTCCGAGAGAAATTGTTGGTGCAGGCTTTCAAGATCCGCTGCTTCGACTCGACACGGGGGGCACCCGGCATACCAAAAATTCACCACAATGACTGAGCCCGCGTAATCAGAACTGGAGAAAAATTCCCCGGTGTCGAGATCACCTTCGAACTGCACTGAGTCGCTTCTGGATTCGGGAGCCAACACCGTAATCGCACCATCGCCAGAAATATAGTTAGCGCCCGAGCCATCGCGATACTGCTCAGCCAGAGCATCGCTGGTCGATGTGCATGAGACCGTCACCAAGCTCGCTAAGACCATCATGACCGCAAAGGGTCGCTTCACTTATACCGCTCCCAGGTCAATGGCATCTTCCAAAAGGTCTGCCGCGGGTTCACGATAACTTTCTTCTTTCCAGCGATCTGCCACTTTTTTGACCGTGGTGATGCTCGAGAGTGAGCACCGACGCTGATGCGGCAAGTGGGGTAGCGGGATTCCCGCGATACTGCGATGCAAAATCCAGATCACGACCTGGTGGCTCACCAACACCACTTCGCCCTCATCGACCGAATTCCAGGCGTCCTCGGCAAGCGCCATCACCCGCTGGGAGATTTCTCGATAGGGCTCACCCCAACTGGGTTTCCAGGGATTGTAAAGTTTTTTCCACACCGAGGGCTCGCGGAATAAGCGGCCAAAGCTCATCGCGCTTCCCTCGAAATCATTGAGGCCCTCCAGGAGTCGCTCGTCAATCTCAATCTCAAGCTTGAGCTGCGTAGCCAGAGGTGTGGCCGATTCCACTGCTCGCTGCAGGGGACTGGAAAGAATCTTGGTAATCGGCCGGGTTGCCAGCGCGTCAGCAGATCGCTTCGCCATCTCGTGGCCGCGTGGAGATAATCCGAAACCCTCAAGGCGGCCATACAGAATGCCCTCTGGGTTGGCTACTTCGCCATGGCGAACAAAGTGGAGGAAGTCTGCGGGCACCTCACCATTCTAGGAGGGCTAATCCTTGGAGACCCCAGTGCCCCAGATAGACTCGACTCTCGTGAC
>JAFMKX010000008.1:0-12466 GCA_017852615.1 Pontimonas sp. | reverse complement strand
TTGCGCCACACGAGCTTCCCATTGATGAAGAGTCCAACGTGGATAAGCGGATGGACTGGAGATTTCTTGATCTTCGCAGACCTGCGGCAAACCTCATTTTCAGGGCCCAAACAGCCTTTGAACACGGGATTCGCTCGTGGTGGGTGGATCACGAGTGGATTGAAATTCACACACCGAAACTGATGGCGAGTGCGAGCGAATCACGTGCCGAGCTTTTTGAAGTGGGATATTTCGACACCACCGCGTATCTAGCCCAAAGCCCTCAGTTCTTCAAACAAATGGCACAGCCAGCTGGTTTCGGTGCGGTGTTTGAAATTGCTCCGGCTTTTAGAGCAGACCCTTCTTTCACTATTCGCCATGCCACCGAATTCACCAGCGTGGATGCCGAAATGAGTTTTATCGACTCACACGACGATGTGATGGCCATGCACGAAGAGGTCTTGAGTGCCGGAATTAACGCCGTCGTCTCCAAATACGGTGAAGCAATCGCCGCCACCTTGGACATTGAACTTTCCGTTCCCACCACACCTTTTCCCCGAGTGAGCTTGGCTGAAGCCCGCGAGATTGTGAAAAGTGGCGGCTATGACATCCCTCGCCAGGATGGTGACCTTGATCCTGAAGCAGAGCGTCGATTAGGCGCCCACTTCCTGGAGACCACCGGCAGCCCGTTTGTGTTCGTCACGGATTACGATTCAGGAATTCGCCCGTTCTATCACATGCGTCATGACGATAATCCTGAGCTGACACGGTCCTACGACCTGCTCTATCACGGTATGGAAATCTCGACTGGTGCACAGCGTGAACACCGCATTGAGGTGTTAGAAGCGCAGGCACGAGAAAAAGGCATGGACCTGGACGAGCTCGAAGGATACTTTGACTTCTTCCGTCACGGTGTTGCCCCCCATGGTGGATTTGGCATGGGCCTTGCTCGCGTCATGATGCTGATGCTGGGTCAATCAAGCATTAGAGAAACAACATTTCTCTTTAGAGGCCCTAACCGTCTCACCCCCTAAAGCGGGATATGGATTGTCCACCCCAGGGTGCCCGTGAGTGTGGACACCACCTGGTTCACAACCTGCTCTAGGACCTCGGGATCTCGGTGGTGACAATCCAGGGTGAGTGGGAGGTCTTCTCCAAATTTGGGAACCTCGATGCTCAGCATGACGCCCTCGTGCAGAGCCAAGGTAACTTCGCCCGGGTCATCACTGACCCAGGACGCACTCAAGGCATCGGAGAGTATCTCCAGAGCTTCCGCTTTAGATAGGTGCACTGACGTGACAAGAGTGGTGGTGGGCACAGTGGGCTAGCCCCGCTTTCTTTCGCTTCGACACCGCTTCGAGCAATATCGAAGCTCCTGCCAATCCTTCTCCCATTTCTTTCGCCATTCGAATTCTCGCTGGCAGCTCTCGCAGGTTTTGGGAGCAAAACCATTCTTTATTCGCGCGACCCGAGCCATGGGCCCAGTGTAAAGCGGTGAGTGCTGAGAATAGTCTCAGCCCGCGTGGGCGTGAATGGCGTCGTGAAAATACTGAGCTAGGCCCTCGCGGCGCGATTCATAAAACTCCCGAAACCGATCGTCCGAGACATACATCGCTGCCAGCTGCTTATGCATTGCGTGAGAGCACTCAAAATACCAGCGCGAAATTACCTGTCGACACTTATCTACCGCCACCATCGCCTCAAGGCTGGTGGGTGGGAGCCCCTGATCCATCGCCTCAATGACGCCTTGCAAGGCCTCTTCCTGCGCAATCTGAGCGTTGTGGCGATCCTCAGAGGAATATCCGGCTAAACGCTCTTGTGATTCTTTATAGGCCGACGTCGCACCCCAGCGTTGCCGCACTTCGTCATCGAAGCGGCTGGAATCAGCACTGGGTTCCGCCATCGCTATCACCTCGCTCCTCGTTGCCCCAGGGTAACGAGGAGCGAGCGTCTACGCCAGCCCTACCTGGAACTAATGGATTGGAACTTTCGAATCGACAACGGAACAAAGATCACCAGCATCACGGCCAAACCAATGAGAACAGTCAGCACGGGATTCTGAGCGGTCCAGGTGTCTCCAGCGGGAATACCTTCGGGAACGTTGCCAAAAAGCTCTCGAGCGGCCTGCACCAGCGCAGACACAGGATTCCATTCGGCAAAGACCCGAAGGGGTGTGGGCAACGTGTCAGAGGGGACAAAGGCATTGGAAATAAAGGTCAAGGGGAAGAGGATTAAGAACGAGACATTGTTGATGATCTCGGGGCTTCTCACACTCATCCCGATATAGGCCATGACCCAAGAAAACGCATAGGCAAAGAGGAGCAGGAGTACCACCGCAAAGAGGGCTTCACCGAAGCTTGAGCGAATGCGCCACCCGACAATAAATCCTGTGATCATCATGACCACCATGGAACTTGCGTTAATCAACATGTCGCCATTCGTGCGACCCACCAACACAGCAGCCGGACTCATCGGGAGTGTGCGAAAGCGATCGATGATGCCGTCTTTGAGGTCTTGAGCCATGGCGGAACCCGAATAGGTCGAGCCAAACACCACGGTTTGGGCAAAGATTCCCGCCATCAAGAACTCCACATAGGAGGAGCCGGGGATATCGATGACCCCGCCATAGACATAGGTAAAGAGCAACACAAACATGATGGGTTGAATCAACGTGAACACCAGAATGTCCGGCACCCGCCGAATCTTCAGCACATTACGTTTGGTCGTGACCCAACCATCCGAGAGAAACCGACTCAGTGGTGTTCCTGTGACCTGGACCTGATTACTCACGCGGTCACCTCCTCAGCCTTGTGACCGGTGAGTTGTAAGAACACATCATCGAGGGTGGGTCTGCGCATTCCGGCGTCGTTGAGCTCCACTCCCGAATCTGCGAGGTCTTTCAACACAGCTTGCAAAGTTTTGGCCGCGTTCTCCACCGGGCCAATCAACGTGCGCTCATCAGCCCCGGCAGTGATCTCACCATTGACGTGGCGGGCCAGTACCTTCGTGGCTTGTTCCACCTGGTCGAGATCATGAACGGTGATTTCCACCCGCTGTCCGCCCACCAACAATTTGAGCTCATCGCCGGATCCTTGAGCAATAACCTTGCCCTCATCAATAACCGCAATGTTGTGCGCCAGTTGGTCGGCTTCTTCTAAGTACTGAGTGGTGAGTAAGACGGTGGTTCCCTCTGCCACCAATTTTTTGATGACATCCCACAGCGCTAAGCGGCTTCGAGGGTCTAGCCCTGTTGTGGGTTCATCCAGGAACAACACCGGAGGATTGACTACCAGAGCTCCGGCGAGGTCAATGCGGCGGCGCATACCTCCCGAAAAGCCTTTAACCACGCGATCTGCCGCTTCGACAAGATCGAACATTTCGATAAGTTCCCGGGCTCGTTTTTTCGACTCGGCGGGACTGAGGTGATACAGCCGCCCGACCATCTCAAGGTTTTCAAAACCGGTGAGGTTTTCATCCACCGCGGCATACTGCCCACTAACACCAATCATGCGCCGAATACGTTCTGGGTGCTCCAAGACATCAACACCATCAATGTGGGCACTGCCCGAATCAGGCCTAATCAGCGTGGTCAACACCTTCACGGTGGTGGTCTTTCCCGCACCGTTAGGTCCCAGAAGTGCTTGAACGGTTCCCTTGGGAACACTCAGGGATAAATCATCTAAGGCAACAACAGTGTTCTTGCCCGCCTGGTAGGTCTTAACCAGGTTATGTGCCTCGATAAATGCTTCGCCCACGTCTGTGTTCTCCCCACGTCGAAGCCCACCCTAACCGATAGACCTGGCATCGCTGCTGGGCACAAACTAGGTGCCAATGCCAGACAATAGAGCCATGACAAAACCGCTCATTGGTCTTACGACCTATCGCACCCCGGGGCAGATGACTATCTATGACGGCGAACTTGCCGTTTTGCCCGCACAATATGTTTCCGGGGTAGAACGAGCTGGGGGAATTGTCACTCTGGTGCCACCACAGGAGCTTTCGGGTGAGGATGCGCATCGGATTCTTGACTCCCTTGATGCGCTGATAATCACCGGAGGGGCCGATATTAACCCTCAGCGCTATCGCCAAAGCCCGGGCACACACACCCAAGCGTCGGAAGATATGCGCGATGAGTTGGAAGACACGCTACTGACCCACGCCATTGCGCGGTCCCTGCCGATTCTGGGTATTTGTCGCGGGGCACAAATGTTGAATGTGCACCTAGGCGGCACTTTGCACCAACATCTTCCGGACGTGTTGGGCCACGATCGCTACCGCGTGGGGGATGGAGTTTTTCACCCGGAGATCATGACAATCGAACCAGACACCCTTTTGCATTCCCTCATGGGTGAGGACACCGCAGTGGGTCACGTGTATCACCATCAGGGTATTGATCAGGTCGCCGATCGCCTGACGGTGAGCGCCCGTGGATTCGATGGTCTCGTCCAAGGTGTCGAGATTAAGGACTATCCCTTTGGGGTTGCCGTGCAATGGCACCCCGAAGAAAACCTCGAGGACATCAGGATTTTCGAGGGCCTCGTGGCGGCCGCTCGAGCCTAATTTCGCCCGAGCCGGCCATCAGCTACTAAATGGTGCTGGCGTCAATGACAAAGCGGTAGCGCACATCACTGGCCACCACCCGATCCCACGCTTCGTTGAGATAGCTCGCTTCGATGACCTCAACATCAGAGAGGATGTTGTGTTGGCCTGCGAAATCAAGCATCTCCTGAAGTTCTGAGACGGGCCCAATCATGCTCCCGGCAATGCGACGCCTCTGAGCCAGCATCGAAAAAGCCTTGATGGGGTAAGGGTCTGGAGATAGTCCCACCATCACGAGTGTTCCATCAAGACCCAACAGCTCGAGATAAAGGTTGAGATCAATCGGTGCGGAGACCGTATTAATCAACAGATCAAACGTCTTGGCGTGATCAACGAACACCGATTCATCAGAGGTGACGAGGAATTCATCGGCGCCCATGGCAAGCGCATCCTCTTTCTTGCCTGCAGTATGTGACAACACGGTGACGTGTGCACCAAGAGCTTTGGCAAACTTCACTCCCATGTGGCCTAGGCCACCGAGGCCGATGATGCCGACCTTAACCCCGGGGCCTGCACCCCAGTGTTTCAGCGGGGAATACAGAGTGATTCCTGCACACAGCAGCGGCGCAGTTCCCGCAGGGTCTAGGCCATCAGGCACTGAGACCACATATCCCTGGTCGACCACGATGGAGCTTGCGTAGCCACCCTGGGTGACACCGCTGCCATCTCGCTCGGGAGCGTTGTAGGTTCCCGTCATTCCTTCCAGGCAATAGTTACTCATCCCCGCAACACAGTTCTCGCAGGTGCGGCAGGAATCGACATAGACACCCACACCCACGCGCTGCCCCACAGCGAACTTGGTCACCGAATCCCCCACGTGGGTTACCAGACCGACGATTTCATGACCGGGAACACAGGGGAAGTGCAGGTCGCCCCACTCGCCCCGCGCCGTGTGAATATCAGAGTGGCACACCCCGGAAAACTCGATTGCTATCTGAACATCGTCACTTCCCACGCTGCGTCGCTCAAAGCTCCAGGGCTTCAAACCTTCTGTGGGGGCCATTACTGCATAAGCGCGCGTTTCCATGGGGTCTCCTTCGATGGGGTCGTGAACCCAGTCTGCCCGAATGCTCCTAGGCTTACCTGGTGAATACCGTTGAACTTGAGATTACAACCATGGCTCACGGTGGGTCGGGAATTGGCCGCATCGATGGCCGAGTCGTTTTTTGTCCGGGCGTTATCCCCGGCGAGGTTGTCGAGGCCGAGCTGGTCGAAACTTCCAAGAAATCCCTCTGGCGCGCTGAAGCGATATCGATTCTCACACCCAGCCCGCATCGCGTTCCCCATATCTGGGCAGAAGCAGACATCTCTCGAAAACCAGATCATCGAGCTGGCGGTGCCGACTACGGCCATATTGAGTTGGCCCACCAGCGAGAGCTCAAAACCGAGATTTTGCGTGACTCACTTCAACGCTTTGGAGGCCTCACCAGTTCTCTAGCTCACAACGTCCGCGTTGAATCGGTTCCCGGGGATGATGAGCGAAACGGCCTGGAGTGGCGAACCCGCGTGACGTTGCACGCGGACGCGTCAGGGCGCCTGGGGCCCTACGCGGAGCGCTCCCACACCGTGATCCCCGTCACCAGTGTCCCTCTTGCTTCGCGGGGCATTCAGAAATCTGGACTTCTCGAGACCACCTATGAGGGTGCCGATTCGGTCAGGGCCCTCGACACGACAGGCTCCGGGATTCGATTGGTGATTGATAACCAAAGCCCCACCGATATCACCGAGCGAGTGGGCGGCGCCACTTTTCACCTGAGCGACCAATCCTTCTGGCAGGTTCATGATGGTGCACCACAATTACTCAGTGACGCGGTGACCAGAGCGGTCGTGCCAGAGCGGCTTCATGCCGATGCCCCCAATATGGATCTCTACTCCGGAGTGGGCCTGTTGGCGCATGCTTTAGCGTCGATGAGTGAGGACACCCTGTCGATCACCGCAGTCGAATCTGATGATTCTGCCCTCAACTACGTCCAACAAAACCTCGCCGGCATCGCCGATATCGAGGCGGTCTCTGCCCGCGTAGATAGGTGGCTGCGTGAGCAAGTAGCAAAAATGGGCTCGGCTGATAAAGATCGCTACGCCCGTGCCACCGTGATTGTGGATCCACCGCGCAGTGGCGCCAAGGCTGATGTCATCGACTCCTTAGTCACGCTCGGTGTGGGAGAAATTATCTACGTCGCCTGCGACCCAGTAGCACTGGGCAGAGATGCCGGGCTTCTGTCCAAGGCCGGTTACGAGATGGTATTCATTGAATCGTGGGATCTTTTTCCCCATACCCACCACATGGAAACCATTGCCACGTTTGTGAACAACAGTCTCTGATCATGACCCAGCTCTATCTCGCCTCGACCTCGCCCGCACGCAAACAAATACTGCACGACATTGGGCTTTCCGCCACCGTGGTGGTTCCCGACGTCGATGAAGAGCAAGCGACCGAAGACATGGTCGATAACTCTGAGGCGGCGGCTGTCGCGTTGCATTTGGCCAAGCTCAAAGCACACAGTGTGCTCAGCCCGGCCATTGATGGCCTGGTCATCGGAGGCGATTCAGTTTTTGAATTCGAAGGCGCCCACTATGGCAAACCCCATGAACCCGAAGTGGCCATAGCCCGCTGGAGGATGATGCGAGGAAAAACCGGCACTTTGCACTCGGGTCTCTATGTCATCGATCACACCGGAGGCGAGGTGCGCGGGGGCACCGGCGTTGTTGCCAGCGCCGAGATTTCGTTTTCGCCGACCATTACTGATGAGGAAATCGCTGCCTACGTGGCGAGTGGGGAACCTCTGAAAGTGGCGGGTGCGTTCACTCTCGATGGTCTCGCAGCCGCTTTTATTGATCGTGTTGTGGGTGACCCCTACGCCGTGATTGGAATGTCGGCACGGGCCTTGCGCACATTGATTATGGAGCTTGGTCACGAGTACCACTCGCTGTGGACATAACCGCCTCCCGAGCATCTTGCGCCGAAGCGGGTTCTGAGGCGAACTAGCGCCATACTGTGCTGGTGGATATTGACACCTGGCTTCTCTACGTTGCTGCAGCAGCAGGTCTTTCCCTCACCCCAGGACCTAACGGCCTTCTCGCTCTCACCCACGGCGCCCTCTATGGGCCACGAAAAACAGCGTTCACGATCGCCGGCGGGGCACTGGGATTCACCCTGATTATTGCGGGGTCGCTTTTTGGCATTGGCGCCCTCTTGGCCGCTTCCGCCAACGCGCTCACGGTGTTGAAGTGGGTTGGCGGTGCGTATTTAGTGTGGCTGGGCATTCAGGTCTGGCGCTCACCCGCAGTGGGGGCACTTCAGGGCCCCCAGGAAAGCGGCACACGCGGTCCCATCCTTTTTCGCCAGGGATTTCTCGCGGCCGTGACTAACCCCAAAGGGATCCTGTTCTTTGTGGCCTTCTTGCCTCAGTTTCTGAGCACCACCAGAGATGTACTACCCCAATTTGCTGTCATGGCAGCGACCTTCGTGGGCATTGAAATCGTGACCGAATCCTTTATTGCCACAGCATCCGCAAAAATTCAGCCCTTCCTTGCCCGCTTTGGCAAGCGCTTCAATCGAATCTTTGGCGGGATCTTTATGGTTATTGGAATCGCTCTGCCGCTGCGCGCCTAAGCCTCCTCCCTGTTCTTAGTAGCCATACCGGCAAAGAACTCCCAGATCAGGCGGTGCGCATTATTGACCGTGATATCAGCATGGTCATATGCCGGTGCTACCTCCATCACATCAAAGCCCACCACGTCAAGCTCGCGCGTGAGGCGTCGAATGATGCGCAGTAGATCAATCGGGGCAAACCCGCCGGGTTCCGGAGTTCCCGTGGCGGGAGCAAAGCCTGGATCCAAAACATCAATATCAATCGAAATGTAGGCCTTCGGGGCTCTCTTCTTGGCCTCGGCGATGACATCATCCAGAACGGGCATCGCGCCTCGTTCCCAGAATTCCTGCATCATGTAGTGCTTGAGATTGTTATCGCGCATCCACTGTTGGTCTTCCTCGCCTGGCCAATACCCTCGCAGGCCTAACTGGAGGAAACGATCCCCCGGAATGGCGCCCGATTCGACCAGCCGGCGCATCATGGCGCCGTGAGAGGCGAAGTTACCTTCGATTTCATTCGCGGTATCAGCATGCGCATCGAAGTGAATCATTGCGACGTTGCCAAACCCGTGAGCTTCGGCGACAGCCGTGGCGCTGGGCCAGGTAACAGAGTGATCTCCGCCAAGAATGACGGGCACAATCCCCCGAGTGGTGACCGCGCTCACTCGGTCGTAGATGGATTTCTTGGCTTGTTCCCACATTCCATGGCTGATGATGGCATCGCCAAAATCCACCACCCGGAGATGGTCAAAGATTTCGATACCCAAGTCGAGGTGATACGTCCCCGGGTCATACGCATTGGCCCGCAGCGCTCGGGGACCAAACCTCGCACCGGGGCGATTGGTGGTTCCCGCGTCCCAGGGAGCACCGATGACCGCGATATCTGGCTTGTAGGCGTCGAGTTGGGAGGCTTCTGAGACAAAAGGTTGCATGCCAAACGTGGCTAACCCTTGGAAAGACGGGGAATCTAGTTGCTCGCGCATACCGGGGGGAACACCATCATCGGAATTCATAGCTTCCACAGTACGACGAGTCGGGCCAGACTAGAAACATGTGCGGACGCTTTGCCCTGGACTTGAGTATGGATGCCCTCATTCTCGAGTTCTTAGCAAGCTCAACTCGGTTCCCCGAATGGGTGCCTCGGTGGAATATTGCCCCTACGTCGACCATTCCGATCGTGGTGACCACGAGTGACGGACAGCGCATTATTGGCCCGGCTCATTGGTCGCTGATTCCGTCGTGGTCACCGCAGCTCACCCTCACATACCCCACCTTCAATGCTCGATCAGAAACTGCCGCGGAAAAACCGACGTTTCGTGATGCTCTGAAATCCACCCGCTGCCTCATTCCTGTGTCTGGTTATTACGAGTGGTCCGGTGAGGCAGGAGCCAAAACCCCCTATTACCTCTTCCCTGATAACCACCGCGTGGCGGCTCTAGCGGGCCTGTATTCCTGGTGGACAAACCCCGCCGATGGCATCGCGATGGCGACCACCACAATAGTGACCCGCTCCAGTGTCGGATGCGCCGCTGAGGTACACGATCGAATGCCTGTGATTCTCGACGTTGCTGATGTTGATACCTGGCTTGATCCTGGTGTGAGCGGGGCTTCGCTGCTCGAGTCGATGAGCGCTAAAGCAGGCGATCTCATTGCCGGGTGGTCGTATCATCGCGTTAATGCTGTGCGGGGAGAAGGGGCCCACCTAGTGAAAGACATCACGTCGTCATGACCAGCGAAGAAGCTTTTAATGTTTTCCCGGCCACTCAACGTGAAGCGCTGATTGACGTCCTCCATCAGATTCGAAAACTGCTGCCTACGTGCACGGAAGACATCTCCTGGGGGATGCCGAGTTTTCGCATTGAGGGAGTGCTGGTGATCTCGCTGATGGGGTTTAGCCGCCACAACAGCCTTTTTCCCGGTGCTGGAGTTCACGAGCTTCTGGGCAAGGAACTAGAAGCTTTTTCCACCACTAAGGGCACCATCCATTTCGATCGCGACAAAGCCCCTCCGGCTTCTTTTATGAAAAAACTCATCGCAGCTCGAATACGTGTCATCAACGCGAGTTACCCCACACGTCGTGGTCAATTCATGGAGTTTTATTCCCACGGGGTTCTCAAAGCCCGAGGGAAATACACCAACAAAGAAATGCAGGGGCCCTGGGAGTTTTATCGACGAACAGGGGTCATCATGCGAAGCGGTTCCTTTAATCGAGGTGCCCAAGTGGGGGCGTGGACAACGTTCACGGCGGAGGGAGAGCCCCACAAGGTCACCCACTTCACCTAGCCTTAGCCCATGACCACACGGCACCTCGAAGCACTTGATCACCTCCGCGGCACCAGTGAGGTGATGGCCAAGCTAATTGACAACTATGAGCTTCGCCACATCACCCCCAAACCACCGGGTGAATACTTTGATGTTCTCGTGGGCACCATCATCAGCCAACAACTCTCAGTCAAAGCGGCAGACACGATCGAGAGCCGGTTTCGCGATGCCGTGGGAGGGTTTAGCCCCGAGACCTTGGCGAACTTGAGCGTTGAGGACATGCGCCAGCATGGTCTCTCCCAGTCCAAGGCCACCTATATCAGGGGCCTCGCTCAGGCATTTCTCGATGGCCGACTAGATCCTCTTGAACTCGAGGGGATGAGTGATGCCGAGATCACCCAGTCCTTGACGGCACTCAAAGGTATTGGGCCCTGGACGGTCGAGATGTTTTTGATGTTTGGCATGGGACACCCCGATGTCTGGTCGCCAGGGGACTTGGGGTTAAGAAACGCGCTCAGCGCACTGTTCGGGGAGGATAGCGACCCCCTAGAGCTGACCAACACCTGGCGGCCTTACCGCACCTATGCAGCCCTGTATCTCTGGGAATACTCGGATGGGACACCGGCAGCGTCCCGCACATAAGACCAGAGACCCTCGCCCGCTTGGCCCTCCGAGCATTTCGCAGTAACCTCACAGGATGCGCGCGCGAACCAAATGGGCCATCAGTCTGGGAGCAATTTTCGTCCTCATCTCCGTCGGTGGCCTGGCTCTTGGCGACTACGTGTATCGCGAGGGAACGAGCGTGCCGTGCGAAATCAATGCCGATGACTTACCCAATAGCCCCAGCCAGTTCTTCACTCCCGGTATCGACAATGGCCCTTTCCCCGGGAGCGGGTGGGACAAGTGGGTCGACTACGACCTCTCGGAGTGGTGGATTACCGATATCCCCGTGGATGAAGTCACCATCCCTGGGGCGGGCGGGGTTCAATTGGCAGCTTGGTGGATTAGGCCCACCTACCCTGCCGCTCAAGAAACCGTCATTGTCACCCACGGTTACGGAACCTCGCGTCGCGACTACAACGCATTGCTGCCAAGCTCCATGCTGGCTCGAGCGGGATTCAACGTCTTGCTCGTGGACCAACGAGACACCGGCGAATCCACCTGCGTGGATGGACGCCATTCTGCGGGTCAAGACGAGTCCGATGATTTTGCTGCCGTGGCCGACTGGTTAGTCGCAGAAAAGGGAATCAGCCCTAGCAAGATTGGAATGTTCGGTGTCTCGGGTGGTGCGATCGCCACTGCAATACTTCCGGCGAAGACAGACAATGTTGCTGCCTTCGCACTCGAAGCACCGATTTTTGATTTTGCAGAAACAGCGCGTAAAGAAGTGGAATTCCAAGGCTTCCCTGGCTTCTTATGGCAGTTGGCTGACACTGCGGCCAAAATACGAGGTGTCAATCTCAACAAAACATCGATTCCTGCAGGTATCGAAGCAGCGGGAGATCGACCCATCCTTCTCCTTCACGGCACCGATGACCAACGACTCGCCTATGAAGGTGCCCTCAAATTCAGAGATTATGCCGAATCGGTCGGTGTGGATATTTCCTTAGAGACTTTCGAAGGATCCGACCACACCGAGGGCATGCTGAGTGAAACCACTCGTTACTCCCAAGCCCTGACAGACTTTTTCCACCAGGCCCTTCACCAGAAATAGGAATCATCGATGGCTGTCGAATCCCCCCACACTCTGATCGGTTATGGCCTTCCCGAGAAATCCTTGCCCGATGGCAACGGAGAAAGCCACGCCCTTCGTCAGCCAGGCGCGAAAGCCACTCTCGTTGCTTTTGTCTGTAATCACTGCCCCTACGTTCGCCACATCGAACAGGCAGTGGGCGAGATGGTGAAAACGTTTGCCCCGCAAGGGCTCGTCACCCTGGCAGTGGTCAGTAACGACCTTGATGCGTATCCGGATGACGACGTCGAAGGAATGAAGGATCAGATGTCCCGGGCAGGATGGGATTTCCCCTACCTCCT
>JAFMKX010000058.1 GCA_017852615.1 Pontimonas sp. | reverse complement strand
CCTCCAAGAAAGCCAGTGACACCAACTACAAGAGAGTCCTGGAATGGGCCCTGACACCGGCTCGCACCAAATCCGTGCGCGTGGGTGTTGCCGGTCACAACCTTTTTGACGTCGCTTTTGCTCATCTGCTCGCTACTCATCGTGGTGTGACCGCAGGTGTGGATTTCGAGATGCTTATCGGGATGGCTCCGGATCAAGCCGATGCCGTTCGCGAAACCGTGGGAAACCTTATTCTCTATACGCCGGTGGTGCACCCGCGCGAGTTTGATGCAGCTGTGGGATATCTGGTGCGACGTTTGGATGAAAACGCTAGCCCGGAGAACTTTATGTCGGCCGTGTTTGATCTGCACGACAACGATGCTTTGTTTGCCCGGGAAGAAACACGGTTCCGGGAATCACTGGCAAGCCTGACCCGCGCAGCGCCGCCAGTGGGTCGTAACCAGAACCGGCTCGAGCAGGCTGCCTCGGGGACTAAGCCCGGGGATGTCTTTCATAACGAAGCTGACACGGACCCTTCGCTACCGGCTAATCGTGAATGGGCCGAGGGCATTAGATCTTTGGCCGCTTCAGCATCCGGTAAAGCCCTGGGTGCCGCAGCACTGGAGAAGGCTCATATTCCTGAATCAGCGGGCCCCATCAAAGGTGGGATTGCTGTTGATGACGTAGTCGCCCGTGGCCGCAAAGCAGGCGCCGAATGGGCGGCAAAGCCAGCCCGAGAGCGGGCAGCGATTCTCTTAGCCGCTGCTGATCAGCTCAACCGTAAGCGCAATGAGCTGCTTGCAGTGATGATGCAAGAAGCGGGAAAGACCATTCAAGAGGGAGACCCGGAGGTCAGCGAGGCGATCGATTTTGCCCGCTACTACGCGCAGTGCGCCCTGGAACTGGAAGCCATCGACGGCGCCTCTTTTCAGCCCGCTCGTTTCACGCTGGTAACTCCACCGTGGAACTTTCCCGTCGCGATTCCCGCCGGTTCTGTTCTCTCCGCCTTAGCTGCGGGAAGTGCTGTTGCCATCAAGCCTGCCCCGCAAGTGCGCCGTTGTGGCGCCGTTATGGTCCAAGCCTTGTGGGATGCCGGTGTGCCCAAGAGTGTTCTTCAATTAGTGGACGTCGAAGAAGGCCAGATCGGTCGCGGGCTTATTTCTCACCCCGGGGTGGATCGCTTGATTCTCACGGGAGCCTTTGAAACTGCTCAGCTATTCCGGTCGTGGCGCGCTGATGTGCCGCTTCTTGCCGAGACCAGTGGAAAAAACGCTCTGATTGTGACTCCGAGTGCAGACTTTGATCTTGCCGTTGCCGACATCGTCAAGAGCGCCTTTGGGCATGCGGGCCAGAAGTGTTCCGCGGCAAGCTTGGTTATTTTGGTGGGCTCTGTTGCGCACTCGGAACGGTTCCGTCGTCAACTGGTTGACGCCATCACCACGCTGCGCGTGGGATATCCGGATGACCCCGAATCCGTCATGGGACCGGTCATCGAACCCGCTGCTGGAAAATTGCTCGGCGGCTTGACTGACTTATCCCGCGGCGAAAGCTGGCTGCTGGAACCCACGCAGTTGGACAAGACAGGCCGACTGTGGTCCCCAGGTGTTCGGGACAACGTGAAATCTAAGAGCACGTTCCACACCACGGAATACTTTGGCCCGATTTTGGGAATCATGAACGCTCGAACATTGGATGATGCTCTGGCGATGCAAAACGGCGTTGACTACGGACTCACCGCAGGAATCCACTCCTTGGATCCCGCCGAGGTTTCGTATTGGTTGGACCGCGTGCAGGCAGGAAACTGTTACGTCAATCGGGGCATCACCGGTGCCATTGTGCAACGCCAACCTTTTGGCGGTTGGAAGAAATCCAGTGTCGGGCCAGGCACGAAAGCCGGTGGCCCGAACTACCTGATGGGCCTGGGCTCCTGGCGGCGCAGTGCGGCAACCGTGGATCTCGCTGGTAATCAAGCAGACGAAACCCTGCGCGATATTGCCACTCTTACCGCGGGAGAAGACGAGCAAGCCCGCAGTTTCTTGGAGCGAAGCCTTGCCAGTGACCACCAGGCGTGGACTGGCGTGTTTGGTGTTTCCACTGACCCCTCAGGTTTGGGTGTGGAGCGCAATGTGTTCCGCTACCGCCCCACCGAGGTGACCATTCGCGCCGAAAGCTTTGTTTTGGTCAGCGAAATCGTCAGGGTGTGCCTAGCGGGAATGCGTGCTGGCGCGAGAATGCACCTGTCGTTGAACGACCCACTTCCGAACGAGGTCGTGGGCGCGTTGCGCCAGGGTGCTAAGGGTCTGGGTTCAGTTCTCTCGTACACGGTTGAGTTAGACCGAGAGTTCGTGGACCGAGTCGCTGGGAATCCACCGTCGCGCATTCGTCTGATTGCTGCTCGGGCTGACGCGATGGCGGTCGCTTTTGACGGGGCGCCAGAGATTTCGCTCTATGGACATGAAGTGACCGAGTCTGGTCGCGTCGAAATGTTGCCTTTTGTGAAAGAACAGGCAGTTTCGATTACGGCGCACCGGTTTGGCGCTCCAGATCCACGCTTTGCTAATTTGGCGGTTTAGTCCCTGGGGCGATGAATAAGTCGCGAGAGCACAATGGAGCTCTTGGAGTGGTTGACATTGGGCGCGATTCGGACGCGCTCCAGCGCATCCTCCAGGGCACCAATGTCTTTGGCCCGCATGTGAATAATGGCGTCGGCATCGCCACTGACCGTGCCGGCATCGATAACCTCGGGCACGGTGAGAAGAATTCGCTGTAGTTCCTTGGGTGACACGGTTCCTTGGCAAAAAAGTTCCACGTAGGCCTCGACAGCGAGACCTTCGACGGTCGGGTCCACATCGACGGTGAAGCCTCGTATTGTTCCCTCGGTCACCATCTTGTCCACGCGGCGTTTTACGGCGGAGGCAGAGAGCCCCACGATGCCACCAATATCGCCGTAGTTTGCCCGTGCGTTATGACGAAGCTCGCCAATAATTCGCTGATCGATTGCGTCCATAGCGGTAGTTTACGCACAATATATGCAAAAAGAGGGGCCTAAACGCGCGAAATTAGCGTCTAAACAATAAAAATACTCGATACGTGCGTGAGAGACTAAACCCATGACAATCACCGAAGCCCCTGAAACCACTGCGGCACCCACCTCGTCCAAGGCCACCAAGCCGAGTGTCTTGATGTGTCGCCCTGAGTACTTCACGGTGAGTTACCGCATCAACCCCTGGATGCACCCTGAAGACCCCACTGATACAAGCCTTGCGCTAAAACAGTGGGATGTTCTCTACGAGACCTACCAAAATCTGGGCTTTGACGTGCAGCTTATTGAGGGTCTACCGGGACTTCCCGACATGGTCTATGCGGCTAATGGTGGCTTTGTGGTGGATGGCATTGCCTATGGCGCCAAGTTCCACTACCCCGAGCGTGGGCCAGAAGGGCCTGCCTATATGGACTGGTTCCGCGAACACGGCTTTGATGTGAGAGAACCGGTTGAGACCAACGAGGGCGAAGGCGACTTTTTGTTAGTCGGCGACACCATTCTTGCTGCCTCAGGTTTCCGCAGTGACACTGGAAGTCACCAGGAAATTGCTGCCATCTATGGACGCGAGGTGGTGTCCTTGCAGTTGATCAACCCCAGCTACTACCACTTGGACACGGCCCTCGCGGTGATCGATCCCACCACCATCGCGTATTTGCCCAGCGCTTTTGATGAGCCTTCGCTGGCGATTTTGCGCGAGCGCTATCCCGATGCCATCATCGCGACTGAAGAGGACGCATCGATTTTGGGGCTCAATAGTTTTAGCGACGGACACAATGTCGTCATCGCCGAACGGGCGAGCACCTTCGCCCGAGATCTAGCCGATCGTGGCTACAACCCCATTGGTGTTGACCTCTCCGAGCTGTTGCTCGGTGGAGGTGGCGTCAAGTGCTGCACATTAGAGTTGCGTTCATGAGCCCTAAAATCACCACCGCAAGTGCCCTGGAAATGGAAAAGGGTGCGCTGACGCGCAACTACAACCCTTTGCCCGTCGTCGCCGCAAAGGCTAAAGGCGCCTGGATCACTGATGTTGAGGGCAAAAAGTATTTGGATTGTCTCGCTGCCTACTCTGCTGTGAACTTTGGTCACGGAAACAAGACCCTGATTAAGGCTGCAAAGCGTCAGCTGGATCGCGTGACGTTGACTTCGAGGGCTTTCCACCACGACGCCTTGGGCCCCTTTGCCAAAGAACTGGCGGATCTCTTGGGCATGGACATGGTGTTGCCCATGAATAGTGGTGCGGAAGCTGTCGAGAGTGCCATCAAGGTCGCGAGGGCGTGGGGGTATCGCGTCAAAGGGGTTCCCGCCGGGAAAGCGAAAATCATCGTGGCGGAGAACAATTTCCACGGCCGCACGATTTCTATCGTCAGCTTTTCCTCCGACGAGAGTTCGCGCAAAGATTTCGGACCTTTCACCCCCGGCTTCGTCAAAGTTCCTTATGGCGATGCCGAAGCGTTGGAAAAAGCCATGGATGACTCCGTGGTGGCCGTGTTGCTGGAGCCCATTCAGGGTGAAGCGGGAATTGTGACTCCGCCCAAGGGATACCTGAAGGCTGTGCGCACAATCACCAAAGCTCACAATGTGTTGTTCATCGCCGATGAAATTCAATCCGGGTTAGGTCGAACCGGGGCCACGGTGCAGTGCCAGAACGAAAAGGTCACTCCGGATATGTACATCCTGGGTAAGGCTTTGGGCGGCGGGATTGTCCCGGTCAGTGCTGTGGTGGGAACTGCAGACGTGATGGGGGTCTTGAAGCCTGGCCAACACGGTTCCACCTTTGGTGGGAACCCACTGGCGGCAGCTGTCGGTCTCGCGGTCGTGCGCATGCTGGCAAAAGGTGACATCCAGAAGCGTTCACAACGTTTGGGCAAACACCTCCTGAAGCGTCTTCAATCCTTAGTCGGTAAGGGTGTCCTCGAAGTTCGTGGCGCTGGCTTATGGGCGGGTATCGATATCGATCCCAGCTTGGCCACGGGTCGTGAAGTCTGCGAGGCGTTGATGGCACGAGGTGTGCTTGCTAAAGACACGCACGGTTCCACCATTCGTCTAGCGCCGCCGTTGGTGGTGTCCAAGAAGGATTTGGATTGGGGCATCGATCAACTCGAAGCAGTACTAGCGCAGATGCGCGCCCAGTAATCTCAGGTTTTCCTTGCCAGAAAAATTAGCTTAGGCTAACCTAACTTTGTAGGTCTATAGCGTGGGATGAATGAGCATCCACGTGTCGTCTCGTAGGAGAAATCCATGTCTATTACTGTGCCCATCCAGCACTCCGTGGTGTGGATCACCGCGCTTGCTGTGCTCGCGGGATGTGTCTCCTCGACAGAACCTGCCGGGGTGAGCGAGGAGGCTGTCTCAGAAGAGACAGCAGCCGTGGTGCCAGCAGACGAAGCCGATAACTACGTGATTTTGTATTCCGGTCGGGAAGAAAGCCTCGTTCAACCGCTGATCGATATGTTTAGCGAACAAAGCGGCATCGAAGTGGATATTCGCTACGCGGGCACCTCGGAATTGGCCGCGCAATTGCTCGAAGAAGGGGCGCAAAGCCCCGCAGCGGTCTTTCTTTCCCAGGATGCGGGGGCCCTGGGAGCGCTCAGCGAAGCGGGACTTTTCGCCACACTTCCCGAGACTATTACCCAACGAGTAGAGGGTGCCTTCACCTCCCACGATGACACGTGGGTAGGTATTACCGGGCGAGCTCGAGTGCTGGTGTATGACAGCGAGAGCGTGAGCGAAGAGGAACTGCCGAGGACGGCCGATGACATTGTCGGGCCCACTTGGTCGGGCAAGGTCGGTGTTGCCCCCGGGAACGCAAGCTTTCAATCGTTTGTGACTGCCT
>JAFMKX010000057.1:3260-5856 GCA_017852615.1 Pontimonas sp. | reverse complement strand
CTCTTCGCTTCGAATAACGCTGCTGGGATTTAGTGCTAGACATCCAGCGTGATGCTGGGGGTCAACGAGCGCGAGACGCACGGATACATCACGCCCAGCTCATCCTTATCGGCGTCACTCATCACCGAATCAAGGTGCTCTGGTGTCCCGGCGAGGACACTGACTTCACAACTGCCACACACGCCGCGCAAGCACGAAGAATTGATACTCACACCGGAAGACTCCAAGGCCTCCAGGATTGTGGAATCCTCGGCGACGGTGGTGGTAATGCCACTGCGTGAAGCCACCACTTCGATGGGAGCCCCTGTGGAGGTCGTGCCGCGTTTCTTGGGTGTGAAACGCTCAAGATTGAGTTTCTTGGGCGCCACGTTGTGCTCGATGGTTTCCAGTAGTGATGCAGTGCCACAGGCATAGACATCTGCTGCTGGATCAATCATCTCCCCTAGCGGGGGTCGGAAACCTTTTTCGCTTGTCTTCCACATCGTGACGCGGTCACCAAAGAGCTCTACTAGTTCCTCAGCAAACAGCATCCGTTTATCGTTTTTGCCGATGTAGAGCAGGGACCATTCGCGGGAGGCTGGCAGGGAGAACAGCATCGAGCGAAGCGGAGTAATTCCGATACCTGAGGCAATGAATTGATATCTCGGAGCTGGTTTGAGCTTGAAGTTATTGCGTGGAAGGTCGCACACGATGGTGTCACCTACCGTGAGGTTGGCGTGGATCCAGGCGCTACCGGCAGGGTCGCCGTGAGTGTTGAGTATTCCCAAGACCAGTGTTGTTTGCTCAGCAGGGTCACCCGCGAGGGAATACTGTCGCTCAACCCCGTCGGGCAGGTGCAGGGTCAGGTGCGCGCCTGCGTCCCATTCCAGGTCGAGATCAGGCTCGACGGGCGTGAGAATGAACTCCGCTATGTCACCGCCGTGATTCTGGCGATCCACCACCCGGGCCACGAAAGTATCGGGCGCGGTTTTTCCTGACCCAGCGGCCCTCGGTGCAGTGTCGCTGGGTGAAGCAGCGCTGCGAGGTGCGGGTTTGACCCGTCCGGCAATAACAAGGCGAATAATGCCTGCCAGCATGGCCGTGGTGATGAGAATCAGTGCAATAGCCGTGTACCACACGGTGCCCACGTCAGTGCCGACTAACCCCGAATGCAGTGCGACCAGGACGATGGCGGCATAGCTGGTGAGGTGAATGCCCTTCCACAGTTTTTCCGGAAGCCACTTGGCAGCCAAAGCGGTGATTTGAATAGCAACGATGCAATAGAAGGCAAAAATTCCCAGTGCCACCGGGGTGGGTTTGAAGGTGGTGGAGAAGGGCACCAACACGTCAGAGACGCCAAAATTTATGTATTCATCGAGCATCAGGGTGGCGATATGGATAGCGATCATCACCACGGCAAGGCCCGACATGTATCGATGGGTCACTTTCAACCAGTCAGGGTTATCCGCGCCGCGCAGAATGCGCGTTGTGAGCAAAATCCCCCAGACCAGGGTCATCGTCATCAAAACCCAGGCCACCATGGCGCTCGCGCGGGTCAAATACCACCAGATTTGTGGGTTGTTGAAATCAAGCATCTGCTTCAGGCCAATCTTTTGTTGTGGTCCAATTCCCGTCGGTGGTGTAACACCCGGCTTGGTATTGGTGTGTGTGGGCATATCTAAACAACGCCAGCGAGCCCTCGACGAAGGCAATTTTGGTCGCAATTTCTGCCACCCCAGCGCTGGGCGCTATCACGGTGGCTTGAACAACGTCAGAGTCGGTGCTCAGCCCGGTGTGGGGATTAATGATGTGGTGGGTTTCATTCCCCTCGACTTCGAAACGACGCTTGGCCACAGTGGACGTGGCAATTCCGCCATCGCGCAGAGCCACCACGCTCAGCCGCCGGGAAGCGTCATACGGATGTTCGATAGCGAGCCTCCAGGCGCTAGCGCTGGGAGAAATGCCCATCACGCGAAGATCTCCCCCCACTTCCACCAGGACGCCCAGTGCACCCTCGCCCATGGCGAAGTGAGCAAGGACGTCTGCAGCGTATCCTTTTCCAGCCCCACCACTATCGATGGTGGTTCCCACCGGAAGGGTCACGGTGGTGCCCGAGATGATGATCTCTTGGGGAGCTCCTCGACGGCGAGAGCTTGGGGGAAGATGCGTCACGTTTTCGGGATTAACCAACGAGGCGGAATATCCCTGCGCCATCAAGGCCGGCAGTAGCGTCGGGTCAAAAGCGCCGTGGGTGGCGTGGTGTCCCTGAACCATGTGAGCGATGAGGTCACGGGTGCTGGAATCCACCTCGATAGCTTCGCCGGGTGAGGCATTGAGTCGACTGATGTCGGAGTCCTCTAAAAACCTGCTCCAAAGCACGTTGAAACGATCCAGCATCGCCATGAGGGCCTGAGGAAGCTCTGCTGTCCCTCCCACGGTCGTCACTCGAGCCGTAGTACCCATGACTTTGCCCTCGGCGGTGAACACACGCGCCTGGGAAGAATCACTAAATAGGGCAGCCTCGATGCTGCCCGCCACAGGGTTATTCACAGAGGATTGTGCCTGCATAGGGACGTTCTTAGGAGCCAGACGAAGCGCCATTGACCGGAGCAGGTGC
>JAFMKX010000057.1:0-2986 GCA_017852615.1 Pontimonas sp. | reverse complement strand
TCCAAGGGGTCCATGGCCACCGTGGTGAGCTCCAGGTTGGCAGCGGATAACGCGGCGCTGCTTTCCAGTGCTGCTTGTTCTTGCGCGGCGACATCAGCTTGGATGTTTAAGTAGCCGGCAATTCCAAATAACGCCGAAGAGCTGGCCATGGTCAGCGCTTGAGCCATCAAGAATCCCACGGGGCGTTTAGTCGTCGTCATCATCGTCATCGTCGTCGTCGTCGTGGTCATCATCGTGATCATCATCGTCATCGTGGTCATCACCATGGTCATCATCGTCATCGTCGTCGCTGTAGGAAGCCGATCCGCTAGACGTGGCGTCTACGGGTGCTGGAGCGGGTGTCGCAGGGGCGACTTGAGTTTGAGGTGCCGGCGTAGGTGCCGGCGTAGGTGTGGGTGCCGGTGCAGGTGCGGCGGGTGTGGGCGCAGTGTCGCTCACCGCGGGTTCCACCGGAGTCGGTGCCACCACGTCTGGTGCGGGTGAGTCAATGGGGGTGGTCTGGGTGGGGACCAGCACCTCGCTGGCATCGACCAAGCTGGAGGCGTCCTGAGATACCAGCGATTGCGTGTTCGTCACGACGGCGACCGAGCCGGTGCCGAGGATGCCGATAATTCCAAATCCGATAAGTGCGTTGTTTGCCATGCTTCGAGACTACGGAGGGCATATCCAAGGCGCAGGTGCCTTTTATCCAAGAAATGGTAAAGATTTCACCAAAAGAGCTCTCTCTACGAAAGATTCCACGTTGCGACGCCCAATCTAGGCAACAATGAGGGTGATGAAGATTTTGCTGATAGAGGATGATGGCGCGATTGCTGGCGCCATCATCGACTCGTTGGAAGCTGTGCAGTGGGATGTTACCCATGAGCGCACGGGCCAGGGCGGTCTAGCCCGCTTAGGCCAGGGGGCCTTTGATGTCGTCCTGCTGGACTTGGGATTGCCTGATATGGATGGCATTGAGGTGGCTCGTCACGCTCGAACCAGCCAAGAGGTGCCGATCATTGTGATTAGTGCGCGCGGGGAAGAAACTGATCGCGTTCTTGCCCTGGAATTAGGAGCTGATGACTATTTAGTGAAGCCCTTTGGGATGCGCGAGCTCTTGGCGCGAATTCGGGCGGTTCATCGCCGATCAGGCCACTCTTCACCCAGGCCCGAATCTGAGATCGTGGAAGTGGGTCCGCTCACAGTAGATCCTCGTGGCAGGCGGGCTCAGGTGGGGGATAGTGAACTAACCCTTACGCCTAAAGAGTTTGACGTGTTGCTCTATTTAGCCAGCGATCCCGGTGCGGTGCACCGCAGAGAAACCATCCTGGCGGATGTGTGGGATATGAATTGGTATGGCAGTACTAAAACTCTGGATGCCCATATAGCCGCGCTGAGAAAAAAAATGGGCAATCCAGACTGGATTGAGTCGGTCCGGGGAGTGGGGTTTCGGCTCCAAGAGCCCCAATGAGACGACTTCTTCTCCTGAGTTTCTTGGGCATAGTGTTGATCGCTTTGGCCGTGTCCACAGTGCCCTTTGCGCTGTTTTTGCAAAGCGTGGAGCGCGATCGCCTCCTCACCACATTGGAACGCGACGCCTTTGTGCTCGCAGGAAGATCGGAAGAGGCCTTAGAGTCCCTCGATGCTGATGATTTGGCTCCAGTGCGCGACCTGGCTACCGATTATCGGGAGGCGGGAGGGGCCAGGGTCGTCATCGTCGACACCACCGCCACAGTCGTCGTGACCAATGATTCGCAAGAAAACCGAGTGGGCATTTCCTATGCCAGTCGTCCCGAGTTCGCTGAGGCACTCAGTGGAGTGGTGAGCACCGGCGAGCGATATTCCGACACCTTAGGTATCACGCTGGTTTACGTGGCGGTGCCGGTCTTTAGTGGCCCCGCCATCGTCGGTGCGGTTCGATTGACCTTTGACCGGGCTTTTATCGACACGGAAGTCAATCGGCAATTGACAGGTATAGGACTGGTCGCACTGACTACTCTCGCGCTGGGCGCACTGATAGCCATCGTTCTTTCCCGGACACTTTCCCGTGGTCTCAAAGAACTGGACACTGCCGCGCTGGCGATGGCAGAGGGTGATTTCGCGATGAGAGCCCGTGATGATGTCGGTCCAGCCGAAATTAGGGCACTAAGCCGAGCTTTTAATGACATGGCCTCTCGGGTGGGAACTTTGGTGGAAACCCAGAGGCGGTTTGCTTCCGATGCGTCCCACCAATTGCGCACGCCGATCACCGCCCTCATGCTCCGAGTCGGGGGACTGCGTGAATCTCTCAAACCCGGTGCTAAAAACCTAGAGCGTCTCGATGCGATTGATGCCGAACTCTCGCGCCTCAATCGACTCATTGATGGACTACTCACCCTGGGTCGAGCCGGTTCTCAGGAGGTCACGCGTGAAGTGATCGATGCTTCTGAGGTATCTCGAGAGCGCCTCGAAAGCTGGACCAGCTTGGCTGAAGAAGCCGGAATTTCCTTAACAGCGAAGATCGACAAGGGATTGCTGGTCTCTGCCGTGCCCACTGCAGTGGAGCAAATTGTGGATGTCTTTCTCGATAATGCTCTCTCGGTCTCTGATCACGGGGGCAAGATTGAGGTCTCCGTGGTTGCTGAGGGCGCCCAGGTCGTTATCTCTGTGAGCGACCAGGGCCCAGGAATGACGCCCGAGGAGATTTCTCGAGCCTTTGATCGTTTTTGGCGAGGCTCCTCAGGCTATGAAGGAACGGGACTAGGGCTTGCTGTGGTGAAGCAATTAGCTGAGGCCAGTGGTGCGCAGGTGAGTCTCACGAGCAGGGCTGCCGGTGGAATTCTTGCTCAGGTGAAGTTCAACGCACCTCACTCCTGAGGATCCGGGTAGGCAAACTGTGGGCTGCCGCAGCGGGAGCCGTCATCGTCATTGTTGTCGCACCCTGGAAAAAACTCCGGGGTGGACCAAAGCTTACGAACACACACTAGAAGGCCACGTAGGTGGCCTGCGACTGGGCTGGTTAGAGCCC
>JAFMKX010000056.1 GCA_017852615.1 Pontimonas sp. | reverse complement strand
TCATTGGCGCTGGGGGAGTCGCACGCACCTTCCTGGGGCTTCTGGCGCCTTTTCGTGCCCGCGTGACGGTCGTTCGTCGAGGCAGCGACCCGGTTCCTGGCGCTTCGAGCACAGTGGGCCCCGGGGACTTACTCTCGGTTCTTCCCAGTGCAGACGTGGTTGTTGTGGCCGCGGCGGCCACTGATCAGACCCAACACTTGATCGGAGCGCGCGAGTTAGCCGCCCTGCCCCCTCACGCCGTGCTGATCAATATCGCTAGGGGATCCCTCGTTGACGCGGATGCCGTCTTGGCAGCCGTCCAGGCCGGTGAACTATTTGGTGCTGGACTAGATGTCATGGACCCTGAGCCATTCCCCAGCGATCATGGGCTGTGGTCGCAGGAATCTGTCGTGATTACCTCGCACTCAGCGGACACCCCGGAGATGACCAGGCCACTACTCGCGCAGCGGGTGCGAGGCAATGTGGAGGCGTATGTGGCGCGCAAGCAGCTGACCGGTGTTGTCAACCCGGAGGCTGGCTACTAGCCTCAAAGGGTCGGAAACAGGCCCTGATGCTCTGGTAGCATCATTTAGCTCCGTATTCCTCGATAGCTCAATTGGCAGAGCGACCGGCTGTTAACCGGTAGGTTCTTGGTTCGAGTCCAAGTCGAGGAGCCAATTCTTTAGTAGATTACGTTCACCCCCGTGGTCCCAGCAATCGAAAGTAGAGCGGTGAATGACTGATTTCCTCACCGCCCAAGCCCTCTGGTTGGTGCCCAGTCTTGCCGGGTTATTGATTGGTGCGCTGGCCTACATCATCTGGAAGGCACAGTCGCCGCCACCGCAGCCGGAGTTGGTGAAAACCCACAGCGACCAGGTCGCTCAGTCCTTCATTGATAAGACCGAACTTGAGGTTCGTTTGGCTGAGCAAGCAGACGTGATGCGCATGATTAGCGAAGTTCACGAATCTGCCGCAGCTTCGCTCACCATGATGATTTCCCAAGCAGAGGGTGCCAAATTCACGGCAGCCTCGGATCCTCAAGTCGCCTCCCGTGCCGCAGAAGCCATTGCTGATTCCGCTCGCTCGGCTCTTAACGACATCAGGCGTGTGGTGAATGTGTCCAGGGATAGCGTCGAAGAGGTCGAGGGAGTACCCAGCCTGGTGTCTATCCACGGGCTTTTTTCCGCGATGACGGAATCAGGAATTGTGGTGGAGTTAGAAGAAAGTGGCACGCCCTTCGATATCGCCCCCAGTGCAGAGCTTGCTATTTATCGAATCCTGCAAGAGGGTCTGAACAATGCGCGAACCCACGGTGGTCCCGGCACCGCAGTAAAAGTCAGCATGAATTGGAGTGCGCAGGGTCTGCATCTGCGCATGGACGATGATGGCATTCGCGCGCAGCGTCGTTTTGCTTCTGATGATTCCCCTGCCTATTCCGTGGCAGAGGATCAGGCAGCCCTGGTGGAGATGCTCTCCGGTCGCGGTATGAAAGAAATGAAGACAAGAACCGAGACGTTTGGTGGTGTTTTTTCCGCCCACCGCGTTCCCGGTGTGGGGTTTAGCCTCTCAGCGGCATTCCCCACCTTGAAGTTCCACAACGGTGTTCATGGCGTGAATACCCGCGCTTCGAGCGACTCGTAGTGGCCGAAGAGTTCAACGCCCACCATCATCGGCGCGCGCGAAACCAAGGGTTTCAGGTGGCCGCGGCCGTATCGCTGTATGGCGTCTCCTTTGGAGCGCTCTCGGTGGCCCTAGGGTTCAGCATCGGCCAGACAATGGTCCTCAGTCTGCTGATGTTCTCCGGTGCTTCCCAGTTTGCGTTCATCGGCATTGTGGCCACCGGTGGGCTGACCGCCGTCGGGGCGGCCGTTGCCTCTGCGGGGCTGTTGGGAGTGCGTAATGGGCTCTATGCACTTCGCATGTCACCGATTATCGGGCCAGGATTTTTCAAGCGAGCTCTCGCTGCTCAGCTCACGGTAGATGAGTCCACAGCAGTGGCTGTTGCGCAAAGCGACTTGACGTCGTCGCGGCATGGGTTCTGGGCCACCGCCTTTTCTCTCTATGCCGGTTGGAACATTTCCACCCTGATTGGCGCAATCGCCGGCGACGCACTGGGGGATGTCCGCACCTGGGGACTCGACGCTGTGGCAGCGGCTGCGTTCTTGGCGTTGCTGTGGCCCCGATTGACCTCCCGCGAACCTGTCGTGGTGGCCATTGGCGCGGCGGCGGTGACCATCGTGCTTATTCCCGTGGTGCCCGCTGGGATACCTGTTTTGGCGGCAGCAGCTGTGGGTATTATGTCGGGAATCTATCGCCACCGTGTGGCACCTCATGCTCCCGAGCGCACCGAAGGGGGTGCCTCGTGAGTATTTGGGTGGGACTTGTGGTGGCATCGCTGCTGATCTGGGCACTCAAGACTGCTGGTTATGTGGTTCCGCGCAGATTTGTCGAGGGGGCCCTCATGTCGCGCGTAGCCGGTTTGGTGACCGCGGCGCTTCTGGCCTCATTGGTGATTGCCCAAGCGTTGGGGGATAACGGGACGGTGACCGTGGATGCCCGGGTGCCTGCCGTGGGGGTTGCGGCCATTCTGCTGTACTTCAAAGCGCCATTTATGGTGGTGTTGCTTGCCGCTGGAGTGGTAGCCGCTGGGTTACGCTTCCTCGGCCTCATGGTCTGATTCCTCATACGAATCAACTCCGGGTAGCCAGGAGCGACCTGGCTGACCGAAACCCTCTCTGCGGATATCTCGCCTCGCCTCCCGGCGCAATCGCCACGCTAAGCGGTCGATATAGAGCCTGCCCTGGAGATGATCGAATTCATGCTGGAAAATTCTGGCCAGCCAGCCTTCGGCGTACATCGAGAGGGCGTGACCCCGGGGATCAAGCCCGCTCAGGACGACATCGGAAGCTCTGCGAAGGGGATAGCGAAAATCTGGCACGGAAAGGCATCCTTCTATTTCGCCTTCTTCATCCAGTGGCCCACGTTGCCTCTGCCCCAGGCTCAGGACGGGATTCACGATGGCCCCTTCGTGGAGTTTGTCTTGCTCATCACTCCACTCCCAGACAAAAACCTGAACATCAACCCCGATTTGGGGCGCTGCGAGGCCCACCCCTGGCGCTTCGCGCATCGTGTCGATCATGTCTAAGACAAGCTCGTCGAGCTCCTCGCCAAAGTTCGTGACAGGACGTGCTGGTGTGTGCAGGACCGGGTCACCGGTGATCCTGATGGGGCGAACGCTCACGTTCGAGAGGACTGGGAGCGGGCCTTTTTCGGCGCAGCACTCTCGCTCAAGGACACCCGGGAGAGGGGCAAGGCCTCAGGGTGGTTTTTTTGCAGCCAGGTGACCATGTGCTCGCGAACCTCACACCGCAAATCCCACTGTTGGGAGGAATCAGCGGCGGAGATCAAAAAGCGCACTTGGACGTGGCCGCCGGTGGCGTCAGTCACCAATACGCTCGACGCACGGCCATCGAAAAGCTCGTTTCCGGCAAGGAATGAGTCAAATTCCGCGCGAACATCTTCCAGCGGAACGCGCCAATCGAGGTCCATAAATACGGTGCCCAAGACTTTCGGGGAATTCCTGGTCCACGTTTCAAATACCTTGGAGGTGAAATAGGTCGAGGGAACAATCAAACGTCGTTCATCCCAGATGTAGACCACCACATAAGAAAGGGTGATTTCGCCAATGGTGCCCCATTCGCCTTCGACCACCACGACGTCACCACGGCGAATGGCGTTGCTAAAGGCTAGTTGAACGCCGGCAAAAAGATTACCCAGCACCGATTGGGCCGCGAGGCCCCCAATGACGCTCAGCACCCCTGCAGAGGCCAATAACCCGGCTCCGACGGCTTGAACCTGGGGGAAGGTGAACAAAGCAAACCCAATGGTCAGGATGCCGATAATGACGTTGGCCAGGCGGCGAATCAGGCGCAGCTGGGTGGCGATGCGCCGAACGTCAGCATCTTCCTGGTCGCCTGCTTCGAAAGCACTGATGAAGCGTCCGACCGTGAAGTTCACGACCGACTGAATGAGGAATCCTGCGGAAAGAATCAGTAAGAGGCTGATCGATCTAGTAGACACGGACCACCACGGGGAATCAATTCCCTCGACGGCCATCGTGGTGATCAGCAAGGCGAGAGTGAGAACAAAAAACCGAAGCCGGGGCCGGATGGATTCATAGGCGGGTATTAGCCACTCAATTCGTCGCCCGACCATTCTGACGACCAACCACAGGATAAAGAGCACCGCCAGAGCGATACTCAGCGTCGTGAGGGCTGAGAGTCCGATCGTTACCCACACGTTCATATCAAGCACTCCCCATTATTTGCGTGCCCAAAGTCTAGAGGGAAGTGCCACAACCCGCACAAAACCTGAGAATCAGAGGATCTGAGACAAGAACTTTTTGGTGCGCTCTTCTTGGGGATTGTCGAAAATCTCTGCGGGAGTGCCTACTTCGACAATCTCGCCATCGGCCATGAACACCACTCGGTCGGCGACCTCCTTGGCGAAACCCATTTCATGGGTCACTACCACCATGGTCATTCCCTCTCGGGCCAACTCTTTGATGACATCGAGAACTTCGTTAATCATTTCGGGGTCGAGTGCCGACGTGGGCTCGTCAAAGAGCATGACTTTAGGTTTCATCGCCAAGGCTCGAGCAATAGCTACTCGCTGCTGCTGGCCACCCGAGAGCTGTGAAGGATATTTGTTGGCTTGCTCAGGGATCTGAACACGCTCTAACAGTTCTAGGGCCAGGGCTTCTGCTTGAGCTTTGGGCATGCCACGCACTTGCCTAGGCCCTATCGCCACGTTGGTCAGCACACTGAGATGGGGGAAAAGATTGAAGCTTTGGAACACCATCCCGGTTTCTTTGCGAATTTCTTGAATATTGCGAATATCCATCGTCAATTCGGTGCCATCGACGATGATGCGACCCGCGTCGTGTTCTTCTAAACGGTTGATGCAGCGAATCAGGGTGGATTTACCGGAACCGGAGGGCCCGATCACCACGACCACTTCCTGCTTACCCACCTGGAAGTTGATCTTCTTGAGCGCTTCGAAGTCTTTGAAGCGCTTATAGACATCCTGCATGACGACTATGGCATCGTCGCTCGTTCGCCCACCAGACATCTGTGTCGCATCGGTGAAAACTTTGTTGCTCATCTCTGACCCACTCCTAGCCGTTTTTCTAGCCGTTGGCTTTCTCTACTCATCACATAAGACCCCACCCAGAACAGCAAGCCCACAAACGCCAGGGATTCATAGATGTATCCCTGCCCTAAGAAGTCATCCTGTTTGGTGATGGCCGTTCCGATGTTGAGAACTTCGAGCACGCTTAGCGCGGCCCCGGCCAACGTGGTGTCTTTGAACAGACTGATGAATTGACCAATTTGGGCGGGGATAACGTTGCGCAATGCTTGAGGCAGGGTAATCAAGAACGTCACCTTCGAGGTATTGAGGCCCAGTGCCTTACCGGCCTCAGTCTGGCCTTTGGCCACAGACTGCAGGCCACCACGAACAATTTCTGCCACATACGCTGCGGTGAAGAGGGTGAATACCGTCACCGCACGGAAGATTGGGCCAGGGGCCAAATCAACGGGGACGAAGAACTCTAGGGCCACCCCGGCAAGCAAGAGCAGCACAAAGAGGGGCGCTCCGCGAATGAGTTCGATATAGGTGGTGCTCAGAAGGCGAACGATCGGCAAGGTGGAGCGTCGGCCGAGTGCCAAGAGCACCCCCAGAGGGAAGCTCAACACAATGCTGATAATCGCGATATAGAAGTTGATGAGGAACCCACCCCATGAATCCAAAGTGGATCGCATCAGCGTCAAAGCAATGAGAGTTACCGGTACAGCAATGAGCAGAGCGTGCCACACGAGCGCAGGAATCTTCCCCA
>JAFMKX010000055.1 GCA_017852615.1 Pontimonas sp. | reverse complement strand
TTGATCGCACCCACGACATTGGTTTTCGTTGTCTGGACGGGGTCATGTTGGTAGTGAATCGGAGAAGCCGGCGATGCGAGGTTATAAATTGCATCCACTTCTACATAGAGAGGCCAGGTGACGTCATGCCGAATGATTTCAAATCGGGGGTTTTCACGAAGGTGAGCGACGTTATTTTTTGACCCGGTATAGAAGTTATCCACGGCAATGACTTCATGCCCTGCGCCCAACAGTCGCTCGGATAGGTGTGAGCCCACAAAACCTGCACCACCAGTAATCAAAATTCGCATGCGAATGATGTTACCGGTGGAAGAAGCCTCGGCCACTACAACAGGTCGTCGAGACCTTGTTCTTTCATGTGATCCACGATTTGTTTGACGTCTTGCGCATGCTCCTTGGTAGTGACAAGGAGCGCATCGGGAGTGTCCACCACAACAATGTCGGAAACGCCAAGGAGGGTAATGATTCGACCAGAGGACCCGACCACAATCCCTGTTGAATCATGGGGGTGCACCTTGGCGGCATCTCCCACCACAATCACATCTGAAGATTGCTTAGCGCTCTGAGCTTGAGCCAAAGAGGCAAAGTCTCCGACGTCGCGCCACCCAAAACTACCTGGAACGACCAAAAATCGTCCTTGCTTTGCTGCAGGTTCTGCCACGGCATAGTCGAAAGCGATTGCGGGAAGTGCATCCCATTCGGGGCTAAAGTCTTCGCCTGCGATGAGCTTCTGCGCAATCAAGGACAAGGGTTCACCGAGCTCTGGGGAAAATTCTAGAAAGGCAGCAACGACAGCACTGACCGTTCCCACAAAAATGCCCGCATTCCAGAGATAGTTTTCACTAGCCACAAAACGCTGCGCGTCAATGAAGGAAGGCTTTTCCACGAATTCCTCGACGCGATGGGTGTCGTCATGGTCCGCTAACGCCGGGCCTTTCTTGATGTAGCCGAAAGCACTCGAGGGTTCCGTGGGAGCAATCCCGATCGTGACCAAGCTTCCTGTTTTAGCCGCGTCAATCGCTGTGGCCAAAACTTTCTGAAATGCTTTCTCCTCAGCAACAACGTGGTCAGCCGCAAAAAAACCGACAACAGCATCTGGGTTGCTGTGGTTCAGTACAAAGGCAGCTAAACCCACAGCGGCAGCAGAGTTTTTCGGCGAGGGTTCGACCAGCACGTTTTGGCCAGGAAGGCTAGGAACCTGCTTTCTCACGGCGTCTTGGTGATTACCACCAGTGACGACAAATACTCGATCCACTGTCGAAAAGGGTTCAAGCCGCTGGACGGTATCGACGAGAAGCGACTGCCCAGAGCCCAACAGGTCCAGTAAGAACTTGGGTTCTTGCGAACGAGACAGAGGCCACAACCGAGTGCCAGAACCACCAGCAGGGATGACGGCAAAAAACTCACCGGGTGATCGAGCCGGAATGGAAACTGACATACCCACAGGCTAATGCCAACCTGAGAATTCGCTCACGGGTCACGCCCTAAGATAGAAACACACAGAGCTTCATACGAAAGGGTCATGGTCTCGTGGCGATTTCTTCAAGTACCTCTGGGTCTTCGACTTCGCCCGCAATCACGCTCGAAGTCCCAGCACCTCGCAGGAAAAGCATCATCCCAGGCGGAACCCTTTATCGCGGTCGCGAGGGAATGTGGTCCTGGGTTTTACACCGCATTACTGGCGTAGCAATCTACTTTTTTCTCCTCGTGCACATTCTGGACACTGCACTTGTACGCGTCAGCCCTGAGGCTTACAACATTGTGATCGGCTCGTACCAGACCCCGTTCATGGGTGTCGCTGAAATCGCGCTGGTCGGGGCCATTGTGTTCCATGCGTTCAATGGAATTCGTATTATCTTGGTGGACTTTTGGAATATTGGAACCAAGCACCACGTTGCTCTGTTCTATGTGGTGCTAGGCCTCTGGCTTGCCACCATGATTGCCTTCACTCCCCGTCATCTCATGCACGTTTTTGGGTGGTAATGCCATGACTGTCACAATCGAAACTCCTCGCTCCCCTTCCAGGCCACGCGCTAAAGGCATCAACTGGGAAAAATGGGGATGGATTTATATGCGTGCCTCCGGCATCGTCCTCGTGGTTCTCATCTTTGGGCACCTCTTCGTGAACCTGATGGTGGGCGAAGGAGTCAAAGCAATCGACTTTGCCTTCGTCGCTGGCAAGTTCACAGATCCCTTCTGGGTTGTGTGGGATACCGCAATGTTGTGGCTTGCGCTCATCCACGGCGCTAATGGGATGCGCACCATTGTGAATGACTACGCGTCGTCTGCGACGCTGCGCAAGGTCCTCCACACGTCCTTGTTGCTCTCGACCATCGCCTTGCTGGTGTTGGGCACCCTGACTATTTATGCTTTCGACCCATGCCCCGCTGGTTCACCAGCTGAGCTACTGCCCTCTTTTTGTGCGTCAGTGAAGTAGGAGAATATGTCACCCACCACCGCACCTGAGCACGACCACGCCACCACAACCCACCATCACCAGTTCGATGTTGTGATTGTGGGAGCGGGAGGTGCAGGTATGCGCGCCGCTATTGAAGCGGGCCCTCACGCGAAGACGGCCGTTATTTCAAAGCTGTACCCCACGCGCTCACACACTGGTGCAGCCCAGGGTGGCATGGCAGCAGCTCTTGCGAACATTGAAGAGGACAGCTGGGAATGGCACACGTTTGACACGGTCAAGGGTGGCGATTATCTCGTCGACCAGGATGCGGCGGAAATTCTTGCTAAGGAAGCAATCGATGCCGTCATCGACCTAGAGAACATGGGGCTGCCTTTCAACCGCACGCCCGATGGAAAAATTGACCAACGTCGTTTCGGTGGGCACACCAGGGACCACGGTAAGGCTCCCGTTCGTCGCTCCTGTTATGCAGCAGACCGCACTGGTCACATGATTCTGCAGACCTTGTTTCAAAACTGTGTGAAATTGGGTATCGAGTTTTATAACGAGTTCTATGTTTTGGACTTGATCATGGTCGATGACCCCGATGCAAAAAAGACAAAGGCGAAGGCGCAGCCTCAACGCGCTGCAGGAGTTGTTGCTTACGAACTAGCGACGGGAGACATCCATGTCTTCCACGCGAAGTCCGTAGTCTTCGCCACCGGCGGGTTTGGCAAGATTTACAAGACGACATCCAATGCTCACACCCTCACGGGAGACGGTGTGGGAATCATTTGGCGCAAGGGTATTCCTTTGGAAGACATGGAATTCTTCCAATTCCATCCCACTGGTTTGGCGGGGCTAGGAATTCTTCTGACTGAAGGGGCTCGAGGCGAAGGCGCGATTTTGCGTAACGCCTCAGGCGAGCGTTTTATGGAGCGCTACGCACCCACTATTAAAGACCTCGCGCCTCGAGACATTATCGCTCGTCACATGGTGCAAGAAGTGGCAGAGGGTCGGGGTGGTGGGCCCAACAAAGACTACGTGTTCCTTGATTGCACTCACCTTGGAGCAGAAGTTCTCGAAACCAAGCTTCCCGACATTACAGAGTTCGCCAGGACCTATTTGGGAGTAGATCCCGTTCACGAGCCCGTTCCTGTGATGCCTACCGCCCACTACGCCATGGGTGGCATTCCCACCAACGTCAAGGCAGAAGTCCTCTCGGACAACGACACCGTGGTCAAAGGTCTCTACGCCGCTGGGGAATGCGCCTGTGTTTCGGTTCATGGTTCCAATCGCCTGGGGACTAACTCACTTCTCGATATCAACGTCTTTGGCAAGCGCGCTGGGCGGTACTCCGTGGAATATGCAAACTCTGCTGAGTTTGTTCCTCTTCCGGATGACCCAGCTAAAGCGGTTCGCGAGATGATCGAAGATGCTCGCACAGCTAAGGGCACCGAACGTCTGTCTGTGTTGCGTAAAGAACTCCAAGAGGAAATGGATCGAAACGCTCAGGTATTTAGAACAGATGCCTCTCTGAAGAGTGTTGCGGCCACCATTCACTCTTTGCGCGAGCGTTATAAGAACATCGGAATTCATGACCGAGGAAAACGCTTCAACACCGACCTCCTCGAAGCTATCGAGTTGGGCTTCTTGCTTGACATCGCCGAAGTTGTCGTTGCTTCTGCGATGAATCGGAAGGAGAGCCGTGGCGGCCACATGCGAGATGACTTCCCGGACCGCGACGATGAAAACTTCATGAAACACACGATGGCCTACCTCACCGGTGACGCCACGTCGGCCAATGTCGAGGACCACATCTCGATTGACTGGAAGCCCGTTGTGATTACGAACTACCCACCAATGGAGAGGAAGTACTAATGGCTACCAAAACAGCACAGCCTCCCGTTGAATCGGGCGAGGTTACCTCGTTCACCGTGACCTTTATCGTTCGCCGTTTCGACCCGGAGAACGATGCCGAACCATATTGGCAAGATTTTGATGTCGAGATGTTCTCGACCGATCGCGTCCTGGATGGTCTGCACAAAATCAAGTGGGAAGTCGATGGCAGTCTCAGCTTCCGCCGTAGTTGTGCTCACGGGATTTGCGGGTCGGACGCCATGCGCATTAATGGACGCAACCGTCTCGCCTGCAAAACGCTGATTAAAGATTTAGACATCTCTCAGCCTGTCTATGTCGAAGCGATCAAGGGTCTGCCCTTGGAAAAAGATCTGATTGTCGACATGGAACCCTTCTTCGAGTCCTATCGCCAGGTTCAGCCCTTCCTGATCGCCTCGTCGAAGCCAGACAAGGAGCGCCTGCAATCCCCAGAAGACCGCGCGCGCTTTGACGACACCACGAAGTGCATCTTGTGTGCCGCCTGCACCTCAAGTTGCCCTGTCTTTTGGACTGATGGTCAATACTTTGGCCCGGCTGCGATTGTGAATGCTCACCGCTTCATCTTCGACTCCCGTGATGAAGGCTCGCAGGTGCGCCTGGATATTCTCAACGACAAAGAAGGTGTGTGGCGCTGCCGCACCACGTTCAACTGCACTGAGGCGTGTCCTAGGGGTATTGAAGTAACCAAAGCCATTGCCGAAGTGAAGCAAGCTGTGCTTCGCGGGCGCCCCTAACCACCCACCTCTGATGATTCGCGTTGCGAGTGTGAACGTCAACGGCGTTCGTGCGGCATTTCGCAAAGGCATGCAGCCTTGGCTCGATGCGTCAGGCGTTGACGTATTGGCCCTTCAGGAAGTCAGAGCGGAGCGTGAAGACCTCGTCGCTCTGCTCGGCGACGAGTGGAGTGTCGCCAACGATGAAGCGAGCGCCAAAGGGCGCGCTGGTGTGGCTATCGCAACCCGCGCTCACCAGGACGCCATCCGCACCACGTTAGGTCCCGACACGGTGGATACCGCTGGCCGGTGGATTGAAGTGGATATCACGACACCCGAGGGAAATCCGCTCACCATCGTGAGTTGCTACGTGCACTCCGGGGAGGCTGGCACCCCCAAACAGGATGCCAAGTATGAGTTTCTCGACATCATGTCAGGACGTATGCAAGAAATCGGTACCCAGTCGGAGTATGCCCTAGTAGTCGGGGATCTCAATGTCGGCCACCGAAGCCTCGATATTCGCAACTGGAAAGGCAATCTTAAGAACTCGGGTTTCTTGCCAGAAGAGCGCGCTTATTTTGACCAGTGGATTGGCGGTGAGGAGGACCCCTCTTACAACACCGGGGCAGAGGGACGCTATATCGATATTGGCAGGGCTCACAGCGGCGAGGTGGAAGGCCCCTATTCCTGGTGGAGTTGGCGTGGGAAGGCCTTCGACAATGACACGGGCTGGCGTATCGATTACCAGCTCGCCACAAAAAAACTGGCGGATTCCCTGCGTGATTACCGCATTGACCGAGCACCCAGTTATGACACCAGATGGTCTGACCACGCCCCGGTCATCGCCGACTATGACATCTAGTCCTATACGCTAACTAACCATGACCACACCCCGGTTGTTTTCTGGCATGCAGCCCTCTGC
>JAFMKX010000054.1 GCA_017852615.1 Pontimonas sp. | reverse complement strand
TAACCACCATGACGCCAGCTTCCGTGGCTGCTGGAATATCGACATTATCAAGCCCTACACCGGCCCGAGCAATCACTTTAAGGTCAGAACCAGCGGCGATAGCCTCAGCATCCATGTGAGTGGCTGATCGCACCAATACTGCATTCGCCCCAGGCAAAGCCTTGAGGAGTTCCGCCCGGTTCGCACCGTCAACGTGGCGAATGTCGAAATCAGGCCCTAGCGCCTCAACTGTGGCAGGAGAAAGCTCCTCGGCAATGAGCACAATGGGCTTTGCCATGTGTAGGTGCCTTCCTGAATCAGTATGAACGCTTAGCGAGCAGCTTTACCGTCTACGTAGTCAGAATCATTTTGCTTCCACGAGAACAAAGCACGGAGCTTCTTGCCCGTCGCTTCGATGGGGTGGCCTTCACCCTTGGCGCGCAGCGCCATGAATTCTGGTGCGCCTGCATCCTGATCCGCAATGAAGCGCTTAGCAAAGGCACCCGATTGGATATCTGCTAATACTGCTTTCATGTTTTCTTTGACGTCGGGGGAAATAACCCGCGGGCCAGATACGTAGTCACCATATTCAGCAGTGTCGCTGATTGACCAACGCTGCTTGGCGATGCCACCCTCCCACATGAGGTCGACGATGAGCTTGAGCTCGTGAAGAACCTCGAAGTAGGCAATCTCTGGCTGGTAACCAGCTTCTGTAAGTACTTCGAACCCGTACTGCACTAGCTGTGACGTTCCACCACACAACACTGCTTGTTCGCCGAACAAGTCCGTCTCAGTTTCTTCGGTAAAGGTGGTGGTGATACCCCCAGCACGCAGCGCTCCAAGACCCTTGGCGTAAGACCAGGCCAAATCCCAGGCGTTGCCGGTTGCATCGTTTTCCACCGCCACAATCACCGGGACTCCACGCCCTGCTTCAAATTCACGACGAACGGTGTGGCCTGGGCCTTTAGGGGCAATCAGAATGACGTCCACGCCAGTCGGAGGCTTAATGTAGCCAAAGCGAATGTTAAAGCCGTGCCCGAAAACCAGTGCTTTGCCATCGGTGAGATTGGGAGCAACGTCATCGGCATAGAGGTGACGTTGGTGCTGATCAGGAGCCAAGATAACGACGACGTCTGCCCATTTTGTTGCTTCCGCGTTGGACATGACGGTAAAACCGGCTTCTTCAGCTTTGGTTTTCGAGGCTGAGCCATCCTTCAGCGCTACGACAACCTCCACGCCTGAATCCCGAAGGTTTTGCGCGTGCGCGTGACCCTGGGAGCCATAGCCGACCACCGCAACCTTCTTCGATTGGATGATGCCAAGATCTGCGTCGGTGTCGTACTTGATGTCAGTCACGTGGGTTGTTCTCCTTGATGTGATGGGTCAACGTGGACAGTTTAGTTCTTGTTCATGCGATCAGAAATACTTTTGGCGCCTCGGCCAATGGCGAGCAGACCAGATTGTGCTATTTCTTTGATGCCGTAGGGCTCTAACACCTTCAGGAGTGCTCGGACTTTCGCGCTATCTCCCGTAACTTCGATCACCAACGCATCCGTCACGACATCGACTACGCGTGCCCGAAACAAATTGGTGGCTTCCAATATTTGGGAGCGGGTGGAGTTATCAACTCGAACCTTGATCAGCATGTGTTCGCGTTGCACAGATTGGTCTTGTTCCAGTTCCACAATTTTGAGCACGTTCACCAGCTTGTTGAGCTGTTTGGTGACCTGCTCCAGCGGCAAGTCCTCAACATCCACCACGACCGTAATGCGAGAAAGACCCGGAACTTCGGTTTTCCCCACGGCGAGCGATTCGATGTTGAATCCTCTGCGGGCAAACAGCCCCGCAACCCTAGTCAAGAGACCAGGCTTGTCTTCCACAAGGAGTGAGAGAACGTGACTCATAATTACTCCTCATCCCATTCAGGCGCATGGTCCCTGGCATATTGCACTTCAGAGTTTCCAACGCCCTGGGGAACCATGGGCCACACCATCGAATCCTTACTCACGATGAAATCAATCACGACGGGCCGATCGTTGGTTTCCATCGCCAACTTGATGGCGGGTTCGACTTCTTCCTTGGTGCGAACCCTAATACCTAGGGCGCCATAGGCATCGGCAAGTTTGACAAAATCAGGCACCATGGCGGTGTCGTGTCCAGTGTCCAGGTCGGTGAAAGAGTGTCTCCCGTCATAGAAAAGCGACTGCCATTGGCGAACCATTCCTAGAGACGAATTGTTGATAATGGCGACTTTAATCGGGATGTTATTAATGGTGCAGGTGGCGAGTTCCTGATTAGTCATCTGGAAACACCCATCGCCATCAATCGCCCACACCAGACGATCTGGCTGGGCCACCTTCGCTCCCATCGCTGCGGGCACCGAATACCCCATGGTGCCGGCCCCGCCCGAGTTGAGCCAGGCATTCGGGCGTTCGTACTTGATGAATTGCGCGGACCACATTTGGTGCTGGCCAACTCCGGCTGCGTAGACCGCTTCGGGTCCTGACATTTCACCAATTTTTTGAATGACCCACTGTGGTGAGAGCAGACCATCTTCTGGCTCATCGAAGCCCAGCGGATACTGTTTTTGCAACAGATGCAGGCGATCCCACCACGCAGAGTAATCCGGGCTCTGAGCCTTAGCCGCTTTCGTGAAAGACCCCAATAAATCACCCAAGACATCTTTGACATCTCCCACAATGGGAACCTCGGCATGTCGAATTTTCCCGATTTCTGCCGGGTCAATATCGATGTGAATGACGGCGGCGTGTGGCGCAAATTCGCTGGGCTTGCCCGTGACACGATCGTCAAAACGGGCTCCCAACACGACCAACAAATCCGATTCTTGAAAAGCCAATACCGCCGGCACCGTGCCGTGCATACCGGGCATGCCTAAGTTCAGCGGGCTTGAATCTGGGAATGCTCCCCTCGCCATCAAGGTAGTAACGACAGGGGCCCCCACTTTGTTGGCAAACGCAGCCAATTCTTTATGGGCACCGGCCCGAACAACTCCACCACCGACATACAACACTGGCTTCTTGGCAGCAGCAATCATCTCCGCCGCTACCTGCACTTGTTTTGCGTTGGCTTTGGTCACCGGGTGGTATCCAGGAAGATCAATCTCAGGCGGCCAAATAAACGGCGCGCTCTTTTGCTGAGCGTCTTTTGTGACATCCACCAGCACGGGTCCTGGTCGACCTGTCGTTGCGATGTGCACGGCAGCTGCCATCACACCCGGGATTTCTGCAGGGTCCGTTACCAAAAAAGAATGCTTGGTAATCGGCATTGTCACACCTGAGATGTCAACTTCTTGGAATGCATCTGTTCCCATCGAAGTAGAAAAAACTTGTCCCGTAATTGCCAGAAGTGGAACCGAATCCATATGGGCATCTGCAATGGCCGTCACCAGATTGGTAGCACCCGGGCCCGACGTCGCAATAGCAACACCCAATTTTCCCGACGCCGAGGCATAACCTTCCGCAGCGTGACCCGCGCCCTGCTCGTGGCGAACCAAAATGTGGCGGATCTTGTCAGCAGACATTAATTCGTCGTAAAACGGCATGATGGCGCCACCGGGCAGGCCAAAGACATCCGTGACACCCAACATTTCGAGGCTCTTCAAAATGGCACCCGAGCCAGTGAGCACTGGTGCTTTGGCGGCCAACTGGGCCTTACGTAATTCTTCAGGAGACAGCGCAGGCTCATCAGCCTCGGGCGAATCCAACATCACATCATCCATCGGTCTCATTCACTTCATCGGGGTCAAAAACTGGGTGCAACTGGCTTAACCGGTGACAGCTCCCACGGCCGCGGATTGGACAAGTTTTTGGTACTTAGCCAATACACCACGGGTGTATCGCGGAGGAAGCGGCTCCCAGTCAGCCTGGCGCGCTTTGAGTTCGTCGTCGTCGACGAGTATGTCGAGTGTCCTGGATGGAATATCAACCCGAATGAGGTCCCCATCCCTCACAAAGGCAATAGGACCTGCGTCTACTGCTTCGGGAGCGATATGGCCAATACACAGTCCGGTTGTGCCGCCTGAGAATCGACCGTCCGTCAAGAGTAATACATCTTTGCCTAAACCGGCACCCTTAATTGCTGCGGTAATCGCCAGCATCTCCCTCATCCCGGGGCCACCCTTGGGTCCTTCATAGCGAATGACGACCACGTCGCCAGACTTAATCTCGCCGTTGGTCAGAGCGTCCATCGCCGCGCGCTCACGTTCAAAGACGCGAGCAGGGCCTTCAAAGGTCGCCGCATCAAAGCCAGCCGTCTTGACCACAGCGCCTTCCGGGGCGAAGGTGCCCTTCAGAATCGTTAAACCACCCGTAGCGTGAATAGGTTTGTCTAGGTGCCGCAGCACATCACCATCGAGCGCATCGGGGTTAAGAGCTTCAAGGTTTTCTGCCATGGTTTTGCCGGTCACTGTCATCACGTCACCGTGCATAAGACCAGCATCCACAAGTGCCTTCATAAGAACGGGAACCCCGCCATGGCGATCCACGTCATTCATGACGTAGCGACCAAATGGTTTGAGGTCTCCGATATGGGGCACCTTCGCACCAATGCGATTAAAGTCATCCAGCTCGAGCTCCACCTCGGCTTCATTCGCAATCGCGAGGAGATGAAGAACCGCGTTAGTGGAACCTCCCAAGGCCATCAGAATTGCGATGGCGTTTTCAAAAGCTTCCCTGGTCAAAATACTTCGCGCAGTAATACCGTGACGGAGCATTTCCACCACCGCTTCACCAGAGCGATGTGCGAACATGTCACGCCTTCGGTCGTAGGACGCTGGTGACGCTGAACCCGGCAAACTCAGTCCCAGTGCTTCAGCAATGCTGGCCATGGTGTTCGCGGTATACATCCCACCACAGGCACCTTCACCCGGGGCGAACGCACATTCAATCCGGTGCGCGTCTTCGCGCGACATTTTCCCAGCCTTGACCGCCCCCACCGCTTCAAAAGAATCAATGATGGTGATGTCTTTTTCGGTTCCATCAGAAAGCTTCACCCAACCAGGGGCAATGGAGCCGGCATATAAGAAGACTGAAGCTAAGTCGAGGCGTGCAGCCGCCATCAGCATGCCCGGGATGGACTTATCGCAACCAGCCAACAGGACGGACCCATCAAGACGCTCTGCCTGCATGACTGTTTCCACAGAATCGGCGATTACTTCGCGGCTGACTAGAGAAAAGTGCATTCCTTCGTGGCCCATGGAAATTCCATCGGAGACCGACACCGTCCCGAACTGGAGAGGGTAACCGCCTCCCCCGTGGACACCTTCTTTAGCGGCCTGAGCGAGCCGCGAGAGCGACAAGTTACAGGGAGTTATTTCGTTCCAGGAACTAGCGATACCAATCTGTGGCTTATCCCAATCATCATCACCCATGCCCACTGCGCGAAGCATGCCTCTTGAGGTTGTGGCCTCAATGCCATCAGTGACGACCCGTGAACGCGGTTTGATATCTGGCTTCTCCATAGCCATCATCTTAGGCGGATTAGTTTCGGGCCGGGATAGGAAGATTCGGATATTATCTTCAATGCAGAGCCAAATATTTCAAGGTGCGCGACTGTTCAGAGGCTCTCGCCCACAGCTAATCGGGCGAGAGTATCACCGTGGCATATGGCGAGGGATCGCTCACAATAATCGGCGCAGCCCACCATATAAAGGATCGAGAATCTTCTTAACAAGCTTCTGGGGATGCTGGGCTGGGATGAAGAACCGATTGTTTCTCGCTGGATGGAATTCCCCTTTTTCAATAAACTTGGCAAGCGAGCGATGAAAACTTAACGAATCGAGAAGAGTTCGACGATTCGACTGGCGCGCAGTCTCGGTAGAGTGCCACAAACCCTCATTCAGAGCCTCAGAAATTGTCGCATACGCACGTTCAAAATCGTAGGGATCAATCTCCTGAATACTCTTGGCATCGAAACTCGCCCTGTAGCTACTGTGTCCACCGTAAAAC
>JAFMKX010000053.1 GCA_017852615.1 Pontimonas sp. | reverse complement strand
AACCGAGTGGTGTTGGACATTACGTCCAAACCACCGGGCACTATCGAATGGGAGTAGGTCTTAGGCCGAAGCCCGAATGACAAGTTCGGGTTGAAAAACCACCTTCTGGGGCGGCTGTGTGGGATCTAGTGCCTCTTCGGCAAGTATTTCGAGCGCTGTTTCACCTATGAGTTGACTGGGCTGGCGAATAGAAGTCAGGGGAACAATCGCTGAAGTAGCGAAGTCGATGTCGTCGTAGCCCACCAGTGCAATGTCGCGAGGCACGTTCAAGTGGTTTGCGGCGACTAGTGCCTGAAGCAGTCCCAGCGCAACCAAGTCGTTGGCCGCAAAAAGCCCATTAGGTCGCTCCTTCGGTTCCATGGCGGCGATAGCTTCCCCAATCCTGCGGCCCTCTAGAACTGTGGTGGCAGTGGTTTCAAAAACCCGGAGACTGCACTCCTGGTATTCCGATGCTGCTTGTTGGGCTCCGACAAGCCGGTCCCCAACTTGGGGAATTTCCAATGGCCCGCCGACAAAACCAAGCGTGCGTCGACCGAGGGATAAGAGGTGGCTTGCCGCAATGTGTCCACCTGCTACGTCATCAACCGAGACCGAGCTAAAGACCTGGCTGTTGCTTACTCGGTCAACAAGCACCGAAGGAATTCCAAATTTTTTGAGCGCTTGGAGACGATCTTCGACCTCTCCATAGGGGGAAATTAAAATTCCCCTTACTCGTTGTTCCTCAAAGAGGTCCAAATAACCCAGTTCCCGGGTGCTTGACTCTGATGTGTTGGCAAGGATGACGGAAAAACCGTCCTTCGCTGCCGCATCTTCTGCCCCGCGGGCAATATCGGTGAAGAAAGGGTTCGCTGCATCGAACACCATCATCGCGATGGTTTTGCTTTCGCCGGCACGCAGTTGTCGAGCGGCGTCATTTCTGACAAAACCTAATGCGCTAATCGCGCGTTGAACTTTGGCAACAGTGTCGTTACTTACCCTCGAGGGGTGGTTCATGACGTTGGATACGGTCCCAACCGATACTCCCGCGTGAAGGGCGACGTCTTTAATGCTGGCTGACATTTTGGCTACGACACCTTTCGATTGCTCTAAAACAATGGGTCCTGAAACGTTATAAAAAAATTCCCAGGGCGCTTTGACATTTTCTCTTCTGGTATGACAAGGTTACAGTTACATCGAAATTGAATCGTTTCAACACGAGCGTTGATGCGGGGTTGTGGTCCTGGGGAACATTTCTGATCCCCAGGTTGAGTGCCTCCTAACTCTCGTCGCGAGACCTGAAAGTTACGTCGGGAAGAGAAGAACGCTGATGTTCACACAGAAAATGAAAGATGTCCTCGAGGCCCAAGCAATTGAGCTTCCGTCATGGGCCTTTGGGAACTCCGGCACCCGGTTCAAGGTGTTCACAACCCCCGGCACGCCGCGCGACCCTTTTGAAAAGATTGAAGATGCAGCCAAGGTCCACGAGTTCACAGGCCTTGCCCCGAGCGTTGCGTTACATATTCCATGGGACAAAGTGGACAGTTTCGCCAAGCTCAAGACTCACGCAGAAGATTTAGGCGTCTCGCTCGGGACCATCAATTCCAACACCTTTCAAGACGACCAATATCGCTTTGGTTCGCTCACCCACATCGATAAGAAGATTCGTCAAGCCGCTATCGACCATCACTTTGAATGCATCGACATCATGGGGGAAACTGGGTCACAGGATGTGAAAATTTGGTTGGCTGATGGCTCTAACTACCCAGGCCAGGTTAATATTCGTGCTCGCCAAGACCGCCTCCATGAATCGCTGCAGGCGATCTACGAACGTTTGGGTGATAACCAGCGGATGGTCTTGGAGTACAAGTTTTTTGAGCCGGCTTTTTACCACACGGATGTTCCCGACTGGGGGACTGCGTTTGTTCAGGTGCAGGCTTTGGGGGACAAGGCGGCAGTGTGTCTCGACACAGGACACCATGCTCCAGGAACCAACATTGAATTCATTGTTGCGCAGCTTCTTCGTCTTGGCCGTTTGGGGTCATTCGATTTCAACTCGCGTTTTTATGCTGATGACGATTTGATCGTCGGCGCCGCTGATCCTTTCCAGCTCTTCCGCATTATTTTTGAGGTTTACCGCAACGGTGGCTTCGATGAGGACTCATCCGTTGCTTTCATGCTGGATCAGTGCCACAACATTGAGGACAAGATCCCTGGACAAATCCGAAGCGTGCTCAATGTTCAAGAAATGACGGCGAAGGTGCTCTTGGTGGACCTCAAGGCCCTCGACGCAGCGGAAATTTCGGGAGATGTTTTGGGCGCTAATGCTGTCTTGATGGACGCGTTCAACACCGATGTGCGTGCGGCATTAGCTGACTGGCGTGATAGCCGGGGACTACCTCGTGAACCCTTCGACGCTTATCGCTCGAGTGGACATCTCGAGAAGATTTCCGCAGAGCGAGTGGGCGGCCAGCAAATGGGATGGGGCGCTTGATGAGCAAGCCCGCGCGCGATTTGATTGCCCGATCACGCAGATTAGGCAGCGACCCTAAGAACACCAATTTTGCAGGCGGTAACACGAGTGCGAAGGGCAAGGGTCTTGACCCCGTTACCGGAGCCAATATCAACCTCTTGTGGGTGAAAGGCTCAGGCGGAGACCTGGGGACGTTGTCCGAAGAAGGACTTGCTGTCTTGCAACTAGACCGGGTCCACCAGCTTAAGAGCGTGTATCCCGGTCTAGACCACGAAGATCAGATGGTTGCGGCCTTTGAATACTGTGCTCATGGCAAAGGCGGCGCGGCGCCGTCGATTGATACGGCCATGCATGCTTTGGTCGATGCGGCTCATGTGGACCACCTCCACCCCGATTCTGGGATCGCCATTGCCACTGCAGCAGACGGTAAAGCGCTGACCGCGAAAATTTTTGGATCCAAGGTTGCCTGGGTGCCCTGGCGCAGACCAGGGTTTCAATTGGGTTTGGATATGGCGGAGATTAAGGAAAAAAACCCTGACGCCGTCGGATGTATTCTTGGCGGCCACGGCATCACTGCCTGGGGCGACACGAGCGATGAGTGCGAAAAGAATTCCCTTTGGATCATTAACACTGCGCAAAAATACATTGACCAGCACGGTAAGAGTGAACCCTTTGGCACACTGATCAAAGAGAACCAGCCCTTGGCGACGAAGTCTCGTCACGAGCGCGCTGCTGCGTTAGCGCCGCTATTGAGAGGGCTTGCTTCAACAGACAAGCGCATGGTGGGCCACTATTGCGATGATCCGATTGTGTTGGACTTTTTGGCTCGCGCTAAACATGGATCGCTGGCTGCCTTGGGCACTTCGTGCCCTGACCACTTCTTGCGGACCAAAGTTCGCCCCATGGTGGTGGATCTCCCCCCGAGTGCACCTATGGATGTGGTGGTTGCTCGCATTAAGAAACTTCATCAGTCCTACCGCGCAAACTACGCCAAGTATTACGAGAAGTTTGCCGACGCTGATTCACCCGCCATGCGGGGAGCGGATCCACTGGTCATTCTTGTTCCCGGAATTGGCATGTTCTCCTACGGACCGGATAAAAAAACGGCGCGGGTGGCAAGTGAGTTTTATATCAACGCCATCAATGTGATGCGTGGTGCTGAAGCGCTGAGCAGTTATAAACCCATCTCAGAGCGTGAAAAATTCCGTATCGAATACTGGGCGCTTGAAGAGGCAAAATTACAGCGATTGCCCAAGCCAAAATCTCACGCCACCAAGGTGGCTTTCGTCACAGGTGCCGCCTCGGGCATCGGGAAAGCCATCGCCCACAGGTTGGCAGCCGACGGGGCTCACGTGGTGATTGCCGATGTCGATGAGGCAAAAGCTAAAGCTGTGGCTGCCGAAATTGGTAGCACGGACGTTGCACTGGGTGTGGCCATTGACGTCAGAAGTGAGAAAGCGATCACCTCGGCTTTGAGCCTCGCGGTTCGCACTTTTGGGGGCCTGGACATTGTTGTTAATAATGCTGGTGTTTCGCTATCCAAACCGTTGTTAGAAACAACGGAAGCGGACTGGGATTTCCAGCACGACATCATGGCCAAAGGTTCATTCCTCGTTTCGAGAGAGACGGCGAGGATTTTGATGGATCAGGAAATGGGCGGCGACGTTATCTATATTTCCTCGAAAAACTCGGTATTCGCCGGCCCGAACAACATTGCCTATTCGGCGACAAAGGCTGATCAAGCTCACCAGGTTCGATTGTTAGCAGTTGAACTGGGGGAATATGGCATTCGGGTCAATGGCATCAATCCGGATGGTGTCGTTCGAGGTTCGGGTATTTTTGCCGCTGGCTGGGGCGCGAATCGGGCCAAGACGTATGGTGTCAAAGAAGAAGACCTCGGTACCTTCTACGCGCAACGCACCATTTTGAAGAAGGAAGTTCTCCCCGAAAGCATTGCGGATGCTGTATCTGTTCTCACCGGTCCCGATCTAACCCTGACCACGGGTATGCATTTACCTGTGGACTCGGGAGTGGCGGCGGCTTTCCTTCGATGAGTTCCCGCATTCTTGCTATTGATCTTGGTGCCACCAGTGGCCGAGTTATTGAAGCGTCTGTGGGGCCAGACCACCTGAGCTATGAGGTCGTTCATCGCTTTGCCAACGGTCCGGTCGAGACGCCTGAAGGACTCAAGTGGGACATTACGGGACTCTTTGAAGAAATCCTCGTGGGGCTGAAGATTGCGGGCAAGAGAACAGGGACCATCACCTCCATCGGCGTGGATTCGTGGGCCGTTGATTACGGCTTACTCTCAGCGGGAGTTCTGCTCTCCGAGCCTTTTCACTATCGGGACGCTCGAACAGAGCGTGGGGTGGAAAAGGTTCACCGAACTTTCCCTTTCCCTGATCTCTTTAGCAAGAACGGGCTCCAGTTTCTGCCGATCAACACCCTCTACCAGTTGGCCACCGAAGAGTGGGATGGTGGTGCTGGGGATTCCGAGGTGTTGTTAATGATTCCCGATTTGATTAACTTCTGGCTTACCGGAGAGCAACGAGCTGAAATCACAAACGCCTCAACCTCGGGTTTGCTGGACGTGGAGACCGGGGAGTTCAGCCCAGAGTTAGTGGGCGCCACAGGCGCTCGAATGGATTTATTTCCACCCCTAATTAATCCAGGCCAGCCGCTGGGTGCACTCCGAGACAGCATTGCCACTGAAGTCGGGTTCAGTGCACCCGTAGTGTCGGTGGGGTCACACGACACTGCATCTGCGGTAGTAGCAGCTCCGATGCGCAGTGCCTCCAGCGCCTACATTTCTTGTGGCACCTGGGGACTTGTGGGTGTTGAGGTAGCGCGGCCTATCCTCACGGATGCTGCCCGCGAAGCAAACTTCACCAATGAGCGCGGTGTTGATGGTCGCATTCGTTTTTTGCACAACGTGATGGGCTTGTGGCTCCTCAACGAAAGCGTTGCCCAGTGGAATTTGAAGGGAGACCCTCGCAGTGTTGAGGAATTCGTCGAGGCTGCTCACGACTATTCCGGTGAGATCTCTCTGTTCGATGTGAATGACCCTGTCTTTATGGCACCTGGTGATATTCCCTCGCGCATCCGATCCTGGTGCCAATCGCACGGCGTTGCTCACGTGGACGAGCCCGTTGCGATTGTTGCCAGCATCATCCAGAGCCTCGCTTCGGCTATGGCGCTTGCTGTTCACACGGCAGGTTCACTCTGTGCGACCACGATTGATGAGATTTGTATGGTCGGTGGGGGCTCTGCGATTGCTGATCTCTGTCAATCTGTGGCCAATCATGCTGGCATCCCCGTCGTGGCGGGTCCGGTCGAGGCCACAGCGGTAGGAAATATTTTGGTCCAAGCGCGAGCAGCGGGTCTCATCAGCGGTGATCTTCAGTCGATGCGGGCTCTGGTTCGATCCACTGCTGATTTAGTGAGCTATCAACCGATGGACAGTGAGGGGTCTACCCATGGTTAAGCGTCGTTTTCCGAGGCCTTCTGAGTTGGCGCCGTTGTTGAGGTTTAAGGCGCCGACGTGGGATGGGAAGAAGCGTCGCTTGGATGCGG